>NZ_MKJY01000123.1 GCF_001942465.1 Actinomadura sp. CNU-125
GGGAGCTGTCGGCGGCGCCGGGCGCGGGGGGCGAGCCGATCCACGAGTGGCTGGAGCTGCGCCCGTTCCTGACCGAACCCCCCACCATCACCGAGTGACGCCGCCCGGCGGACGAGGCGCCGCGCGCCCTCGTCCGCCGATGCGCGATCACGCGCCGGGGGCGATGCCGAGGACGTCCAGGAACGCGGACGTCGCGGGGCTGCGGCCGAAGCGGCTCCAGACGACGTACTCGACCCGGCCCGGGGCGTCGGTGACCTCGATCGTGGTCACGCCGGTGAGCCGGGGCGCGTAGGCGGACGGGAGCAGCGCCACGCCGAGGTCCTGGCCGACGAGCCGGTCGATGAAGTCCGCGCTGGTCACCTCGAACGCGACGTCGCGTTCCAGACCGGCCGCCGCGAAGGCCAGGTCGGACTGGGCGCGTCCGTACGTCCCGGCGGGGAGGTCGACGAACGTCTCCGACGACAGGCGGCGGAGGTCGACCGACGTTTCGGCGGCGAGGGGGTGGCCCGGGGCCACGACGGCGACGTGGCGGTCGCGGGCGAGTTCGTGGACGGCGACGCCGCGGGGCCGCGAGTTGGTCGGGAGCCCGAGGAAGGCGAGGTCGAGGGAGCCCTGCACGACCTTCTCGACGAGGTCCTCGCTCGCGCCGACGCGCAGGCTGACGCGCACGTGCGGGTACCGTCCGCGGAAGTCGCGCAGCGCGCCCGGGACGTCGGCCGCCGCGACGGTCGTGATCAGCCCGACGGCGAGCCGTCCGCGGATCTCCCCGACGGCCGCGGCGACCTCGGCCGCCGCACGCTCGGCGGCGTCCAGGCACTGGCGGGCGGCCGGGAGGAACGCCTCCCCGGCGGGCGTCAGCCGCACCCGGCGGCTGGTGCGCTCGAACAGCCGCGCGCCGAGTTCCCGTTCGAGCCGCGCGACCTGGTGGCTGAGCGCGGACTGGACGACCAGGCACCGTTCGGCGGCCCGGGTGAAGCTGTTCGTCTCCGCGACGGCGACGACGTAGCGCATCTGCTGGAGCTCCATGGATCGATCTTAGATACAGATCAATCGGGTGGTGCCCATGCATCGGCCTCATTGATTTGCGAGGGAGCGGCCGCCCCCGCCGACGCGGGACGGGGGCGGCCTCCGATCACACCACGGACCGGGTCGGCATCGGCCGGATCAGTACAGGCCCCAGAGTTCGTAGCTGGCCCACGGCGCGGAGCTGCCCTTGCAGTCGTACGCCTGCCAGCCGGACTGCATGCCCGCCTTGCCGGCGGCGTCGCAGCTGGAGTGCCAGTAGAACGTCTGCCCGGTGTTGTGCCAGGACGCGGCGTGGGCGGGCGTGGTGAACGCACCGACCGAGAGCGCGGACCCCGCGAGAGCGGTGACGACGGCGACCTTCTTGAAGATCATGACCCTCCTTGTGACGATCCACAGTGAAGCGACTACATTCTGTGATGAAGCTCGGATGTGACGGTATCCGAGGAATCACGTACAGCGACTCGCCATTCACTCAGGGTCGCTATTTCGGTAGAGACAACTCGCCCCTCTTCGCGTCTTTTGCCCAACGTTGAAATCTAGGCATTGACAAGATGTCCTTCGTCGAGCGAATCTAGTCAGTGACAAGTTCGAGCGAAGGAGGCAGATCATGGGACCGTTGATCGTGTTGATCGGGGGGACGCTGGCCGGGCTCGTCGCGGGCCGGGCGGGGATCCGGCGGCTGCGGCAGTGGCCGGTGGCGGTGCGCGGCGGGCTCGCCGCGATGTTCACCCTGACCGGGATCGCGCACTTCGTCGGCATGCGCCAGGAGATGATCGAGATGGTGCCGCCCGCGCTGCCCGCGCCGGGATTCCTGGTCACCGTCACCGGTGTGCTGGAACTGGCCGGTGCGGCGGCGCTCCTGCGGGGACGGACCGCGCCGTGGGCCGCCGGGGGGCTCGCCCTGATGATGGTCGCCATGTTCCCCGCGAACGTGCACTTGGCGCTGAGCCGGTCGGACCTGCCGTGGGAGGACCAGTTGATCCCGCGCACGGTGATGCAGGTGATCTTCGTGGCGGCCGCGCTCAGCGTTCCCGCGCACCGCGTGCGCGCCCTGCGGCGCGGCGAGGCCGGTGCGAAGCCCGCCGTTGAGTCCGGCACGAAGATCGAGCGCGTTTTGGGTCTTGTTAGGCAAGCCTAAGTTCGCTTAGGTTTGGCGAACCTAACCTGGCGGACGGGGGCGGCCCCGAGGGGCGCGCCCGTCCGCCGACGTCCGGCGGAAAGGCGCTGAGGATGTCCCAGGCCAGACGGGCTCCGGAACTCGGTGAGGTCCAGGAGACCCTGCTCATCCCCCTCTACGCGCGGGCCGTCGAGACGCGCAAGCGGCGCGGGATGCTCAGCGATCCGCGCGCCGTCGAGATGGTCGAGGCGCTGGACTACGACTTCGCGCGGTTCGACGGGGCGCGGAGCCTGCTCGGGTCGAACCTGCGCACGCTGCTGTTCGACGCGTGGGTGCGCGACTTCCTGGAGCGCCACCCGTCCGGGACCGTCGTGGAGATCGGCACGGGCCTCAACACCCGGTTCGAGCGGCTCGACAACGGCACCGTGCACTGGTTCGACCTCGACCTGCCCGACGTCATCGACCTGCGCCGCGAGTTCTTCCAGGACACCGACCGCCGCCGCATGGTGGCGTCCTCGGTCACCGACCCCGGCTGGCTCCGGGACGTCGCCGCCGGCCCGGGGCCCTACTTCCTGGTCGCCGAAGCGGTTCTCATCTACCTCGACGAGGCGGACGTCCGTTCGGTGTTCGAGCTCATCGCCGGACGGCTCCCCGGTGCGAACCTCGCACTGGAGACCGCGTCCGGGCACATGGTCGACAACCAGGACGGTCACGACGTCCTCCGCCTCATGGCGGCGCGGATGCGGTGGCGGTGCGACGACGCCCGCGAGGTCGAGAAGTGGCGCGACGGCATCTCGCTGCTCGACTCGTGCACGTTCCTCAGCCTGCCGGAGCCGGTCCGCCGCGACCTTTCCCGGACCTACCGGCTGATGCTGCGGACGGTCGGCACGATCAAACGCAAGGAGATGGAGTCGTACCACTTCAACCTCTTCCGGCTCTGACGCTCAGGACGTCCGGTCCCGCCGGTTCTCCGCGCGCAGCGCCAGCAGGCCCGTCGCCGCGTACGCGCCGGTGATCGCCGCCAGCCCGGCCGCCGTCGGGCGCGGCACGTCCCCGCGGACCAGGTGGGCGGCCCCGGCCGCGGTGTCGCAGACGTCCACCACCAGGCACAGCCGCCGCCAGCGGCGGCGCGCCTCGGCGTCGCTCAGCAGGTAGCCGAGGCCGAGCGCGACCGCCCGGCTGCCGAAGACCCGGATCAGGTACCTGAGTTCGGGGGTGTCGCGGTCGCCGATGCCCGCCAGCTTGAGGTTGAGGCCGGGCGCGGCCAGCGCGAGCGTCCCCCACAGGACACGGCCGCCCGCCGTGACTTCCAGTGCGCGTTCCATACCGCCGACCCTGTCACCGCCCGCACCCGCGGTTCGATTACCTCCGAGGTAACGGCGCTCGGTCGATTCCGAGGGCGAGGCGGCGGCGGGTGCGGTCCACCTCGCGGACGACCACCTCGATCGTGTCGCCGGGACGGACGGGCCCGTCCGGATCGTCCTCGTCGAGGGAGTCGACGCCCAGTTCGTCCTTGTGCAGCAGGCCCTCGATGCCGTCGGCGACCTCGACGAAGACGCCGAACGGGACGACCTTGACCGCCCGGCCGGTGAGGCGCCGCCCGGCGCGCGTCCCGTCCGCGAACGCCTGGAAGGGGTCGGGACGCAGCGCGCGCAGGGACAGCCGGGCTTCGCCGTTCCACGTGTCGAACTGCAGGAACTCGCCCTCGACGTGCTCGCCGACCGTGACGACGTCGGTCGGCGCCTCGAAGCGCCGCCACGACAGTTCCGGGATCGTCACGAACCCGACCCCCGGGTAGACCGGATGCGGCGGGCCCTCGTCGAGCGCCACGAACACACCGAAGTTCTGGATGTCCGCGACCGTGCCGCCGAGCACGTCGCCCATGCGCTTCGATTTCAGGAACGCCCACAGTTCGGCGTGCTCGGTCGCGGCCGTCGAAAGCCCGATCCGTCCGCTTTCGGCGTCGACGTGCACCACTTCGGCGGTGATCCGTCCACCGATCCGGACGGTCTCCTTCCACCGCGTGGTCCAGCCCGCGTCGAGACCGCCGACGATCGCCGTCGCCGCGGCGAGGTCCCCGTCGAGCCGCACCGTGATGCCCCGGCCGATCTCCACGACCGTGCCCGAGACGATGTCTCCCATCTGTACCGATCTCCACCCGTCCATGCCGAACACCCTTCCGCGGCCGGCGCCCCAAGGGAAGCCGTCCGTCCACGAACGCTCCCATCACGGCCAGTGCGGGGTTCGCCTGGGTTCGTTGATCTGCGCGTGTTGCCCTTATGGGCGCCCGAGTTTGGGCAACACGCCGCAGATCAACATTAGGAGGGGGCGGCCGGGCGGGCGGCGGTCAGGACGAGCGCCGTGTAGCGCATGGTGAAGCTTCCGCCCAGTGCGTCGATCGCCGCGCCGGTGCCGTCGAGCACCTGCGCGAGCGCGTCCGGGGGGAGGCGGGTGAAGGCGCCTTGGGTGGGCATCTGGTCGAGCCATTCGTCGCGGGTGTACGGATGTTCCCACTCGAACCGCCACTGTTCGGGGGCGTCGAAGCCGCCCGCCTCGCGGATGCCGTCGGCGGCCCGGTCGAGCACCGGCCCGTACGTGTCCGGGCCGCTTCTCCCCATGGCCCGGAAGTCGATCGGGGAGTCCGGCATGACGCGGCGGCAGGCGTCCGCGGTCGCGTCGGCCACTTCGGGCGGGAGTTCGAACACGTTCCAGAACGCCGCGAACCGTCCGCCGGGGCGCAGGACCCGTGCCGCCTTGGCCGCACCGGCGCCGGGGGTCACCCAGTGCCAGGCGGTCGCGGCGATGACGGCGTCGAACGTGCGTCCGGCGGGGTCCCAGTCCTCGAACGTCGCGGTCTCGACGGCGAATCCGCCGCTCCGGCGCGCGAAGTCGGCCATCCGGTCGTCCGGTTCGACGCCGAGGATCCGGCAGCCGGACGCCGCGAACTGGCGGGCGGCGATGCCGGTGCCGCAGCCGACGTCGAGGACGTCGGGGCCGGGGGAGCCGGCGACGATCGCCGCCACCATGGCGTCTGGGTAGCGGGGGCGCGTCCGGTCGTAGCGTTCGGTGTCCGCGCCGAACGACTCGGCCATCTGCCGGGCGCGGTGGGGGTCCGTCGGTAGAGTGGGCATGTGCCCACATTAGTGGGCGATCGCCCACTCGTCCAATATTGGAGGGTACGGCGAGGAAAGGGGCGTGGACGGTGCCTACAGGCGTGGCGATCCGGGACGTGCGGCGGCAACTGTTCGACGCCGCCGAGCGGGTGCTCCTGCGGGACGGGCCGAGCGCGCTGACCAGCCGCGCGGTCACCACGGAGGCCGGGTGCGCCAAGGGCGTCCTGCACCGGCACTTCGCCGACTTCGACGCCTTCCTCGCCGAACTGGTCCAGGACCGCGTCGCCGGGATCGGCGTCCAGGCGGCCGCGCTGCGCGCCGCCGCCGGGACCGGCACCGTCGCCGGGCACCTCACCACCGCGCTCACCGACCTGTTCGGGACGGTCGCCGTCGCGATCATCGGCCTCGTGACGTCACGCGACGAACTGCGCGCGCGCCTGCGCGCGGACCGTCCGGTCGGCGTCCCGGTCCTGGCCGAGGCCACCGCGATGATCGCGGGCTACCTCGCCGCCGAACGCGACCGGGGCCGCCTCGCCGCGGACGCCGACGTCGAGACCCTCGCGCCCACGCTCATCGGGGCGGGGCACCTGCTGTTCGCCGACCGGACGAGCGCGCCGCCGGACGCCGCGGCCGTCCGCAAGGTCGTCGCCGCGGTCATCGCGGGAGCGCTCCGGGAACCGTGACCGCCGTCCGGTCGCGGCGGGGGAGCAGCAGCGGCGTCGCCAGGACGGCCACGCCCGCGGCGGCGATCGCCGCGCGGGAGCCGACGGCACCGGCCAGCAGCCCCCACACCGCCGTCAGGGCCGCGGTCGCGACCTTGGCGGTGACCGACCAGGCGGATAGCGTCCGGACGATCCGGTCCGGCGCGGTCCGTTCGAGCCTGCAGGTGGCGAGCACCGGGTTGAACACCCCGATGCAGACGATCAACCCGAGTTCCACGACGGTGACGAGCACCATCCCCGGCACGCCCGGGCCGACGAACGCGAGCCCGAGCGGCCAGCAGACGCGCAGCGTCCCGGCGGTGCGCATGACCCGGTGCGGCCCGAACCGGGCGACGAGCCCGTTCGCCAGCCGCGACCCGATCAGGCCGCCGACGCACGGCAGCGCGAACACCAGGCCGTACTGCCAGGGCGCGAACCCGAGCCCGCCGAGCATCAGCACGGCGAGCAGCGGCGACGTCGCCATGATCAGGCCGTTGACCAGCGTCGTGTTCAGGAACAGCAGGCGCAGCGTCGGGTCGGCCAGGATGTAGCGCCACCCGTCGAGCAGGTCGCCGGCCCGTGCCCGCCGCCCGTCCGGCCGGACGGGACGGGGCTCGCGCGCGTCGATCGCGCGGAGCCACCCGGCCGACAGCAGGTGCCCCACCGCGTTCGCGACCATGGTCGTGACCGGGCCGAACAGCCCGATCGCGGCGGTGCCGAGCGGCGGCCCGAGCGCGGTCGCGGTCCAGGTCGTCGACTCCAGCCGCCCGTTCGCGGCGAGCAGCCGCTCCGGCGGCACCAGCCACTTCAGGTACGCGCCGCTCGCCGCCCGGAACGCGAGCTCGGCCGCCGCGACGACCACCGCCACGACGAGCAGGTGGACGAACGTCAACCGGCCGAGCGCGAACGCGGCGGGCACGCTCAGCAGCGCCACCGCCCGGACGACGTCCATCGCGATCATCACCGGACGCTTGCGCCGGTACTCCGTCCACGGCCCGAGCGGCACCGCGATCGCCGCCCCCGCCGCCGTCCCGGCGCCGCCAGCAGCGACACCGCCGCCGGTCCCGAATGCAGCACCAGGATCGCGATCAGGGCGAACGCGTCGAACGCGAGCCGTGTCCCGAAGGTGCTCGCCGCGTACGCCGCCCAGAACCGTTCGAACCGCCGTCCCGCGTCCATGCCGTCCTCCGCCCGCCCGCCCCGACCGCGAGATCAAAGCAGGGACGCGCGCCGCACCGCCAACAACCACCGCACGAGCGTCCGACAACCCCCGGTTGTACGGGCGCGTCAGGGGGCGGCGGACTCCAGGCGTTCGGCGAGTCGGCGCAGGGCGGCGTGGGACGGGGAGCCGGGCGGCGCCGTCCACAGGGTCAGGCCGCTGAGGCCCGGGTCGCTCGGCAGCAGCACGCGTTCGTAGCTCAGCTCCAGCACGCCGGCGTCCGGATGCCGGAGGCTGAGCTCGCCCACGTCGCCGCTCACCCATTCGTGCACCTCGTGCACCTGCCACAGGCGCTCGAACTCGGTGCTCTGCACGCGCATCACCGCCACGTGGCCGCGCAGGCGCTCGTCGTCCGGGTGCCGGGCCAGGGCGGTGCGCAGGAACGCCACGTTGCGGCGGGCGTGCGCCTCCCAGGTGTCCCCCATGCGCGAGCGCGCGGCATCGCCGAAGAACAGCCAGTGCGACATCGTGCGCCGCTCCCGCGGCAGGACGTCCAGGCCCACGAGTTCGTTCATCAGCGGGTTCCACGCGACGATCTCGGTGTGGTGGCCGATCACCACGGCGGGCGTCAGCACCAGGGAGTCCAGCAGGTGCCGCAGCCCCGGACGGACGACCGGGGGCGCGGCGACGCCGTCGCGCCGCGCGGGCCGGACCAGCCGGTGCAGGTGGGCGCGCTCCTCGCCGGTGAGCCGCAGCGCCCCGGCGATCGCGTCGACGATCTCCGCGGACACGTGGTGGGCGCGGCCCTGTTCGAGCCGCGTGTAGTGGGTGACGCTCACCCCCGCGAGCTGCGCGAGCTCCTCCCGGCGCAGCCCCGGCACCCGCCGCCGCTCCCCGTACGCGGTGAGCCCGACGTCCGCGGGCCGCAGCCGCGCCCGCCGCGACTTGAGGAACCGCCCCAGTTCGTCCTGCCTGTCCATGCGCGAACGGTACCGAAGGCCGAGGGACGTCACGGCCTGCCTGGTCACCGGCTGAGTAGCCAACGCGGGGCACTGGGCCCGCCCGCCGCCGGCCCGCAGGCTGCCGTGCAACACCGATCCACGGGAGGAACGACGTGAACGAGTTCTTCGAGCCGCTGACGATGGGCAAGCTGGAACTGCCCAACAGGCTCGTGATGGGCCCGATGACGCGCAGCCGGGCGGAGGGCGGACTGCCCGGCGGGCTCGCCGCCGAGTACTACGCGCAGCGGGCGTCGGCCGGGCCGATCGTCACCGAGGCGATCCAGGTCAGCGAGATCGGCCAGGGGTACGTCCAGACCCCCGGCCTGCACACCGCCGAGCAGGTCGAAGCGTGGCGGACGGTCACCGGCGCGGTGCACGCCGCCGGGGGCCGGATCTTCGCCCAGCTCGTGCACTGCGGCCGTGTCGGACACCCGAGCCTCTACGCGGACGGCGCGCTCCCGCTCGCGCCGTCCGCGATCGCGTCGGGGGAACGGCTGTTCACCCCGGACGGCATGCTCGACCATCCGGCGCCGCGCGAGGGCGTCGCCGACGCCGTCGCGATGGCGACGCTCTGGCTGGCCAACCCCGACCTGCCGCCCGGATCCGCGCCGGCGGCCCGTACAACGACGCCGACGAGGACACCTTCTACGGCGGCGACCACCGCGGCTACACCGACTACCCCGCGCTCGGCGACCCGGCATGACCGCGGTCGCGGAAGGGAACACGATGACTCTGACCGGCCGCGAGATCCGGCTCGCCGCGCGCCCGGACGGCGACGCCGCCCTGGAGCACTTCGCGCTGGCGACGACCGAGGTCCCCGAACCCGGCGAAGGCCGCATCCTGGTGCGCAACACCTGGATGTCGGTCGACCCGTACATGCGGGGCCGGATGGACGACGCGCCGTCCTACATCCCCCCGTTCGCGCTCGGCGAGCCGCTGGAGGGCGGCGCCATCGGCGAGGTGATCGCCTCCGGGGACGACTCGGTGCCCGTCGGCGCGACCGTTTCGCACTTCCTGGGGTGGCGCGACTACGCGGTCATGGAGGCGTCCGCGGCGACCGTCGTCGACACCGCGCTCGCGCCGCCGACGGCGTACCTGGGGCCGCTCGGGACGACGGGCCTCAGCGCCTACGTCGCCCTGACCCGCACGGCGCCCGTGCGGGACGGCGACACGGTGTTCGTGTCCGCCGCCGCCGGGGCCGTCGGCAGCGTCGCCGGGCAGCTCGCCCGCAGGCTCGGTGCCGCCCGGGTGATCGGCTCGGCGGGCGGCCCGGCCAAGACCGCCCGCCTGGTGGACGACTTCGGCTTCGACGCCGCCCTCGACCACCGGGCGGGCCCGATCGCCGAGCAGCTCGGCGAGGCCGCCCCGGGCGGCATCGACGTCTACCTCGACAGTGTCGGCGGCGACCACCTGGAGGCCGCGATCGACGCGGCGCGTCCGGGCGGCCGGTTCGCGCTGGTCGGTGCCATCGCCCAGTACAACACCGGAACCGCCCCTGGCCCCCGCAACCTCTACACCGCCTACTACAAGGAGCTGACGCTGCGCGGCATGCTGATCAACTCCTACCTCCACCTGTTCCCCGAGTGGATCGGGCAGGCGGCGGGGTGGCTCGCCGACGGCTCGCTGCACACCGAGCAGACCGTGGTGTCGGGCCTGGAGCAGGCGCCCGCCGCGTTCCTCGGCGTGCTGCGCGGCGCCAACACCGGCAAGATGCTCGTCGAGCTGGGGGAACGGTGACGACGGCGCTGCTGGTCGTGGCGCACCCGCGCGCGGACTCGCTCACCGCCCGGGTGGCGGCGCGGGCCGGGGAGCGGCTCGCGGCGGCCGGGTACCGCGTCGACCTGCTCGACCTCCACGCCGAGGGTTTCGACCCCCGGATGACGGCCGCCGACGAGCCCGACTGGACGGACCCCGGGAAGGAGTACTCGCCGGACGCGACCGCCCATATGGGGCGGCTCGCCGCGGCGGACACGGTCGTCGTGGTCTTCCCGGTGTGGTGGTTCGGCCTGCCCGCCATCCTCAAGGGCTGGGTCGACCGGGTGTGGAACCACGGCTTCGCCTACGGCGGCGGCCGTTCCCGCCTCGCGGGCAAGCGCATGGTCTGGATCGGCCTCGCCGGCTACTCCCGCGACCACTTCGCGGAGGCCGGATGGGACCGGTCCGTGGAACACCGTCTGCGGGACGGCATCGCCCGGTTCTGCGGCATCGAGGACGTCTCGGTGCACCTGGTGTACGACACGGTCTCCGGCCGCCCGCACACCGAGCACCTCGCGTCCGCCGCCGCCGCGCTGGACGCCGCCGTCGCCGGGCCGTCCCCGGTGGTCACTTCACGACGAGAGTGAGTTTGCCGAGGTCGGACGCGTCGACGACTTCGTCGTCGAAGTCGACGAGGCCGCCGTTGCCGGTGCCGTCCGGCGCGCCGTACTCGATCGTCGGCCGAGGTTCGGGCGGGGGCGCGGCGGCGGCCGCCGGTGCGGCGGCGAGCAGGGCGCCGACGGTGAGCAGCATGGTGATCGTGCGCATGCGGGGTTCGCCTTCCGGAGAGCGGGGGAGTCGTTGCCCAGTGTATGTGATCGATCACCGAATGTGCCTATCGCCGATCGGTGAGTTGTGCACGGATCACCGCTCGCGTGCGTGGCTCCGGTGCGCACGTCCAGAGTGCTGTGCGGGGTCACGCCCGCCGGTCCGTCCGCCCGTAGAGTCAGAATCCCATTCGGGAGGGAGAGCGACATGGCGGTCGATCCGACCGGTGACGGGCTGAAGCGGTTCCTCGCGGAGGACCCGGGCGGGCCGGTGGTGATGCTGAACCTGCTGCGCTTCCGCGACGGCGGCGAGCAGAGCTACGCCCGGTACTCCAAGACGGTCGGTGAGCTGATCCTCGGACGGTACGACTCCGAGGTGCTCTACTACGGCAAGGGGTCGACGGCGCTGGTCGCCGAGGACGGGCAGGCGTGGGACGCCGTCCTGCTCGTGCGGTACCCGTCGCGGGAGGTGTTCGCGCGGATGGTCGCCGACCCCGACTTCCAGGCCGTCGCGCACTTCCGCTCCGAGGCGCTCAGCGAAGCCGTCCTGCAGGCGACCGTCCCCGTCGGCTGAGGCCCGCGTACACCCGGTGGTGTACCGAAACCGGCACCGCCGGGTGTACGCGTGCCCTGACCTGCCTTCCTACCGTTCTCAGTGTCCGGCTGAAGACAGAGGACGGAGGTCGTCGTGGAACGTGCGAGGGTGCGCCGCCCGGCGCGGGCGTGGACGGGTGCGGGGCTGGTCGTCGTGGGCCTGGCGGTGGCGCTGGGGTTCGCGTTCGTCCCGCCGCAGGTGCTGATCCCCGAACTGATCGGCGATCCGCGCCTGCGTGGATTCCCCGAAGGGCCGGTGGGGTTGTGGCTGGCCGGCATGGGGGTGCTCCTCGCCCTCTCCGGGACGCGGCGGCGCGGCGGGACGGACGAGTGAGGCCGTCCCGCCGCGCCGTCCTGCGCTGGGGCGCGGCGGCCGGGCTGGTGACGGCCGCCCCCGTGCTCGGCTACGGCGGATGGTTGTACGCGGAGGCCGGACGGACGAACGTGGGTTCGCTGTTGTTCCGCAACCGGCTGCGCATACCGCCTCTGCTACGACCCGAACGGACACCCGAAGGCAAGGTCTTCCGCCTACGGGCCGGGGCAGGCGAGAGCGAGTTCCTGCGGGGCAAGAGCACCGCGACGTGGGGGTACAACGGGTCGTACCTCGGGCCCACTCTGCGCGCGCGCAGGGGCGACCGGGTCACGGTCGAGGTCTCCAACGGGCTGGGGGAGACCACCACGACGCATTGGCACGGGATGCGGCTGCCCGCGGTGATGGACGGCGGGCCGCACCAGCCGATCCGTCCGGGAGCGGCCTGGCGGCCGGTGTGGACGATCGACCAGCCCGCGGCGACGCTCTGGTACCACCCGCACCTGCACGGACGGACGGCGGAGCACGTGTACCGGGGCATGGCGGGGCTCTTCGTCGTCGACGACGGCGAAGACCCGGGGCTTCCGTCGGAGTACGGCGTGGACGACGTCCCGATCGTCCTGCAGGACAAGAGGTTCCACGAGGACGGCTCGCTCGACTCGTCCGGGATCCGCTTCCAGGGGCTGTCGGTGACGGGGCTGCTCGGGGACGAGATCCTCGTCAACGGCACCCACGACCCCTTCCTGGAGGTGACGCGCACGCGGGTGCGGCTGCGGATCCTGAACGCGTCGAACGCCCGCGTCTACGACGCCGGGTTCACCGACGGCCGCACGTTCGCGCTCGTCGGCACCGACGCGGGCCTGCTCGCGGCGCCCGTCCCGCTCCGGCGGATCATGCTGTCGCCGGGCGAGCGCGCCGAGATCGTCGTGCCATTCGCGGCGGGGGAGCGCACCGTGCTGCGCAGCCGCCCGCCGCGGCTGGGCGCGAACCCGGTGTACGAGCGGCTGGCGGGCGGCGACGACACGTTCGACCTGCTGCAGATCCGGGCGGCGCCGCGGCTGGCGGAGTCGCCGCCGGTGCCCGCGCGGCTCGCGGACGCGCCGCCGGTCCCGGCCGGTCCGGGGACGCGCACCCGGTCGTTCGTCATGAGCGACTTCACGCTGAACGGCCGGACGATGGACCATCACCGGATCGACCAGGTCGTGGAAACCGGGGCCGTGGAGATCTGGGAGGTGACGAACGCGGGCGGCTTCCCCGGCAACGGGCTCCCGCACAGCTTCCACGTCCACGAGGCGGGATATCAGGTGCTGGACGTCAACGGGCGGCGGCCGCCGCCGCACCTGCGCGGACGCAAGGACACCGTGTTCGTCCCGCCCCGCACCACGGTCCGGCTGGCGATGCGGTTCGGCCCCCACTCGGATCCGGTGCACCCGTACATGTACCACTGCCATCTGCTCGCCCACGAGGACGCGGGAATGATGGGACAGTTCCTGGTCGTGTCGCCTGAAGACCGACACAAGGTGCACGCGGCCGATCGGACATCATTGACCCATGGCCTCGGCAACGCGGAACCGGACGGTCCTCGCCGACGCCGCCGTGGCGGCCGGCGTCGGGATCGCCGTGGCGCTGACGGCCGTCCGCGCGGACGAACCGGGCGGCAGGTCCCCCGAACTGGCCGGGTGGCTGCTCGCGCTGGCGGTGGCGGGACTCCTGCTCGTCCGGCGCCGGTTCCCGGTGGGCGTCCTCGCCGGGCTGGCGGTGCTGACCGTCGCCTACAACACGGCCGGCTTCTCCGGGATCGGCTTCACCTGGCCGATGCTCGCCGGCCTCTACACGGCGGCCGCCGCCGGGCGCCTCGCGACCGCGGCCGCGGTGGGCGCCGCGCTCGCCGTCCTCGACACCGGCTGGCTGCTGCTCGCCGACCGCCTGCCGCTGCTGCCGGTGCTCGGCATGGCGCTGCCGGACGTCGTGGTGACCGGTCCTCGCGGTCGCGCTCGGCGACGCGGTGCGCAGCAGGCGGCGGCTCGCGGCGGAGACGCGCGAGCAACTGCGGCGCGTCCGGGAGGAGAAGGAGCGCCAGGTGCGGCAGGCGGTCGACGAGCACCGGCTGCGCATCGCCCGGGAGATCCACGACGTCACCGCGCACACCCTCGCCGTCGTCGCCGTGCAGATCAACGTGGCCGCCGACGCGCTCCCGGACGAGCCCGCCGAGGCGTCCCGCGCGCTGGAGACGGCCCGCGAGGTGAGCCGGGAGGCGATGGGCGAACTGCGCGGCGCCGTCCGGGTGCTGCGCGCCCCCGGCGACCCCGCCGACGCGCCGCCGGTGCCCGCGCCGCGCCTCGCCGACCTGCCCGGCCTGGTCGACGGGTACCGGGACGCCGGGCTGACGGCCGTCCTGCGGGAGACGGGCGCGCCCCCGCACGTTCCGGCGACCGTCGGGCTGACGGCCTACCGGATCGTCCAGGAGGCGCTCACCAACGTGGTCAGGCACGCGGGCGTCGCACGGGCCGAGGTGGACGTCGAGTACGGGCCCGGCGCGGTGCGCATCCGGTCGGCGTCGACGGGGCCGGCGGCGGACGCGGGACCGGAGACGGGCACGGGCTCGCGGGGCTGGCGGAGCGCGCGGCGGGCGTCGGCGGCACGCTGACGGCGGGCCCGGGCCCGTCCGGCGGGTGGGTCGTGGACGCGCCGATGCCGGTCGGGGAGGGGCCGTGACGGGGCTGCGCGTACTGATCGCCGACGACCAGCACCTCGTCCGCGCGGGCCTGCGCAGCCTGCTGGACCGGGCGGACGACATCACGGTGGTCGCCGAGGCCGGGGACGGCCTGGAGGCGGTGGAGCTGACCCGGCGGATCCGCCCCGACGTCGTCCTGATGGACATCCGGATGCCGGGCATCGACGGGCTGGAGGCGGCCCGGCGGATCATCGGCGACCCCGGACTGGCCGCCGTCCGCGTTGTCGTCCTCACGACGTTCGTGATGGACGAGTACATCTTCGCGGCCCTGCGCGCCGGGGCCGCCGGGTTCCTCGCCAAGGACATCCGCCCGGACGAGCTGCGCGCCGCCGTCCGGGTCGCGGCGGCGGGCGAGGCGCTGCTGACCCCCGAGGTCACCCGCCGCGTGATCGAGCACTTCTCCCGGGCCCCCGAGCCGCCCCGCCCGGACGGCCGGCTCGCCGCGCTGACCGGGCGGGAGCGCGAGGTCATGGCGGCGGTGGCGGCCGGGGCGAGCAACCGGGAGATCGCCGAACGCCTGCACATGAGCCCGCTCACCGCGAAGACGCACGTCACCCGGATCATCGGAAAGCTCGGCGTCCGCGACCGCGCCCAGGTCGTCGTCCTGGCGTACGAGGCAGGCCTAGTCCGCCCCGGCGCCCCCGGCGGCTCCGGCGCCCCCGGCGACTCCGGCGGCCGGCCGGATGACCGGCGGGGCGGCGGTCGGGTGGCGGCCCGGGTGACCGGCCGGG
>NZ_MKJY01000124.1 GCF_001942465.1 Actinomadura sp. CNU-125
GGCGTTCAAGGAGGGCGAGCACGTCGACGGTCCGGGGGCAGTCGGCGGAGGCGGGCGGCGAGGGCTCGGCGTCCGGCGGGGCCCGTCCGGGGGATCGTCGCGTGGAGCAATTCGGTGAGGCGGGTCCGGTCGGAGCCGTCGAGGGCGTCGACGAGCGTGGGGGCCGTGCGGGCGAAGGTTTCCAGTTCGGCGTCCGTCCACGGCGGGGTGCAGAGCGCGAGGACGAACCGGAGGACGGAGCCGTCCGGATCTCCGGAGGCGGCGAGGGCGAGCCAGTGCGGGAGCATCGCGCGGAGCCGGGGTTCGCCGGAGGCGCGGGACGTGACGACGCGGCGTGCGACCTCGGGGGCCCAGCCGTGTTCGGCGAGCCACGCGGCCGGATGCTCGGCCGTTCTGCGCAGGGTCGACAGCAGGCGGGTGCGGGCGCGGTCGTCGTCCGTCCGGTCCGCCGCCGCGCGGACGGTCGCGGCGAACGCGTCGCGCAGGATCGAGCGGAGGGCGCGCAGGAGCGCGTCGCGCAAGCCGGGGTTGTCGTGGCGGGCCAGCCAGGCGAGGAGCGCGGGGACGGCCCGGGGCGAGCCCACGGCCGACAGCACCTCGGCGGCGGTCTTCTTCACGTTCATGTTCGGGTGGTCGAGGCAGGCGGCGATCGCGGGGGCGGCCCAGGTCGCGCCCGCCTTCTCCAGCGCGAGCAGCGCCTGCCGGACGGTCTGCGGGTCGCGGGCGGCGGTCAGCGGGACCAGGCTCGCCGACAGCGCGCGGGCGTCCCATCCGACGAGCGACTCGATCGCCTTCTTGCGGACGTGCCGGTCGCGGTGCCGCAGCAGCCGGTGCACCCGCGTGCGGACGTGGCCGCGACCGCCGCACGGCAGGCCCAGCAGGATCGTCTGCTCGGCGGGCGACAGGCCCGGACGGTCGAGCAGGCCGAGCGCGATGTCGGTGACGAGTTCGTGTTCGGCTTCGCGCTCGTCCGACGCGTCCAGCAGGCAGCGGGGACGGATCGCGCCGCGCCGGTACAGCCGCCCGCCGAGGCCGCGCAGCTCCGTCACGACATCGGGCGGGACGACCGGTTCGGGGCCTTCGCCCCAGGTTGCGGCCAGGTCGGAGACGACGCGCAGGAGGAGGTCGGCGATGGCGGGCAGGGACGTCGCGTCGCCGTTGCGGGCGAGCCTGCACAGGGCGTCGACGGGGTCTTCGGGGTCGGGGTTCGCGGCGAGGACGGCGAGTTCGCGGGGGTCCGGGCCGCCGAGGTCGTCGGCGATGCGGCGGGGCAGGTCGCGGGGGTCGAGGACGTCCAGGAGCGTGCGGCGGCGGGCGGGGTCGCCGGTGAGGTGCCAGAGGATCTCCAGGGCCCGGTGCCGGTGCGCCCGCAGGCAGGGGACGATCTCGCCGCCGTCCAGCCCGAGGGCGGTCCACAGGGCGTCGGCGGTGCGGGCGCCGCCGATCGCTTCGAGGGCGTGCCAGGGCCGGGAGCGGGGACCGCGGCAGGAGCGCGATGGCCGTCTCCTCGGCCGGGACGTGCCGCAGGTCGCGGATCGCCGCCAGGTACGGGCCCGGGTCGGCGCGCGGCGGGCGAGGCCGGCGACGGCGGCGCCCGCGTCCAGGCTGCCGCCCTGGGCGTCGAGGGCGACCAGGAGGGCGAGGCGCCGCGGCAGGTCGCGCCGGGGGAGGTCAGCTCCCGCAGGGCCGCGCGGCGGGAGGTGTACAGGACGACCGCGACGTCCGCCGCGGCGATGCGATGGTCGGCGAGCGCGAGGGCCACCACGGACGGGACGTCGCGGTCCCGCACGAAGTGGCCGCGCCGGTGCAGGCCGGTCAGGCACGCGACGGCCGGTGCGGCGAACAGCTCGGCGTCGGTGCGGGCGAGTGCGAGCAGGTAGTCGGGGACGTCGTCGCGGGCGGCGAGTCCGCCGAGGAGTTCGAGCGCCCGCCGCCGCACGCGCGGGGCCCGGGCGGGGTCGGCGGCCGACGTCCCGTACAAGGTCCCGGTGGCCGTGCCGGGCCGCGATCTCGACGGCGTCGCCGTCCGGGCCCGTCGCCAGGTAGCGGCGCGCGCGCCCGTGCGGCAGGGGGTCCAGGACGGCCCAGGGTTCGGCGAGTTCGCGCAGCGCGGCGGGGACGTCGGCGGCGAGGTCCTCGACGAGGGGGCGGGCCTCCGCCGGTGGCAGCAGGTCGGCGTGCAGCGCCTCCCGGACGAGGCGGAACGCTTCCGCGCGCAGGACCGGATCGGGACGCGCGGCGAGTTCCCGGGCGAGCCGCCCGGGGTCGGCGGTGGCCGCGGCGGCCAGCCCGTGGACGGCCTGGTAGAGCGGTTCGTCCGCGGGTTCGTCCGGGACCGTCGCCGGACGGGCGGCGATCGCGGCGCGCAGGCGCTCGATCCGGACATACATCGCGGTTTCGGTCACCGCGCGATCCTAGGCTTCGCTTCCGGTGTCACGCTCGGGAATTATGGGGCCATGGATGCGGTACCGGAGGACTGGGACAGGGCCCTCGCGATCGTCGCGCACCCCGACGACCTGGAGTACGGCGGCTCGACGGCGGTCGCGAAGTGGACGGCGCAGGGCAAGACGGTGACGGAGGTGCTCGCCACGCGCGGCGAGGCCGGAATCGACGGGATGGACCCGGACGAGGTGCGCCGCGTCCGCACCGTCGAGCAGATCGAGGCGGCGCGGATCGTCGGCGTCGACACCGTCGAGTTCCTCGACCTGCAGGACGGGGTGCTGGAGTACGGGCTGCCGCTGCGGCGCGCGCTGGCGGCGGCGATCCGGCGGCACCGTCCCGAGGTGGTGATCTCGGTGAACTTCCGGGAATCGTTCCCGGGCGGCGGGTTCAACATGGCCGACCACCGGGTCCTCGGGCTCGCGGTCGCCGACGCGATCCGGGACGCCTCGAACCGGTGGGTCTTCCGTGACCTGGACCTGGAGCCGTGGCAGGGGGTGCGGTTCGCGCTGTTCGGCGGTTCGCCGCTGGCCGCGCACTACGTGGACGTCACCGGGCATCTGCGGAGCGGAATCGATTCCCTGCTCGCCCACCGGGTGTACTTCTCGAACCTGGGCGCCGACTTCGACGCCGCCGCGTTCCTCACCGGGATGGCGGAGCCCGCCGGACGGGCCGTCGGCGTGGAGCACGCGATGACGTTCGAGCTGATCGAAACCTGACCGGGCGGGGATCCCCGCCCGGACCGTCCAAGGCCCGGCCGCACGTCGCAGGCGGCCGGGCGGAAGAGTGATCTAGCGAACCTCGGTGATCTCCGGGCCGCGCTCGAACGGCTTGAACTCCTGGTCGGCGGGCTCTTCGTCCTGCCCGTCCTGCTGGGACTCGCTGAACTCCTGCGGGATGCGCAGCTCCAGCAGCTCGCGCGGGGGCATCGGGGCGTCGCCGCGCACGACGACGACACCGCGCAGCACGTCCTCCAGCACCTGCCACTGCTCCTCGTCCTCGATGGCGGCGCCCTGCACGACCGCCTGGAGGAACCAGCGCGGGCCGTCCACACCGAGGAAACGGATGATCTGCGGCGCCCAGCCCTGCTCGACGAACTCGGCGGGGATCTGCTCGCGGACGTCCGCCGGCATCTCCGCGAGGACGTCCTCGGTCAGCGCGGCGGGCACCATCGCCAGCAGCTCGGAGCCGAACGGCCCGTCGCCCTCCTGGGTCTGGCCCTTCGCCTGCTCCTGGATGTCCTTGGCGGTCTCGGCGCGCACGTCGTCCCAGATGCCGCTGCGCTTGGGCGCGGCGAAAACCTGGAGCTGCATCGCGCTCTCCTGGTGCTGCACCAGGACGGCGACGGGGCGGCCGTCGAGCGGCTTGCCCTGGTCGTCCACCTGGGTCGCCTCAAAATTCACCTGGAACCCGAGGCCGGGCGCGACCGGCACCTGCAGGGACCCGAAGTCGAGACGCTGCATCTCGGGGAAGGAGTCCTCGGAGTCCCAGGGGCCCGCCGCGTCGGACTCGTTGGCGGTCCCGTCGGTGGCCTCCGCGGCGACGTCCTCGGCGTCCTCGGCGCCCTGCGGCGCCGGCTCCTCGGTCACCTCGGGTTCCGCAGAGCCTTCCTCGGCCCGTCGGCGACGTCCAAAAGCCACGACTCACACTCCTTCTCTTTGACCTTCATCGGGGTGGGAGTACCCACCCGTGGAGCCGAACCCGCCGGTCCCGCGCGCCGATCCGGGAAGTGCGGCGACCTCGTGGAACACCGCCGTCTCGACCCGCTGCACGACCATCTGCGCGATGCGGTCGCCGCGCCGCAGCCGGACCGTGGCGCGGCGGTCGGTGTTCAGCAGGGTCACCTTGATCTCACCCCGATAGCCGGCATCGACCGTACCGGGTGCGTTGACAATGGTCACCCCCAACCTAGCGCCCAAACCGGACCGGGGGTGAACGAAAGCGGCGTAGCCGTCCGGCAGCGCGATCGCGATCCCGGTGGGGACGACCGCGCGCTCGCCCGGCGGCAGTTCGACGTCCTCGGCGGCGACGAGGTCGGCGCCGGCGTCGCCCGCGTGCGCGTACGAGGGCAGCGGCAGTTCCGGATCGAGCCGCTTGATCAGCACATCGACCTTGCCCATCGCCACCCCGTCGTTCTCGACCTCGCGGAACCGCCTCGGAAACCACCTGACAATACCGACTCCGCGGCCCCGTCCCGTCCCTGAAACGCCGCCGCGGCGACGCCCCGCCGAGTAAGTGATCCTTGACGTCGTCGCGCGTCCTCGGTTCCATGGAAACCGAACTCCGTTCGGACACGAGCCCCCCGAGGACGGTGCCAAGTGGCGACGACGACGCTGGATCCGGCGACCGACCTGTCGGACCTGATGTTCTGGGCCCGGCCGCAGCACGAGCGCATGGCGGCGTTCGCACAGTTGCGGGAGCGCGAGCATCCGGTCCACTTCCCGGAGCTGGGACTGCCGTTCATCAAGCAGGGACAGGGCTACTGGGCGCTGACCCGGCACGCGGACGTCGTGGAGGCGAGCCGCACGCCGCAGGTGTTCAGCAGCGAGCCGACCACCACCAGCATCCCGGACATGCCCGGGTACATCGCCCGTTACCTCGGTTCCATCATCAACATGGACGACCCGCGGCACGCGAAGATCCGGCGCATCGTGTCGCGCGCGTTCACCCCGCGGGTGCTGGCGAAGCTGGAGACCGACATCCAGGCGACGGCGACGCGCATCGTCGACGACGTCCTCGCGCGGGGCCCCGGCGGCGACTTCGTCACCGACGTCGCGGCGAAGCTCCCGCTGACGGTCATCTGCGACATGGTGGGCGTCCCGGAACGCCTGCGGCCGATGGTGTTCGACCGGACGAACACGCTGCTGGGCATCGGCGACCCCGAGTACACCGGCGGCCGCGACTTCACGGGCGAGATCACCCGCATCGGCGCCCTGTACGTCCTGGTGCGCGTGGTGACGGCGGCGTTCGAGCTGAACCACCTGGCGATGAAGCTCGCCCGGCGCAGGCGCCGCGAGCCCGCCGACGACCTGATGTCGGCGCTGGTCAGCGCCGAGGTCGACGGGGAGCGGCTCACCGACAAGGAGATCGGGTCGTTCTTCATCCTGCTCGTGGTGGCCGGGAACGAGACGACCCGCAACGCCATCTCGCACGGCCTGAAGCTGTTCACCGACAACCCCGAGCAGCGCGCCCTGCTGGCGGACGACTTCGACGCGCGCATCCCGGGCGCCGTCGAGGAGATCGTCCGGATGGCGACGCCCGTCATCCAGATGCGCCGGACGGTCACCCGGGACCACGAGATGAACGGCCACCGGTACCGGACGGGCGAGAAGGTGCTGCTGTTCTACAACTCCGCGAACCGGGACGCCGAGGTGTTCGAGAACCCCGACGTCTTCGACATCACCCGGTCGCCGAACCCGCACGTGGGCTTCGGCGGGCCCGGCCCGCACTTCTGCCTCGGCGCGAACCTGGCCCGCCGGGAGATCACGGTGATGTTCCGCGAACTGTTCACGCGCGTCCCGGAGATCCGCGCGGACGGGCGTCCCGACCGGCTGTACTCGAACTTCATCAACGGCATCAAGCACCTGCCGTTCACCTACTGATCACGTACCCGGGTCACCGCGCGGGTCACGGCCCGGGTCACGCGGCTGGACGCCCGGTGACGGCCGCGGCGCGCGCGGCGGGCGAGGTCGACAGGTAGTCGACGGCCCGGCGCGTCGAGCACTCGGCGGACGGGTGGTAGTCGCGCCGCAGGTAGGTGCGGGCGGCCGAGATCATGAACCGGTTGCCCGGGAACAGGCCGCGGTGGACCGCCCGCCGGTAGTCCCGAACGCGCGGCCGGACGCCGTGCAGGGTCGGGTCCGCGCGGCACAGGTACGCGGCGCCTACGTACACCGCGAGCGGCATGGCGACGAGGCCGATGAAGAACGAGCGCACCCGCTGCGCGTACGCGCCGGAAACGTGCTCGTAGACGTCGAACGCGACGGACCGGTGCTCGACCTCCTCGGCGCCGTGCCAGCGCAGCAGGTCCAGCATCGTGGGATCGGCGCCCGCGTCGTCGAGCGCGCGGGCGTCCAGGATCCACTGGCCGAGCACGGCGGTGTAGTGCTCGATCCCGGCGATGATCCCGATCCGCAGCTTCAGCCACCGGCGCCGGGACATGCCGGGGACCGGGGGCCGGTCGCCGAGCATGTGCTTGAACATCCACTCGATGCGGCGGGTCAGCGGCCGCGGGTCGAGGCCCCGCGCGAGCATCTGCCGGTCGAGGACGCCCTGGTGGGAGTAGGCGTGCACCGCCTCCTGGCCCATGAACCCCTTGACCTCGCGGTAGAGGCGCTCGTCGTCCTCGACGAGCGGCAGCGCCTGCTTGTAGACGTGCACGAACCAGCGTTCCCCGGCGGGCAGGAGCAGGTGCAGCACGTTGATGAAGTGCGTGGCGACCGGCTCGCCCGGGATCCAGTGCAGCGGCGTGTCCGTCCAGTCGAACTTCACCCGCCGCGGCGTGATCACCGGGTGCCGCTCGTCGATCTCGCTCATCCGCGTCCTCCCGGCCCGCCCAGCAATTAGATTCGCCGTCTAATATGTGGAGCGGGCCGGGGGAAGTCAAGGGTGCGGCCGTGTGACGGCCCTTACTCGCCGGGCCTTACTCGCCCGGGCTCACGTGGCCGGGGCCAGTTCGACCTCGACGGTGAGGTCGGCGGGCGCGTCCTCGATCGTGAGGTCGGCGATCCGTCCGGCGGCGGCCAGGTCCGGGCGGGCGATCCGCAGCACCTCCGCGCCCCGGACGACCGCGCGCGACACGTCCGCGCGCATCGACGCCCGCGCCTCCGACTTCGCCTTGCGCACCTGCCGCAGCGCCGCGCCCGTCGCGGCCAGCACCGCCGGGTCGCCGTCCAGCGGCAGCTCCGCGGGCGCCGGCCACGCGGCCGTGTGCACCGACCCGTGCCGCCACCACGACCAGACCTCCTCGGTGACGAACGGCAGCACGGGCGCGAACAGCCGCAGCAGCACCGACAGCGCCGTCCGCAGCGCCGCGCGCGCCGACTGCGCCTCCGGTCCGTCCCCGTACGCCCGGGACTTCACCAGTTCGAGGTAGTCGTCGCAGAACTCCCAGAAGAACCGTTCCGTCCGCTCCAGCGCACGCGTGTAGTCGTAGCCCTCGAACGCCTCGGTCGCGTCCCGGACGACGCCCGCCAGCGTCGCGAGCATCGCCCGGTCGAGCGGTTCCACGACCGCCGCGGGCCCCTCGTCCGTCACCTCGCCGAGCCCGAGGACGAACTTCGACGCGTTCAGGATCTTGATCGCGAGACGGCGCCCGACCTTGATCTGCCCGGTGTCGAACGCGGTGTCGGTGCCCGGCCGCCCGCTCGCCGCCCAGTACCGGACGGCGTCCGACCCGTACTCGCGCAGCAGGTCGATCGGCGTGACGACGTTGCCCTTCGACTTCGACATCTTCTTGCGGTCGGGGTCGAGGATCCAGCCGGACAGCGCGGTGTCGCTCCACGGCAGCGACCCGTGCTCCAGATGCGAGCGGACGACCGTGGAGAACAGCCAGGTGCGGATGATGTCGTGCGCCTGCGGCCGCAGGTCGTAGGGGAAGACGCGGCCGAACAGGTCGGCGTCGCGCTCCCAGCCGCCCGCGATCTGCGGGGTCAGCGACGACGTCGCCCAGGTGTCCATGACGTCCGGGTCGCCGATGAAACCGCCCGGTTCGCCCCGCTGCCCCTCGGTGAAACCGGACGGGACGTCCGACGACGGATCGACGGGCAGTTCGCCCTCGGACGGGACGATCGGCGCGTCGTAGACCGGTTCGCCCGACTCGTCCAGCCGGTACCAGACGGGGATCGGCACGCCGAAGAACCGCTGCCGGGAGATCAGCCAGTCGCCGTTGAGGCCCTCGACCCAGTTGTCGTAGCGGGCCCGCATGTGCGGCGGATGCCAGTTCAGCTCCGCGCCGCGCGCGAGCATCTCGGCGCGGATCCCCGCGTCGCGCCCGCCGTTGCGGATGTACCACTGCCGGGTCGTGACGATCTCGAGCGGCTTGGAGCCCTTCTCGTAGAACTTCACCGACCGCGCGACCTTGCGCGGTTCGCCGTCCAGGTCGCCGGACTCGCGCAGCAGCTCCACCACCCGTTCCCGCGCGGAGAAGACCGTCTTGCCCGCCAGCTCCGCGTACGGCCCGGACGGGACGTCGCGGGGCGGTTCGGCGGCCAGCCGGCCGTCCCAGCCGATCACCGCGCGGGTCGGCAGGTCGAGCTCGCGCCACCAGGTGACGTCGGCGACGTCGCCGAACGTGCAGATCATCGCGATGCCCGAGCCCTTGTCGGGTTCGGCGAGCCGGTGCGCGAGGACGGGCACCTCGACGTCGAACAGCGGCGTGCGGACGGTCGTGCCGAACAGCTCCGCGTACCGTTCGTCGTCGGGGTGCGCGACGAGCGCGACGCACGCGGGCAGCAGCTCGGGCCGGGTCGTCTCGATGTAGACGGGCCGTTCGGGCGCGTGGAACCGGAGGCGGTGGAACGCGCCCGGCTGCTCGCGGTCCTCCAGTTCGGCCTGCGCGACGGCCGTGCGGAACGTGACGTCCCACAGCGTCGGGGCCTCGGCGACGTACGCCTCGCCGCGCGCGAGGTTGCGCAGGAACGCGCGCTGCGACGCCGTCCGGGACGTCGCGCCGATCGTCGTGTACAGGTGGTTCCAGTCGACCGACAGGCCGACGCGCCGCCACAGCTCCTCGAACGCCTTCTCGTCGACCTCGGTGAGCCGCTCGCACAGCTCGATGAAGTTCGCCGCGACACCGGGATCTGGCGTTTCGCGTCCGGCTTGGCGGGGGGCTCGAAGCCGGGGTCGTACGGCAGCGACGGGTCGCAGCGGACGCCGAAGTGGTTCTGCACGCGCCGCTCGGTGGGCAGCCCGTTATCGTCCCACCCCATCGGGTAGAAGACCGCTCGACCGCGCATGCGCTGGAACCGGGCGACGGCGTCGGTGTGGGTGTAGGAGAAGACGTGGCCGACGTGGAGGGAGCCGCTGACCGTGGGCGGAGGCGTGTCGATCGAGTACACCTCGGCGCGCGGCCTGGTGCGGTCGAAGCGGTGGACGCCCTCCTCGTCCCACACGCGTACCCACTTGTCCTCCAGGCCGTCGAGTGCGGGTTTGGCCGGAACATGCGGTGTACGCGGACGCTCTGTCATGCGCCAATGGTATTGACATCGCCCCCGGGCGCATGCGCATTTCCCGCCCGCGACGCCGCCGCGTCGGGCCGCGCGGGCCTCGCCGGTCGCCGGTCCGGGGCGGGCGGGGTCCGGTAGCGTCGGAGAAGATCAGGACGACTGGAGGACGAACATGGCGGACAAGGGCGAACTCGGCTGGCGGTTGACGGCCGGCGCCGCGGCCTTCGCGGGCGGTTTCGTCGCGAAGAAGGTCATCACGATGGCCTGGAAGAAGAGCACCGGCAAGGAGCCGCCGACCAACCCCGAGTCGCCCGACGTGGCGCTCGCCGAGGCGATCGGCTGGGCCGTGATGATGGGCGTCGGCATGGAGGTGGCGCGGCTGCTGGCCACCCGCGCCGTCGCGCACCAGTGGGCCAAGGGCACCGGCGCGCCCCCGTCGCACCTGAAGGTCGAGAGCTGACGGCCTGACCGGCCGGCGGGCCGACCGGCCGGAGGCGGACGAACGCGGCGGGCACGGCCGGTATCCGGCCCCCGCCGCGTCGCCGTCGCCGTAGGCGCCGCGCCGATTCCCGTCAGGGCGATCCGCCGACAGGCGGTCCGGTCACGAGGGGGACGTGTCCGGATCCGGCCCGGGCGATCGGCCGGTGCCCGGTCAGTCCCCGGACGGCAGCCGCGGCCGGTCCTCCCCGGGAAGCGGGGGCGGAACGCCCGCGGACGCGCGCAGATCGGTGCGGATCGTGTTCGCCAGGGCCTTGGTCGCGCCCCGGTTGAGGGCGGCGCCCGCCGCCGCTCCGGTGAGCAGCGGCCCCATGGTGCTCATGCTCCGGCCGAACACGCGCAGCATCCGCTTGCGCAGCGCCGCCTTGGCGGCGGAGCCGAGCGCGCTGCCGATGGACCCGGCCTCCAGCGGGTTGATGCCGCGCTGCCTGGCCCAGGACGTGACGAACGCGCGGCCCCGCACGGTACCGGTGCCCTCCACGCGGACGCCGTACACCTCGTGCAGCTCGGCGATCAGCTTGACCTCGATCGCCGCCACCACCAGAGTTTCGGCGGCGAGCTGCGCGGGGGCGGTGAGCAGCAGCGGCGGCGCGGTGAACTGCACCGCGGCCAGCGCGCCGCCGGCGGCGCCGACGCCCGTGGTGGTGTTGCTGGCCACCCGGACGAGGCTGTCGGCGAGCGCCTCGCCGGTGAGGCCGTGATGGTGGGAGCTCAGGGTCTCCCGATCGCGGATGGGGATGTGCGGGGCCACCTCGACGAGCAGGTCGCCGAGCCAGCGGCCCCGCGCGATGCCCGCGGCCCCCGCCCTGCGGGCGTTCTGGCCGAGCAGTCTCGCCAGCCGCCCGAGCAGGCGGCCGCGGGTCTCGCGGTCCATGTCCTCGTCGGCGGTGAGCCGGCCGACCAGCTCACCGAGTTCGGTGGAGCCGCCGCCGTGCGCCGGCTCCACGTCCTCGTCCCGACGTTTCTCCAGGTCTCCCGTCACCGGCCCGCCCCCGGGTCAGGCGCACTCGCGGCAGATGGGCTGGCCGTTCTTCTCCTTGGCCAGCTGGCTGCGGTGGTGCACCAGGAAGCAGCGGGTGCAGGTGAACTCGTCCGCCTGCCGCGGAACGACGCGGAACGTGAGCTCCTCGTTCGACAGGTCCGCGCCCGGAAGGTCGGCGACCTCACCGGCGTCGAGGTCCTCGTCGATGATGCTCGCGGCCTTGTCGGCGCGACGGGCCTGGAGCTCCTGGAGGCTGTCCTCGTTGATGTCGTCGTCTGTCTTGCGTGGGCTGTCGTAGTCGGTCGCCATCTTCTATCTCCATCCCCCTCAGTGCTTTATGCGCCCCGTCGCGCGGATCTAACGCTCGGGGGACCGTTCTTGTGCCCGATCCGGGCGGGAAATTCTGTCACGGTTGGTGACGTACGACACACGAGGCGCGACCGTTCCCACGAGTGACGCCTATCACCCGAATCTCTTCCTCGCGATGTGTCTTCCGTCACATGCCCGCCGGACGTCCGGAGCACGGTGAAAGCTCCTTCGCACACTGCTTCACCGTGCCGATCGACGACCGTCTGGCATCCCGCGGCGGTCGGGGATCATATCGGTCCCGGGGGCCTCGCGCGCACCGACCGGCCGCGCGCGCCGTCCCGTCCGGTTCGGGCCGCCCGGGCACTGAACCGGACGGGCCGGTGAAACGTCTGAACTAACGCGATATGGTGCCCGCTCGGAGAGCTGGGGGCGGGCCCCCGCGCAGGGGGCCGTCCCGGCATGGCCGGGGGGGGTGACCCGGCGGCGGGTCCGGCGCACAATATCGCGGAACGACACCGCGGGTCACGGGAGGGTCAGATGCCGGATGCCGCTCCGCTGGAGCCAGGCGATCCCCGGGCACTGGGACAGTACGAGGTCATCGGGCGGCTCGGCGCCGGTGGGCAGGGCGCGGTCTTCCTGGGCAGGACGCCGGGCGGCGAACACGTCGCCGTGAAGCTGCTGCACGCGCAGACGGCGAACGACCCGTCCGCGCGTGCCCGCTTCGTGCGTGAGGTGTCCGCGGCGCAGCGCGTCGAGCCGTTCTGCACCGCGCGGGTGCTGGAGGCCGACGTCCACGGCGACCAGCCGTACGTCGTCAGCGAGTTCATCGACGGGCCGTCCCTGCACGACGTCGTCGCGCACGAGGGCCCGCGCAACGCCGCCGACCTGGAGCGGCTCGCGATCGGCACGGCCACGGCGCTCGCCGCGATCCACGAGGCCGAGATCGTGCACCGCGACTTCAAGCCCAACAACGTCATGCTGGCGGCGGACGGCCCGCGCGTCGTCGACTTCGGCATCGCCCGGACCGTCAACTCGCAGGAGAGCGCCGTCACCGCGACGGGCATGGTCGTCGGCACCCCCGGCTACCTGGCGCCCGAGCAGCTGACCGGCGCCGCCCTCACCCCCGCGGTCGACATCTTCGCGTGGGGCGCCACGATGGTGTTCGCCGCGACCGGGCAGTCGCCGTTCGAGGCCGACACGCTGCCGGTCATCATCAACCGGATCCTCAACGAGGACCCGGACCTGTCGGCGCTGCCGCCCGGCCCCGTGCGCGACCTCGTGGGCCGCTGCCTGAACAAGGACGCGGGCCTGCGGCCGTCCGCCCCCCAGCTGCTGCTGAACCTGCTCGGGCACGTCGGTGGCGGCGCCGTCCGGGACGAGCGAGGCGAACCTGCTCGACCAGGGCACCCGGATCGCGGCGCAGCTCCCGGCGCCGCCGCAGGTGCCGCCGGCGCGGCAGCCGCAGCCGCCGCAGCACCAGATCACTCCCCCGCCGATGCCGATGCACCAGCACGGCATGCCGGGGCAGCAGCAGGGGATGCCGCAGCAGCACGGCGGCGGGCCCGCGACGCCCCCGCCGCAGCCGATCACGCCGCCGCCCATGCCGATGTACCAGAACGCCGGGATGCCGCCGGCGCCGCCGCAGCCGCGGCCGGGGATGCAGCCGCCCGGCCCGTACCAGCCGATGATGCAGCCGCCCGGCGGCCGCGCGGCCCCGGCGTCCCCGGCGGGCCGGTGCCGCCCGGGCAGCCGTACGGCCGGCAGAAGTCGAACACGGGGCCGATCCTCGCGATCGGCTGCGGCGTCCTCGCGGTGATCCTCATCGTGGTGGTCGTGTTCATCATCGCGGCGGCGTCCTCCGACGACGATGACTACGACCCGCCCGTCACGCTGCCGACGGAGACGTCCGACCCCCCGTACACGCCGTCGCCCAGCAGGTCGCCGGGGTCGTCCCGCCAGGGGCTTCTCGGGGTGTGGCGGGGCAACGGAACGCAGCCCGACACGGTCGCCTCGGGACGTAACTTCACGGTGCGGTTCTCGATGATCTACACGTCCGGCACGGGGCGCTACACCTACGATTCCACGCACCCGACCTGCCTGACCCGGCTCCAGCTGCTGAGCGAGAGCGGCACCAAGGTCGAGTACAAGGAGACCCCGATGTCCGGTCAGGAGGAGGAGAACTGCGCCCCCGGATACGTCACCTTCAACCTGACCGGTGAGCGGTCCGCCCGCTGGGAGTGGCGGATGGACAGGTCCGACCCGGCGGCCGCTTACGGCACCGTGACGAAGTGATGATCGCGTAAAGTCCCGAGAAAAGGACGTCGGCCCTCCCCCGGAAGGACGCCACATGCCCGAGGCCGCGCCCCTCCGCACGGGCGATCCGGAGCAATTGGGCCCCTACCGGCTCACCGGGCTGCTCGGGGAGGGCGGGCAAGGCGCCGTCTACCTCGGGGAGGGCGACGACGGCGACGCCGTCGCGATCAAGCTGCTGCACGCGCGGTTCAGCGGCGACCCGAAGGCGCGTTCCAGGTTCGCCGCCGAGGTCGCGGTGGCCAAGCGCGTCTCGCAGTTCTGCACCGCGCGCGTCCTGGACTCCGACGTCGAGGGCGACCGGCCCTACATCGTCAGCGAGTTCATCGACGGCCCGTCGCTGTCGGCGGTGCTCGCCGAGGAGGGCCCGCGCCGCGGCACCGACCTGGACCGGCTCGCGATCGGCACGATGACGGCGCTGGCCGCCATCCACCACGCCGGGGTGGTGCACCGCGACTTCAAGCCCGGCAACGTGCTGCTCGCGCCGGACGGCCCGCGCGTGATCGACTTCGGGATCGCGCGGGCGCTGGACGCCACCGGGACGATGTCCAGCGTCGCCGTCGGCACCCCCGCCTACATGTCGCCCGAGCAGATCTCCGGCAACCAGGTGGGGCCCGCCGCGGACGTCTGGTCGTGGGCCGCGACGATGGCGTACGCGGCGAACGGGCGCACCGCGTTCGGGCAGGACTCCATCCCCGCGGTGATGAACCGCATCCTGAACCTCCCGCCCGACCTCGGCGGGCTGCAGGAGCCGCTGCGCGGCGTGGTGCTGGCGTGCCTGGCCAAGAACCCGGCGCTGCGGCCCGCGTCGCAGCAGGTCCTGGCGCACCTGCTGAGCCTCGCCGGGAGCCTGCGGCGGCCGGGCGCGGCCCCGGCGGCCGGGGACGCCGAGATGCTCACCAAGGGCGCCGAGACGGCCGCCGCGAGTCGTCGCGGCTGCGCGCGGCGGCCGAGTCCCCCGCCCGGCTCGTCCGCGCACCCGGGGTCGTCCACGCCGCCCGGCTCGGTG
>NZ_MKJY01000125.1 GCF_001942465.1 Actinomadura sp. CNU-125
GCGGGCACGCTGATCAAACAGGTCAAGGAGCAGGTGCGGGGCGTTCCCGGCGACGGTCTCGGCTACGGGATGCTGCGGCACCTCAACCCGGACACCGCACCCGTGCTCGCCGGGCTTCCGGTGCCCCGGATCGCGTTCAACTATCTGGGCCGTTTCACCGCGGTCGAAGGCGCGTGGCTTCCGGTGGGCGATGGCCTCGCCGCCGTCGGCGCCGCCGACGGCCCCACGCGGCACGTCCTCGATGCGGAAGCGCTCGTCCATGACCTGCCCGAAGGGCCGGAACTCACCCTCAGGCTGAGCGGTCCCGACGGCGAGATCCTCGACGACCTGGCCGGGCGCTGGGCGGCGATGCTCGCGGGCCTGGCCGCGCACGCCGCCGACCCGGCGGCCGGTGGGCACACGCCGTCCGATTTCCCGCTGGTGGCCCTCGGCCAGGAGCAGGTCGACGAACTGCAGGCGGCCTCGCCCGGACTGACCGACGTGTGGCCGCTGTCGCCCCTCCAGGAGGGCCTGCTCTTCCACGCCGGATACGACGCGCGGACCCGGGACGTCTACGTCGAACAGCGCTCCCTCGAACTGGCGGGGCCGCTGGACGCCGACCTGCTCCGCGCGTCGTGGCAGGCGCTCCTGAACCGGCATCCCGGCCTGCGCGCCGGGTTCCGGCAGCCGGCCGGAGCGCGTCCCGTCCAGGTGATCGAGCGGGACGTCCGCATCCCGTGGCGGGAAGCGGACCTGTCGCACCTGGGGGAGGAGGCCGACGCGGAGGCGGACCGGCTCGCCGAACGGGAGCACGCCCGGCGAATCGACATGGCGGAGCCGCCGCTGCTGCGCGTCCTGCTGCTGAAACTGGCCGAGGACCGGCACCTCATGGTGCTGACGATGCACCACATCGTGCTGGACGGCTGGTCGCTGCCGCTGCTGTTCGAGGAGCTGTCGCGGGTGTACGCGGCGGGCGGCGACCCGTCCGGGCTGCCCCCGGCGACGTCCTACCGCGACTACCTGGCATGGCTGGTGCGTCAGGACGCGGACGCGGCGCGGACGGCATGGACGGACGAACTGGCCGGGGCCGCCGAGCCGACGCACGTCGCGCCGTCCGGCGCCGGTGAGCACGCTCCCGACCACGTGGTCACGCCGATCGCCCCGGACCTCGCGGAAGCGCTGCGCGGTGTCGCCCGGGAGCACGGGCTGACGTTGAACACGGTGGTGCAGGGTGTGTGGGCGGTGCTGGTGGGGGTGCTCGCGGGCCGCCGCGACGTGGTGTTCGGGGCGACGGTGTCGGGTCGTCCGGCGGAGTTGCCGGGCGTGGAGCGGATGCTGGGCCTGTTCATCAACACCGTCCCGGTGCGGGTGGAACTCGACCCGGGGCGTCCGGTGGTGGAGTTGCTGGCGGGGTTGCAGGAGCGGCAGGCGGCGCTGCTGCCGCACCAGCACCTCGGACTGGCCGAGATCCAGCGTCTCGCCGGTCCCGGCGCCACCTTCGACACCATCCTCGTCTACGAGAACTTCCCCGAAGCCGACCTGCCGTCCGGCCCGTCCGGCCTCGACGTCACCGGTATGCGCGCACGCGATGCGGCGCACTACCCGCTGATCCTGGGCGTGATGCCGCAGGACGGCGAACTGCGGCTGGACTACCGGCCGGACGTGTTCGACGAGTCGACGGCCCGGGCGCTGCTCGACCGCGTGGTGCGGGTGCTGGAGCAGGTGGCGGCCGATCCGTGGGCGCGGGTCGGCGACGTGGAGGTCGTGTCGTCCGGCGAACGCCGGTTGGTGGTGGAGGAGTGGAACGACACGTCCCGTCCGGTTCCGGGCGGATCGCTGGTCGAGCTGTTCGAGGAGCGGGCGTCCCGCACCCCGGGCGCGGTCGCGGTGGTGTCCGAGGGCGTTTCGTGGGCGTATGCGGAGTTGAACGCGCGGGCGAACGGTGTGGCCCGTGGGCTGGCGGCTGGGGGTGTGGGCCGTGAGTCGCTGGTCGGTGTGCGGATGGAGCGGTCGGCGGGCCTGATCGCGACGCTGCTGGGGGTGCTGAAGGCGGGGGCCGCGTACGTTCCGCTGGACGTCTCGTACCCGGAGGAACGCCTGCGGGCGATCGTGGCCGAGGCCGGGGTGTCGGTCGTACTGACCGACGACGACGTGTTCGAGCCCGTCGAGCGGAACCCCGAGGTGACGACCTCGCCCGGGAACCTCGCGTACGTCATGTACACGTCGGGGTCGACCGGGGTTCCGAAGGGCGTGGCGGTCACGCACGGGAACGTCGCGGCGTTCGTCCTCGACACCGCCTGGCGGGACGACGTCCTGGAGAGCGTCCTTGTCCAAGCCAACCACGCGTTCGATGCGTCGACGTACGAGATCTGGGCGCCGCTGCTCCACGGTGGACGGCTGGTGGTCGCGCCCGCGGGCAAGGTGGAGGCCTCGGCGTGGGGCGGGTTGATCGCCGAGCACGGCATCACCAACGTGCACGCGACCGCAGGCCTGTTCCGGGTGCTGGCCGAGCAGTCGCCGGAAATCTTCGCGGGCGTCCGTGAAGTATCGACCGGCGGCGACGTGGTGTCGTCCAGTGCCGTCCGCACGCTGCTGGAGACCCATCCCGACCTGGTCGTCCGTTCGACGTACGGGCCGACCGAGACGACGGGGTTCGCCACGCACGTTCCGTTCACTTCGGCCGCCGACGTCCCGGCGGCCGTTCCGATCGGCGGGCCGCTCGACAACACCCGGATGTACGTCCTCGACGGGTTCTTACGCCCGGTCCCACCCGGTGTGGTGGGCGAGCTGTACGTCGCGGGCGCGGGCCTCGCCCGGGGATATGCGGGCCGTCCCGTCCTGACGGCGGAGCGGTTCGTGGCGGACCCGTTCGCCCCCGGCCGGATGTACCGGACGGGCGACCTGGCGCGCTGGACGGACGAGGGACGGCTCGCGTTCGAGGGACGCGCCGACGAGCAGGTGAAGATCCGCGGGTTCCGGATCGAGCCCGCCGAGGTCGAAGCCGTCCTGGCCGCGCACGAGGGCGTGACCCAGGTCGCCGTGATCGCCCGCGAGGACCAGCCCGGCGTCAAGCACCTCGTCGCCTACGTCGTCGGCGACGCCGACGAGACGACGCTCCGGGAGTTCGCCGCCGCGCGGCTCCCCGACCACATGGTCCCGGCCGCGTTCGTCGCCCTCGCCGCGATCCCGGTCACGGCGAACGGGAAGCTCGACCGGGCGGCTCTGCCCGCCCCCGGCTTCGCGGGCCTGGCGGGCGGTCGTGCCCCGGCCACCCCGGACGAGGAACTGCTGTGCGGGCTGTTCGCCGACGTCCTCGGCCTGGAGCGGGTCGGGGCGGACGACTCGTTCTTCGCGCTCGGCGGCGATTCGATCATGTCGATGCTGGTGGTGTCGCGGGCGCGCCGGGCGGGCCTGGCGCTGTCCGCGCGGCAGGTGTTCGAGTTGCGCACGCCCGCCGCGCTCGCCCGCGCGGCGGAGCCGGAACGGGCGGGCGAGCCGGCCCCCGGGCGGGACGCGGGCACGGGCGCCGTGCCGCTGACGCCGGTGATGCGCGACGTCCTCGAACGGTCCGGCGGCGCGGTGCTGTCCGGGCCGTTCAGCCAGTCGATGCTGGCGACCGTCCCGGCGGGTCTCGACCGGAACCGGCTGGAGACGGCCGTGCGCACGGTCCTGGACCACCACGACATGCTCCGCGCGCGGCTGCGGCGCCTCCGGGACGGCTCGTGGGAGCTGGACGTTCCGGCGCCGGGCGGCACCGTGGCCGGGCTGCGGCGGGTCGAGTCGCCAGGGCAGGACGTGCCGGCCGACCTGGTCGAACGTGAGGTGCGGCGCGAGTCCGAACGCCTGGACCCGCAGGCCGGTGTGATGGTGCGGGCGGTGTGGTTCGACGTCCGGAGGTGCCGGGGCGGTTGTTGCTGGTGGTGCATCACCTGGTGATGGACGGTGTGTCGTGGCGGGTGCTGTTGCCGGATCTGGCGGCGGCCTATGCCGATCCGGGTGGCTTGGAGCCGGTGGGGACGTCGTTCCGCCGCTGGGCGGGAGAGCTGTCCGCGCAGGCGGTCGGCGATGCCCGCGCGGCGGAGTTGCCGGAGTGGACGCGGATCCTCGACGGCCCCGACCCGCTGATCGGCGATCGTCCGCCGGACCCGGCTCTGGACACCGTCGCCGCAGGTCAGAACCGTGTCGTCCGGCGGCTTCCGGGCGAGGTCGCGTCGGTGCTGCTGCGGCGGGTTCCGGCGGCGTTCCACGCCGGGGTGGACGAGGTGCTGCTGGCTGGGCTGGTAGCGACGCTGGCCGAGCGGCGCGGACGGGACGTGTCGGCCGGGATGCTCGTCGACGTCGAAGGGCACGGCCGTGAGGCCCTGTCGTCCGACATGGATCTGTCGCGGACGGTCGGGTGGTTCACGGCCGCGCATCCGGTGCGGCTGGACCCGTCCGGTACCGATCCCGCGCAGGTGCGGGCGGGCGGGCCGGACGCGGGCACGCTGATCAAACAGGTCAAGGAGCAGGTGCGGGGCGTTCCCGGCGACGGTCTCGGCTACGGGATGCTGCGCCACCTCAACCCGGACACCGCACCCGTGCTCGCCGACCTCCCCGAACCCCAGATCGGGTTCAACTACATGGGTCGCTTCGCCGCCGAGGACGGTGCCGGCTGGCGGCCCGCCGGGGAGGCGTCGCTGGGCGGCGCCGCCGACCCGGCCATGGCGTTCGCGCACGCGCTGGAGGCGGGCGGCGTGGTGCTGGACCGGCCGGACGGGCCGGAACTCACCCTCTCGCTGGCGGCTCCGGCCGGGCTCGTGGACGAGGCGGCGCTCGACGACCTGGCCGGGCGCTGGGCGGCGATGCTCGCGGGCCTGGCCGCCCACGCCGCCGACCCGGCGGCCGGTGGGCACACGCCGTCCGACTTCCCGCTGGTGGCCCTCGCTCAGGGGCAGGTCGACGAACTGCAGGCGGCCTCGCCCGGACTGACCGACGTGTGGCCGCTGTCGCCTCTCCAGGAGGGCCTGCTCTTCCACGCCGGATACGACGGCGCCGCTGGTGACGTCTACGTGTGGCAGCGGTCGCTGGAGTTCACGGGACCCCTGGACGCGCGGACGCTGCGGGCGTCGTGGCAGGCGCTGCTGGACCGGCACGCGAACCTGCGGGTCGCGTTCCGGCGTCCGGGCGGCGGCGACGGGCACGTCCAGGTCGTGACGGACGGGCTCGTGCTGCCGTGGCGCGAGGTGGACCTGTCCGACCTCGCCGCGGCGGCCCCGGCGGACGCCGCCGCGGAGGCGGACCGGATCGCCGACGCCGAACGGGAGCGCGGGTTCGATGTCGCGGTGCCGCCGCTGCTGCGGCTCGTCCTAGTGCGGCTCGGCGCGGAACGGCACCGGCTCGTGGTCACCCAGCATCACATCGTGCTGGACGGCTGGTCGCTGCCGCTGCTGTTCGAGGAGCTGTCGCGGGTGTACGCGGCGGGCGGCGACGCGTCCGTCCTCCCGCCCGTCGCCCCCTACCGCGACTACCTGGCGTGGCTGGCCCGCCGGGACGGGGACACCGCCCGCGAGGCGTGGCGGCGGGAGCTGGCGGGAGCGGACGAGCCGACGCTGGCGGGGCCGGTCGAGCCGGGGGCGGTCCGCTCGCCGGTGCGGCACGTCCACCCACCTGGACGCGGACCTCGCCGGGCGCCTCCGGGACGTCGCGCGCGAGCACGGGCTGACGTTGAACACGGTGATGCAGGGCGCGTGGGCGGTGCTGGTGGGGGTGCTGGCGGGCCGCCGCGACGTGGTGTTCGGGGCGACGGTGTCGGGCCGTCCGGCGGAACTGCCGGGCGTGGAGGGAATGCTGGGCCTGTTCATCAACACCGTCCCCGTCCGGGTCGAACTCGACCCGGGGCGTCCGGTGGTGGAACTGCTGGCGGCGTTGCAGGAGCGGCAGTCGGCGCTGCTGCCCCACCAGCACCTCGGACTGGCCGAGATCCAGCGTCTCGCCGGTCCCGGCGCCACCTTCGACACCCTCCTCGTCTACCAGAACTTCCCCGCGTCGCCGCCCCGGCTGGCGGGCCGGGAGGTCGCGTGGGCGGGCGGCGAGGACTCCGCGCACTATCCGATGACGCTGGTCGTGACGCCCGGCACCGAGACGGAGATCCGGCTGGAGTACCGGCCGGAGGCGTTCGCCGAGGAGACCGTCCGGGCCGTGGCGGCGCGGCTGGCCCGGCTGCTGGCGCAGGTGGCGGACGACCCGGCGGCGAAGGTCGCGGCGCTGGAGGCGTCGACCGCCGACGAACGGCACCGGGTGCTGCACGCGTGGAACGACACGTCCCGCCCGGTCCCGGACGGGACGCTCGTCGACCTGTTCGAGGCGCAGGCCGCCCGCACCCCGGACGGCCTCGCGCTCGTCGACGGGAGCGGGACCGAGCTGACGTACGCGGAGCTGGACGCGCTGGCTTCGCGGGTCGCCCGCGAGCTGATCGCGCGGGGCGTCGGCCCGGAGGACCTGGTCGGGGTGGTGATGGAACGCACGGCCGACCTGTACGCGGTGCTGCTGGGCGTGCTGAAGGCGGGCGCCGCGTACGTCCCGGTCGACCCGGGGTATCCGGCGGAGCGGATCGAGTTCACGCTCGCCGACGCGCGTCCCGCCGTGGTGGTCTGCACGGCGGCGACCGCGGGCGCGGCGGAGGCGGCGGGCGCCGCGCGGATCGTGTGGGACGACCGGCGACGGCGGCGGCGCTGGCCGGCCCGCCCCGCGACGGCCCCCGCCGACGCGGACCGGACGGCGCCGCTGCGGCCCGCGCATCCCGCGTACGTCATCTACACGTCCGGGTCCACCGGCACCCCGAAGGGCGTGTCGGTGCCGCACCGGGGCGCGGTGAACTACGTGACGTGGCGGGCGGGCGCTACGGGTTCGGGCCGGGGGAGCGGGTCCTGCAGTTCGCCTCGGTGTCGTTCGACACGTCGGTGTCGGAGATCTATCCGGCGCTGACGTCGGGCGCGACGCTCTGCGTGGCGCGCCGCGAGGCCGACCTGGCGGCGGAGCTGGCGGAGCTGTCGGTGACGGCCGCGACGTTCACGCCGTCGGTGCTGGAGTCGCTGGCCGACGCGGCGGAGTCCCCGGCGGTGCGCGGCATCCGGACGATCGTCACGGCGGGCGAGGAGTGCACGCCCGACCTGGTCCGGCGGTGGGCGCCGGGCCGCGCGTTCCACAACGAGTACGGCCCGACCGAAGTCACGGTCGACGTCACCTGCTGGACGGCCCCGGAGGGCGACCCGGCGGGCGGCGTTCCGCTGGGCGGGCCGATCGCCAACGTGCGCGTGCACGTCCTGGACGGTTTCCTGCGGCCGGTGCCGCCGGGCGTCGTCGGGGAGGTGTACGTGTCGGGCGCGGGCGTGACCCGCGGATACGTGCGCCGTCCCGTGCTGACGGCGGAGCGGTTCACGGCGTGCCCGTTCGGCCCGCCCGGCCTGCGCATGTACCGGACGGGCGACCTGGGGCGGTGGACGCCCGAAGGCGACCTCGTCTTCGCGGGACGCGCCGACGAGCAGGTGAAGATCCGCGGGTTCCGGGTGGAGCCCGGCGAGATCGAGGCGGTGCTGGCCGCGCATCCGGGGGTGGAGCGCGCGGCGGTGATCGCCCGCACGGACGGCGGTGTGAAGCGCCTCGTCGCGTACACGGTTCCGGCGGCCCCGGGCGGGGCCGACCCGGTCGCGCTCCGCGCGCACGTCGCCGGACGGCTGCCCGACCACATGACGCCCGCCGCGGTGATCGAGGTGGCCGCGATCCCGGTGACGGTGCACGGGAAGCTGGACCGGGACGCGTGCCCGCCCCCGACTTCGCGGCGCTCGCGGGCGGGCGCGCCCCGTCCGGGCCGCGCGAGGAGCTGCTGTGCGGGCTGTTCGCGGGCGTCCTCGGCCTGGAGCGGGTCGGCGCGGACGACTCGTTCTTCGCGCTCGGCGGCGACTCGATCATGTCGATGCTGGTGGTGGCGCGGGCCCGCCGCGACGGGCTGGCCCTCACGCCCCGGCAGATCTTCGAGCATCGCACGGCCGCGGCGCTGGCCCGCGTCGCCGCCGACCTCACCGCCGACCTGGACGCCCCGGCCGTGCGCGCCGACGAGCCGGACGAGCCGGACGAGCCGGTCGGGCGGGTGCCGCTGACCCCGGTGATGCTGGAACTCGCGGCACGGTCGGGGCCGGCGGCGCTCGCGGGCCGGTTCTGCCAGTCGATGCTGGTGCGGGTGCCGCCCGGCCTGCGGCTCGACGCGGTGACCGGCGGCGTGCAGGCGCTCCTCGACCACCACGACATGCTGCGGGCCCCCCTCGACGCCCCCGGCTCCGGCTCCGGCTCCGGCGGCGCGCCGAGCCTGCTGGTGCCCGGCCCGGGAACGGTACGGGCGGACGACCGCGTGCGGCGCGTCGACGTCGCGGGCCTGGACGGGCGAGTGCTCGCGGACGTGGTCGCCGCGCGGTCCCGCGAGGCCATGGACCGGCTCGACGCGCGGGACGGGAACCTGGTGCAGGCCGTCTGGTTCGACGCCGGGCCGGACGCGCCCGGACGGCTGCTCCTCGCCGTCCACCACCTGGCCGTGGACGGGGTGTCGTGGCGGGTGCTCGTGCCCGACCTGGCCGCCGCGTGCACCGCGCTCGCCGCGGGCCGCGACCCGCAGCCGCAGCCCGCCGGGACGTCGTTCCGCCGGTGGGCGCGCGAGCTGGCGGCGCGGGCCGGACGGGCGTGCCGGGGAGGCGCCCGCGTGGGCGCGGATCCGGTCGGCGGCCGAACCGCGCTCGGCGTCCGGCCGCCTGGACCCGGCGCCGCGACACGATCGCCGCGGGCCTCCACGAGACGGAGCGGCGGATCCCCGCGCCGGTGACGGGCGAGCTGCTGACGCGCGTCCCGGGCGCGTTCCACTGGGGGCGTCGACGACGTGCTGCTGGCCGGGCTCGCCGCCGCCGTCGCGAGTGGCGCGCGCCGCGGCCGGGCCGGCGTGCCGTCCTCGTCGACGTGGAGGGGCACGGCCGGGTGCCGCTGACGCCCGGGATGGAGCTGAGCCGGACGGTCGGCTGGTTCACCGGCTCGCACCCGGTCCGGCTCGACCCGGGCCCGCTGGACGGGACGGACGTGCGGCGCGGGCGGCCCGGCGGCGGGCGCGCTCGTCAAGCGGATCAAGGAGCAGCTCCGGGAGGTGCCCGGCGACGGCCTCGGGCACGGGATGCTGCGCCGCCTCGCCCCGGACGCCGCGCCGGAGCTGGCCGGCCTCCCCGAACCGCAGATCGGGTTCAACTACCTGGGCCGGTTCGCGGCGGCGGACGACGGCGCGTCCGGCGAGGGCGGGACGGACGGCTACTGGCGGCCGGTCGAGGACGGCGCGGTCGGCGGTGCCGCGGACCCCGCGATGGCGGTGCTGCACGCGCTGGAGGCGGGCGGGCGCGTGGTGCTCGACCGTCCGGCCGGGCCCGAGCTGACGCTGACGCTCGCGTCCCCGGCCGGGCTGCTGGACCGGGCGGACCTGGACGGGCTGGCCGCCGCGTGGGCGGACCTGCTCGCCGGGCTGGCCGCGCACGACGCCGCCCCCGGCACCGCCCGCACCCCGTCCGACTTCCCGCTGGTGACGCTCGACCAGGACGAGATCGACGAGTTCCAGATCAAGCTCGCGGAGAGGAATGCGCAGTGAGCCAGCCGCGGATCGAGGACGTGTGGCCGCTTTCGCCGCTGCAGGAGGGCCTGCTGTTCCACGCCGGATACGACTCCGGCGGGGAGGAGAAACCGGGCGGCGGCGGCGCGCGCGACGTGTACGTCGTGCAGGGCGTGATCGGGTTGACCGGTGACCTGGCTTCTTCAACCAGCGGGTGACGGTGCCCTCGGTGCGACGCTCTCGCCGAGCTGGGGCATGGTGACGGAGACCGGCATGGCTCTCAGCGACTCCTTCGAAGAAATGAACCGTGCGGCGTTCAGCCGTGCACGTGCAATGGCTTGCCGGCGAGGGCGAGATGTGCCTCGCCGACCGCCTCGGATTGTGTCGGATGGGGGTGGATCAGCTGCGCGACCTCGTCGGGCAGGGCCTCCCAGTTGTAGATGAGCTGCCCCTCCGCGATGAGCTCGCCGACGCGCGCGCCGACCATGTGCAGGCCGAGGACGGGACCGTCCACGGCCGCGATCACCTTGACCTCGCCCTGCGTCCCCAGGATCTTGCTCTTGGGGTTGCCGGCCAGGTCGTAGGTGACCTCCTTGATCTCGTGCCCGCGCTCGCGCGCCGTCGCCGAGGTGATGCCGACGGAGGCGACCTCGGGGTCGGAGTAGGTGATGCGCGGGACGCCGTCGTAGTCGATCGGGGGCGGGGTGAGCCCGCCCAGCCGCTCGGCGACGAGGATCCCCTCGGCGAAGCCGACGTGGGCCAGCTGCGGCGTCCGGATAAGGTCGCCGACCGCCGAGATCGTGGGGACGCTGGTGCGGCAGTACTCGTCGACCTTGACGAAGCCGCGCTCGGTCTCGACGCCGGCCTCGGCGAGCCCGACGCCGTCGGAGACGGGCCCGCGGCCGACCGCGACGAGCAGCAGCTCCGCGTCGATCGTCTTGCCGTCCTCCAGCGTGACGGAGATGCCGCCCTGCGTCGGCTTCGCGCTCTGGAAGCGGGTGCCGAGCTCGAACTTGATGCCGCGCTTGCGGAACGCGCGCTCCAGCCGCTTGGAGCTGGACTCCTCCTCCAGCGGCAGGAGGTGGGGGAGGGCCTCGACGATCGTGACGTCGGCGCCGAACGAGCGCCACACGCTCGCGAACTCGACGCCGATGACGCCGCCGCCGAGGACGACGACGGAGCCGGGCACGTGCTCCAGCCGCAGCGCGTGGTCGCTGGAGATGACGCGCTCGCCGTCGATCTCCAGGCCCGGCAGCGAGCGCGGCGCCGACCCGGTGCCGAGGACGATGTGCGCGCCTTCGAGCTCGCGGACCGTCCCGTCCTGCGAGGTGACCTCGACCGTGGTCGGGCCGGTCAGCCGCCCGGTGCCGTGCACGACCTCGATGCCGCGGCCCTTGATCAGGCCGGTGAGGCCCTTGACGGTGGTCGTGACGACCTTGTCCTTGTAGGCGTTCACGCCTGCGACGTCGATGCCCTCGAACGTCGCCCGCACGCCGAACTTCGCGGCCTCGCGGGTCTGGTCCGCCACCTCGGCCGCGTGCAGCAGCGCCTTGGTGGGGATGCAGCCCCGGTTGAGGCACGTCCCGCCGAGAGATTCGTCCCGCTCGATGAGCGCGACCGACTTGCCGAGCTCGGCGGCGCGCAACGCGCACGCGTATCCGCCGCTGCCGGCACCTAGGACGACGATGTCGAAGGGGCCGCTGTTGGCCACTGGACGCTCCCTTTCCCGGTTCTGGCGCCGCGTGGGTCGCGGCGCCGGGGCGGGGGTGGGGCGCTCCGGCAACGGGCCCCCACCGCCACGAGAAAATCTATTCGTTTGTCATCCCGGCCGCACCGGGCGGCCCCTAGAGGGCCCCTGCGGCGAGGTCTTCGGCGATCTGCACGAGCGTGCGGGTCGCGGCGCCGGTGCCGCCCTTCGGGGTGTAGCCGTACGGCTCGCCCTTGTGGAACGACGGGCCCGCGATGTCCAGGTGCGCCCACTTGGCGCCGTCCCGGACGAACTCCTGGAGGAACACGCCCGCGACGAGCATGCCGCCCCACCGGTCGCCGCTGATGTTGGCGAGGTCGGCGACCGCCGAGTCCAGGCCCTTGCGCAGCTCGGCCGGCAGCGGCATGCCCCAGGAGGGCTCGCCGGCGCGCCCGGCCGCGTCCACCACCTTCTCACGGACGTCGTCGTCGTTGGCCATGACCCCGGTGGTCCGGGCGCGAGCGCGACGAGCTGCGCGCCGGTGAGGGTGGCGACGTCCACGATCAGGTCGGGGTCGTCCTCGGCCGCCCGCACCAGGGCGTCGGCGAGGACGAGCCGTCCCTCGGCGTCGGTGTTGAGGACCTCGACGGTCTTGCCGCCGTAGATGCGGATGACGTCGGACGGGCGCTGCGCGGTGCCGCTCGGCATGTTCTCGGCGGCGGCGAGGTACCCGACGACGTTGACCTTCGGGCGGAGCCGGCCGATCGCGGCGAGCGCGCCGAGGACGGCGCCCGCGCCGCCCATGTCGGACTTCATCCAGTCCATCGCCTCGGACGGCTTGAGCGACAGGCCGCCGGAGTCGAACGTGATGCCCTTGCCGACCAGCGCGAGCGTCTTGGCGGCCTCGGGGTGGGTGTAGGACAGGCGGATCAGCCGCGGCGGGTTGACCGAGCCCTGCCCGACCCCGACGAGGCCGCCGTAGCCGCCGTCCACCAGGGCCTTCTCGTCGAGGACCTCGATGGACAGGCCGGTCTCCCGGGCGACCCGCTCGGCCTCGCCCGCGAGGTCCTCGGGGGCGAGGTGGGACGGCGGCGTGTTCACCAGGTCGCGGACGAGCTTCACCGACTCGGCCAGGACGCGCGCGCGCTCGACGGCCGCCTCGGCGCCGTCGCCGCCCGCGAGGAGCGTGATCTCCGCGACCGGGCTCTTGTGCTCGCCGGTGCGGAAGGAGTCGAAGGAGTAGGCGCCGAGGAGCGCCCCCAGGGCGGCGGCCTCGACCCGCTCGGCGTCGGCGGCGGGCAGCGCCACGGCGGCGCGGGCCGTCCCGGCGAGGGAGCGCAGCGCGGCGCCCGCGGCGCGGCGCAGGTCCTCGGCGGTGGGGTCCTCGCCGAGCCCGGCGGCGACGATCACCGGGGCGGGCACGGCGCCCAGCGTGGGCACGCGGGTGATCTCCCCGGCCTTGCCGGTCGCGCCGAGCGCGTCCAGCGCGGCGGCGAGCCGCCCGTCCAGGGCCCGGTCCAGCGTCTCGGCGCGCGGCGGCCGGGGCGACTCCGTCCCCGCCGGGCGAGACGCCGATCACGATCGCGTCGACGTCGAGGCTGTCCGGGGCTGCGCTGTCAAGGCTGATGGTCGTCACGTAGCCCGATGTTAGTCCTCTTGAGGAGCCGGTTCGTCCCCTGCGACCAAAGGTTCCTCCCGGCTCATCCCGCGGCGAGGACGATCAGCGCGCCCGTCCCGGCGATCTCCACGAGCGCCCCGAGGACGTCGCCGGTGACGCCGCCCAGCCGCCGGACCGCGTGCCGCAGGGTCAGCAGCGCCGCGGCGAGGCCGAACCCGGTGGCGGCGACGGCGAGCACGGCGCCGTCCGTCCCGCCGGACGCGGCCCCGGCCCCGGCACGGCCGCGAGCACGACGGCGGTGACGAGCAGGGCCGCGCGCGGCGGCACCGTCCCCGCGACGAGCGCGCCCAGCCCGCCGGGACGGGCCGGCGGGACGGACGCGCGGCACGCCCACGGCAGCGCGAGCCGTCCGGCGACGCCCGCGACCAGCGCCGCGACCGCCGGATGGGGGGCCGACGCCAGCGCCGCCACCTGGATCAGCAGGGTCAGCAGCAGGGTGACGACGCCGAACGGGCCGATGTCGGACCGCTTCATGATCTCCAGCGCGTCCCCGGCGGGTTTGCGGCTGCCGAGCCCGTCGGCGAGGTCGGCGAGGCCGTCCAGGTGCAGCGCCCGGGTGACCGCCGCCGTCGCCGCGACCGCCAGCGCCGCGACACAGCGTCGCGGACAGGCCGAGCGCGCGCCCGCGACCAGGACGAGCGCCGCCGCGCCCCCGGTGACCAGCCCGACGGCCGGGGCGAACAGCATCGCGGCGCGCGCGGTGCGCGCGGTCGAACCGGCCTCGCCGGGGAACGGCACGACGGTGAGCAGGGTCAGCGCCAGCCGCGGCGCGGCGATCACGCGAGGTCCCGGACGCGGCCCGCGACCACCAGCGCGGCCTCCTCGGACTCCGCGGCGAGCCGCTGGTTGAGCAGCCCGAGCGCGTCCCGGAACGCCCGCCCCGCCGCCGTGGCCGGCACCACCGACAGCCCGACCTCGTCGCTCACCGCCACCACGTGCGCCGCGGTGCCGCGCCACGCCGCGACCAGCGCGTCGAGGCGGGGGAGGACCCGGGGGACCGCCGCCGACGGGTCGTCCCACGCGCCGGCCTCGTCCATCGCCGCCGCCAGCCACGTGCCGATCCCGTCGACGAGCACCGCGCCGTCCGCCGACTCCAGCACGCCCGCGACGTCGGTGGTCTCGACCGTCCGCCACCAGGCGGGACGGCGCCGCCGGTGCGCCTCGACGCGCGCCGCCCACTCCGCGTCGCCGTCGCGAGCGCCGCCGTCGCGACGTACGTCACGTCCGGGCACGCGGCCAGCCGCAGTTCCGCCTCCGCCGACTTGCCCGACCGGGACCCGCCGAGCAGCAGCGTGCGCCACGGCCGGGCGTCCGGGCGGAGCCAGAAGCCCAGGCGGCGCTCCAGTTCGGCCGGGGACGGGACGCGGTGGTCGACGTGGACGGCGGCGACGTGCGTCTCCGCCGTCACGGCCCCGGCGCGCCGCAGCCGCCCGAGATGTTCGGGAGCCCCGGCCAGATCGAGCAGGACGGCGTCGTCGCCGACGCCCCCGGCGGGCTCGGGGGACGCACCCGGCCCGGCGGCCACGAGCACCCGCTCCCCGGACGGTCCGCGCACGTCGTGGCCGCCGGGCACGTCCGTCCGCTCGCACTCGGCCCACCACGCCGCCGACCAGCGCGTCGAAGGGCGCGTGCCGGACGCCGGCGGCCCGCAGCCGGTTGCAGGACGCGCTGCGGCACCCGTCCGCGGGCCACCCGCCCGCCCCGCCCAGTCGGCGAGCACCTCGACGCTTC
>NZ_MKJY01000126.1 GCF_001942465.1 Actinomadura sp. CNU-125
CGAACGGCCCCCTCCGCCGTTCGCGCCCGCCTCCAGCAGCGCGACCAGCAGCTCCGGCGGCGGCCCGGCGACCCGCGTGAGCTGCTCCTCCTCCACCCGTCCGAGCAGCGCGGGCAGCCCGGCGAGGCCGGCCAGCTCGTCCCGGCAGGCCGGGCAGCCGGCCAGATGCGCGTCCACGAGCGCGCGCTCCGCCGGGTCGATGGCCCCCACGACGTACACGCCGAGGGCGGCGCGCACGTCACCGCAGTGATCGGTCACGGCGCCAGCCCCCTCTCCTCCAGCGCCAGCCTGAGCGCCCGCAACGCGTAGTACGTCCGGGACTTCACGGTTCCGGGCGGGATGCCGAGCACCTCGGCGGCCTCCGCGACCGACCGTCCCCGGTAGTAGGTCTCCACGAGGACGGCCCGGTGCGTCGGGCTCAGCTGCGCGAGCGCCTCCGCGACCGTCCACGATTCGAGCGCCCGGTCGATGTCGTCCGTCGCCGCGTGGGCCGTCATGACGTGCTCGTCCATGCCCGTTTCCAGGGGCCGCGCGCGCTTGGCGCGATGCGCGTCCACCACCAGGTTCCGCGCGACCGTGAACAGCCACGGACGGACGGGACGCCCCGCGAGCGCCTCCGGATGCCGCCAGGCGCGCAGCAGCGTCTCCTGCACCACGTCCTCCGCCTGCGGCCGTCCCCGCCCGTCAGGCGCAGCACGTATCCGAGCAGGGGACCGCCGTGCTCGCTGTAGAGAGCGCGCAGCAATCGCTCGTCCGCAGTTGGGCCCACACCACTCAAACGTACGATCAGGTAGAACGGTTCAATGGATCAGCGTGCTTTCTGCAGGTCGCTCAGCTGAACGTTCTGCGCGGTGGCCGCAACCCGCAGCCCCTCCGGGGTCGGCTCGATCTGGCTGATCTTGGACCCGACCGGCAGGTCCGTGACCGGCACCATCCAGGTGAGCTGCCGCTTCACCAGCGCCAGCGGGATCTGCGGGCCGCCGTCCGGCGCGACCGACACCGGCGCGATCGCGATGCCCTTGTCCGTCGCCTCCAGCGACACGACCGCCTTGCCGGACAACTGGAACCCCATCACCGCGCCCGCCAGGTCGACCTCCAGGTTCTCGCCCTTCGGCGCGAGCCCCTCGACCTCCTTGGGCGCCTCCGCCTCGATCGCCGAGTACGGGACGACGGCCGACGCGGTCGCCGTCCGGGCCGTCACGTTCGCGGTGTTGCCGTTCGCGATCTCCGACAGCGGCGCCCGCACCCCCCGCATGTCGACGCGGACGCCCGACAGCGTCACGTTCTGCTGGGTGTACTCCCCGATCACGACCTCGATGTGGTCGTACTCGCCGCCGACCGCCTGCGTCAGGAACGGGAACCCGTGGATCTTGACGTCCGGCTTCCGCGCCAGCCCCTCCTGCGCCGCCACCTGCTTGGCGATCTCGTCCTGCGCGACGCGCACCCCGATCCGGTCCGCGGCGATCAGCCCGCCCACCACCAGGACGAGCAGGACGACCAGTGCCTTGCGCATGTCTCTCCTCCGGACGGACCCACGCGATCGCCACACCCTAACCGGGATGACGATCCACCTGAGTCACACCATGGAATGACATCAACCACCCGCGAACGGCGGCAGCACCTCGACCACTCCGCCCTCCGGCAGTTCCACCGCCGCGTGCGCCCGCTTCCCCACCGGATCGCCGTTCACGAGGAACGAACTGCGCTCGACCACCCGCGCGAACTCGCCGTCCCGCCGTCCGGACGCGGCCGCGAGCGCCTCCGCGAGCGTCGCGGCGTCGTAGGGCTCCTCGCCCGTCCCCGCCGCCGCCTTCGCCGCCGCCCAGTACCGGATCGTCCCCTTCGCCATGCCCCCAGGATCCCACCGCCCGGAAACACCGCCCCACCGGGGCGGGACCGGCCCCCGCCCGAGCCCCCCGGGACGGGACGGGCCGACTCGGATATGCTCAAGACGAGGGATCCGGGCGACGGAGGCCGGGGAGTTCACCCGAACACCCTGTATGGCCTTCCGCTCGCGCGCGTCGGCCATCGCCGGGGCGAGCGAGCGTGAGCAGCCTGGGTCCCACGTCTGTTTTAGGACGAGGAGGCGGCATTGAGCACGCTGCTCTTGCTGACCAACGCACTGGAACCTTCCGACGAGGTGCTGCCCGCGCTGGGCCTGCTGCTGCACTCGGTACGCGTGGCGCCTGCCGAGGCGTCCGCGCTGATCGACGCGCCGCCCGCCGACGTCGTCCTGGTGGACGCGCGCCGCGACCTCGCGCAGGCCAAGAGCCTGTGCCGGCTGCTGCGCACCACCGGACTCGACAGCCCGCTCCTCGGGATCGTCACCGAAGGCGGCCTCGCCGCCATGAGCCCCGAGTGGGGACTGGACGACCTGCTCCTGCAGACCGCGGGCCCCGCCGAGGTCGAGGCCCGCCTCCGCCTCGCCGTCGGCCGCGCGGCCGCGGCCGCCGACGCCGAGGAGGACCCCGGCGAGATCCGCAACGGCGACCTCACGATCGACGAGGCCACCTACACGGCCCGCCTCCGCGGCCGCGTCCTCGACCTCACCTTCAAGGAGTTCGAGCTGCTGAAGTACCTGGCCCAGCACCCGGGCCGCGTCTTCACCCGCGCCCAGCTCCTCCAGGAGGTGTGGGGCTACGACTACTTCGGCGGCACCCGCACGGTCGACGTCCACGTCCGCCGCCTCCGCGCCAAGCTCGGCGCCGAGTACGAGGCCCTCATCGGCACCGTCCGCAACGTCGGCTACCGCTTCGTCCCCGACGACCGCCCGAACGGCGAAGCCGAAGAGAAAACCCCCGCCCGCACCTGACCCCCCGACCGCCCGGCGCCAACACGGGCGGCCAGGCGTCACGCGGCGCCCCCACGGCCGGACGGTGACCCCCGGGCAGCCGAAGGGCGCCCGGGAGCCGAAGGGCGTCCGGCACCCCTACGAACAAACGGCCCACGAGCGACCCGCCCGCGGACGGCCCCCACACGGGCCAGCAGGTCGCGCAGCGACCGGAGGCGACCGGCACCCCCGCGAGCGGACGCCCCCCACCCGGGCGGCCGGAGGTCGCGCAGCGACCGGAGGCCGACCGGGGGTTAGCCGAAGCGGCCGGTGATGTAGTCCTCGGTGGCCTTCTGCTCGGGGTTGGTGAAGAGCTTGCTCGTGTCGTCGATCTCGATGAGCTTGCCGGGCTGGCCGGTGCCCGCGATGTTGAAGAAGGCCGTGCGGTCGCTGACGCGGGCGGCCTGCTGCATGTTGTGGGTGACGATGACGATCGTGTACTGGGACTTCAGCTTGGCGATGAGGTCCTCGATCGCGAGGGTGGAGATGGGGTCGAGGGCGGAGCACGGTTCGTCCATCAGGAGGACCTGGGGCTGCACGGCGATGGCGCGGGCGATGCAGAGGCGCTGCTGCTGGCCGCCGGAGAGGCCGGCGCCGGGCTTGCCGAGGCGGTCCTTGACCTCGTTCCACAGGTTGGCGCCCTGGAGGGACTCCTCGACGATCTCGTCGAGGCGGCTCTTGCGGCGGACGCCGTTGAGCTTCAGGCCCGCGGCGACGTTGTCGTAGATCGACATCGTGGGGAACGGGTTGGGGCGCTGGAACACCATGCCGACGACGCGGCGGACGGCGACGGGGTCGACGGACGAGTCGTAGAGGTCCTCGTCGTCGAGCATGACCTTGCCCTCGACGCGGGCGCCGGGATGACCTCGTGCATCCGGTTGAGGGTGCGCAGGAAGGTGGACTTGCCGCAGCCCGACGGTCCGATGAACGCGGTCACCGAGCGCGGCTCGACCGTCATCGAGATGTCCTCGATGGCGTGGACGCCGCCGTAGTAGGCGTGCAGCCCGGAGACTTCGATCCGCTTGGCCATGGGTCAGGTGCTCCTATTCGTGGGGTGGGGTCAGCGGTCGGCGGGGGAACGGCGCCGGGCGATCAGCCGCGCCACCAGGTTCAGCAGCATGATCAGGCCGATCAGGACGAGCGCGCCGGTCCAGGCGCGGTCCAGCGAGTTCTGGTTCGGGTCGCCGGCCTGCTCCCAGATGAAGGTGGGCAGCGAGCCCTGGGGGCCGTCGAACGGGTTGTTGTTGATCGCCTTCGTGAAGAAGATCGTGAGGAGGAGCGGCGCGGTCTCGCCCATGACGCGGGCGACGGCGAGCATGACGCCGGTGACGATGCCGTTCATGGCGGTGGGCAGGATGACGAACAGGATGGTGCGCCACCGCGGGACGCCGAGGGCGTAGGACGCCTCGCGCAGGTCGTTCGGGACGAGCTTGAGCATCTCCTCCGCGGAGCGCGTGACCGTCGGGATCATCAGGATCACCAGCGCGAGGGAACCGGCGAAGCCGGAGTACTCGAACCCGAAGGTGAGCAGCCAGAGCGCGAGGACGAACAGGCCCGCGACGATCGACGGGATGCCGATCATGACGTCGACGAAGAAGCTGACGATCTTGCCGAGCCGGCCGTTGCCCGCGTACTCCACGAGGTAGATGGCGGTGAGCACGGAGATCGGGACGGCGATCAGGGTGGTGATCGCGACCTGTTCGAGGGTGCCGATGATCGCGTGGTAGGCGCCGCCGCCGTTGTCGATGCCGCTGACCGCGTTCATCGAGAACTGGAAGAACGTCGGGTCGAGGCGTTCGATGCCGTTGGCGACGACCGTCCACAGCACCGAGACGAGCGGGATGACCGCGAGCGCGAAGGCCAGGTAGACCAGGCCCTGGACGACCCGGTCCTTGATCTTGCGGGACGCCGAGACCGACGTGAGGCTCGGGCCGGACTGCTTGGTGAGGGACGGGGAGGTCACACGAACTCCTTGCGGCGCGCGACGACCGCGCGGGCGGCCATGTTGACGAGCAGCGTGATCACGAACAGGACGAGGCCGGACGCGACGAGGGCGCCGCGGCCGGTCTCGGACGCCTCGGCGAAGCTGTTGGCGATGTTGGCGGCGAAGGTGTTGCCGCCGTTCTCGAGGATGTTCCAGTTGATGCCGGGGACGAACGTCAGCACCATCGCGACGGCGATCGTCTCGCCGAGCGCGCGGCCGAGGCCGAGCATCGAGGCGCCGATCATGCCGGAGCGCCCGTAGGGCAGGACCGACATCCGGATCATCTCCCAGCGGGTGGCGCCGAGGGCGAGGGACGCCTCCACGTTCGCCTGCGGGACCTGCAGGAAGACTTCGCGGGAGATGGAGGAGATGATCGGCAGGATCATGATGGCGAGGACGACCGCGGCGGTGAACATCGAGTTCTTGCCGGGGCTGTCGGTGGCGAACAGCGGGATCCAGCCGAGGAAGGTGCTGAGGAACTCGCCGACGTCGTCCATGTACTGGGACAGGAAGATCAGGCCCCAGAGCCCGTAGACGATGCTGGGCACGGCGGCGAGCAGGTCGACGACGTAGCCGAGCCCGGACGCGAGGCGGCGGGGCGCGTAGAACGAGATGAACAGCGCGATGCCGATCGCGATGGGCGTGGCGATCAGCATCGCGACCAGCGACGACATGATCGTGCCGAAGGCGAGCTGCGCGATGCCGAACTCGGGCGGGCTCGCGTTGGGGTCCCACGCCTGGCTGGTGAGGAAGCTCGCCTCGTTCTCCCGCAGCGCGGGGATCGCCTTCCAGATGAGGAAGACGGCGATGGCGGCGACGATCGCCAGCACGGTGAGGCCCGAACCGCGGGCCGCGGAGACGAAGATCTTGTCTCCGGCCCGTCCGGTGCTCATCTCGCGGCCGATGCCGCGTTCCTTCGCCGCGGCGTGCGCCTCGACGCCGGTGTCGCTGGTCACGGGGACTCCTCCTTGAAGATCACATCGTCGGCCGAACGCGGACCGGCCCCGCCGCCGAGTGGCTCGGCGGCGGGGCTGCTGGTCTGGTGGGTTCTCGTCAGGACAGGGCCTTCACGGACGCCTGGACCTTGGTCAGCACGTTCTGCGGCAGCGGCGCGTAGCCGATGTCGGTGAGGATCTTCTGGCCGTCCGCGCTGGAGGTGTAGGTCAGGAAGGACTTGACGAACTTCGCCTGCTCGGCGGGCAGGCCCTTCTCGCAGGCGACCTCGTAGGTCACCAGGACGATCGGGTAGGCGCCCGCCTCCTTGGTGGTGTAGTCGATCTCGAGCTCGACGTCGTTGCCGGTGCCGACGATCTTGGCGCCCGCGACGCCCTTGGAGGCGCTCTCCGGCGACAGCTCGGTGTACTCGCCCGCGCCGTTCTTCACCGCGACGGTGTTGAGCTTGTTCTGCTTGGCGTAGGAGTACTCGACGTAGGAGATGCTCCCGGCCGTGCTCTGCACCAGCTGGGTGACGCCGTCGGAGCCGTTGGCGCCCTGCCCGGCGTCGTTCGGCCACTTCTTGGCGGGCTCCCACTTCCAGGTGTCGGCGGCGGTGGCCTGGAGGTAGGTGGTGAAGTTGTCGGTCGTGCCGGACTCGTCCGACCGGTAGACCGGCTTGATGTCGGCGTCGGGCAGGGTGACGCCGTCGTTCTGCTCGGCGATCTCCGGAGCGTTCCACTTGGTGATCTCGCCCGCGAAGATCTTCGCGAGGGTCGCGGGGTCGAGCTTGAGCGTGTCGACGCCCTCGACGTTGTAGGCGACCGCGACCGGGCCGACGACCATCGGCAGGTTCAGCGCGGGGCTGCCCTCGCAGCGCTGCTGCGCGGCGGCCTTCTCTTCCTCGTCCAGGGCGGAGTCGGAGCCCGCGAAGGAGACCTGGCCCTCGGTGAACGCCTGGATGCCGGCGCCCGAGCCGGTCGGGTTGTAGTTCAGGGTGGCGCCGGGGCACGCGGCGGCGAACGCCTTGGACCACTCCTCGACCGCGTTCTTCTGCGCGCTGGAACCGGCGGCGTTGATGCTGCCTTCGGCGCAGTCGATCGAGCCGGCCGCCGGCGCGTTCGCGGCGGCCCGTCGGTCTGGTTGGCATCGCTCCCGCAGGCGGACAGGGCAAGCGCCCCCGCGACGACCACGCCGCTCAGGGCGGCAAGTCGGGAACCGTTCTTCACCGGAGGGTCTCCTCTTGAGTCTTCGTCAGGGCGGGTTTCCCCGGTCGGCCAAGGCTGCCGGGGGCGGGGGGTCACCGTCGGATCCGAAGGTAGGCAGGAGAGGTGACCAGCCGCCCCGCACCGGGTGAACGGGCGGTGAACGAAGCCGGGCACGGTTACGAAGAATGCCCCGATTTGGGATGGCTTTACGGTTAACAGCGCTGCTCAGAACGCCCACGGTCCAGTAAAGGCCGCATAAGGGGGCCGCCCCGGGAGGACCACCTGGGACGGGTCACCGAGGCGGAAACCGGGTATGGCTACCCGGTTCCGGGTTCCGGGTTCCCGGTCGGGACGCTGCGGCTACTCGGGCGTCCCGTACATGACGTCGACGGCGTACCTGGTGAAGCCGAGCGACTCGTAGAGCCGGACGGCCGCGGTGTTCGACTCGTCGACGTACAGCATCAGCTGGTCGAGGCCCAGGTCGCGCAGGTGGTGCAGGCCCGCGAGCGTCAGCGTGCGGCCGAGGCCGAGGCCCTGCGCGTCCGGGTCGACGCCCACGACGTACACCTCGCCGATGCCGCCGGGGTGCACCTTCGTCCAGTGGAACCCGGCGAGCGCGCCGGCGCGCTCGGCGAGGAAGAACCCGGCGGGGTCGAACCAGTCCTCGGCCTCGCGGTCGCGCACGTCCTCGATCGTCCAGGCGCCCTGCTCGGGGTGGTCGGCGAACGCGCGCGCGTTCACCCGCAGCCACGCGTCCTCGTCCGCGCCGGGACGGAACGCGCGCAGCGACACTCCGTCGGCGATCTTCGGCGCGGGGAGCGGGTCGGCGGCCGGGCGGCGCATCTGGAACAGGGCGCGGACGCGGTCGAGCCCCTCGGCCCCGGCGAGCGCGGCGGCGGCGGGCAGGTCGCCGTGCGCCCACACGCGCAGCGGGCCGCCCGCCTCCTTGACCAGCGCGGGCAGCAGCCCCCGCCCGTGCCCCCGGCGGCGGTGCCCGGGGTGCACGACGAGCTCGCCGGACGCGGGTTCGCCCGCCGCGGGATCGGCGGGGTCGAAGCGGGCGCAGCCGACGATCGTGCCGCCGTCGACGGCGAGCAGCGCGGGACGTCCGGCGCGCAGGGCGAGCGTCGAGTGCTCCGACAGCGCGCCGACCCCGTCGGCCGCCGCGGCGGCCTCGGCCACCGCCAGCGCACCGGCGATCTCGTCGTCCCCCAGCGTCGCGCGCGCCCGCAGCTCACTCACGCGTTCCACCCTATTCGCCCGCCCGAGTCGATCAACTCCGTCTATGGTCGCGGCGACCCGTTAACGTTTCGCGCATGAGCGACTACAATATGAAGCGGGTGCGGGCGTCCCTCGCCGCGGCCACCGCAGGGCTGGCGGTGGCGGCGCTCGCCGCGCTGCCCGCCGACCCGGCGAAGGCGCCGACCGTACCGGTCCGGCTCCTCGCGCTGAACGAGCTTCCACGGCCACCTGGAGCCGCCGTCCGGCGGCGCGGGCACGGCGATCGACGAACGGGGCGCGGCCGTCCCGGCGGGCGGCGCGCCTACGTGGCGGCCCACCTGAAGAACCTGCGGAACGCGAACACGCTGACGGTCGCGCAGGGCGACCTGGTCGGCGCGTCCCCGCTGATCTCCGCCGGCTTACCACGACGAACCGTCCGTGCGGTTCCTCGGCGACGTCGGCGTCACCGCGTCGGCCGTCGGCAACCACGAGTTCGACGAGGGCTACCGGGAACTGCTGCGCATGCAGAACGGCGGCTGCCATCCCGTGGACGGCTGCACCCCGGCGGGACGGTGGGACGGCGCGGCGTTCGACTACCTCGGCGCGAACGTCCGCAAGGAGTCCGCCGCCGGGCCGGTCCCGGCGGTCCGGCCGTGGACGGTCCGGGAGGTCGACGGCGTCCGCGTCGGGTTCATCGGCGTCGTGACGAAGGAGACGCCGTCGGTCGTCGCCGCGAGCGGCATCGAGGGCCTGACCTTCGAGGACGAGGTCGCCGCCGCGAACCGCGCGGCCCGCGCGCTGCGGCGCGAGGGCGTCGAGTCGATCGTGCTGCTCGTCCACGAGGGCAGCGACGTGCCGCCCACCGGACGACCGGACGGCTGCGACCTCGCGGGCGGCCCCGGCATGCGCATCGCGCGGGACGCCGACCCCGCGATCGACGCCGTGCTGTCCGGGCACACGCACGCCCAGTACGTCTGCTCGGTGCCCGACCCCGCCGGGAACCCGCGGCTGTACTCGTCCGGCTCGTCGTTCGGCCGCGTGATCAGCCAGGTCGACTTCGAGGTCGACCGCCGCACGGGCGACGTCGTCCGGTCGTCCCTGCGCGGCGACAACCACGTCGTCACCCGGGACGTGCCGCCCGACCCGGCCACGCAGGCGTTCGTCCGGACGTGGAAGGAGCGGGTGTCGGAGAAGGCGAACGCCCCGATCGGACGGATCGGCGGCGACATCACCCGGGACCCGTCACCGGCCGGGGAGACCGCGCTCGGCGACGTCATCGCGGACTCGCAGCTCGCCGCGATGCGGGACGCGGGCGGGCAGATCGCGGTGATGAACCCCGGCAGCGTCCGCACCGACCTCGTGTACGCGGCGAGCGGCGCGGAGGGCGACGGCGTCGTCACCTACGGGGAGGCGTTCGCGGTGCAGCCGTTCGGCAACGTGGTGGGCGCCGTCACGCTGACCGGCGCGCGGCTCGACGAGCTGCTGGAGCAGCAGTGGGCGGACGGGGACGAGAACATCCTCCAGCCGTCGGCGAACCTGCGGTTCACGATCGACCGGTCGCGTCCCGTCGGCGACCGCGTCTCGGGCATCACGGTCGACGGGCGTCCGGTCGACCCCGCGACCGGGTACCGGGTCGTGGCCAACCAGTTCCTGCTGGACGGCGGCGACGGCTTCACCGTGCTGCGGGACGGCGCCGACCGGGTGCTCGGCCCCGGCGACCTGGACGCCTTCATCGCCTACTTCGCAGCCCAGGGCACGATCGATCCGCCCGAACTGACCCGTATCTCCGGAAGCTGACGCGCGAACGCGGGACGGCCCGGGGCCGCAGTGGCCCCGGGCGTCCCGCCGTCCTCCGCACCGGACGGCGGGCGGCCCGGGAGACTGCACCGGGCGGCCGCCGCTTCGCCCCTCGCGGGGTCAGGCGCCGAAGAGGTGCACGATCCAGTAGACGAGGGCCGCGACGAGCGCCGCCGCGGGCATCGTCAGGATCCACGCCGTGACGATGTTGCCCGCCACGCCCCACCGGACGGCCGACAGCCGCTTCGTCGCGCCGGCGCCCATGATGCACGACGTGATCGTGTGCGTCGTCGAGATTGGAGCGTGCCAGATGTAGGCGGTCGCGTACAAAATCATCGATGCGGTCGCTTCGGCGGCGAAGCCCTTCGGCGGATCCAGCTCGATGACCTTGCGGCCCAGCGTCCGCATGATGCGCCAGCCGCCCGCGTAGGTGCCGAGCGACAGCGCGCCCGCACAGGCCAGGATGACCCACAGGGGGACGCCCGACCCGTCCGAGTGGCCGGTCGTGACGAGCGCGAGGACGATGATGCCCATCGTCTTCTGCGCGTCCTGCAGACCGTGCCCGAGGGCCATCGACGCCGCCGACAGCGACTGCGCGATACGGAACCGGCGCCCGATCCGTCCGGGATTGGCCCGGCGGAAGATCCACAGGATCGCGACCATGACCAGGTACGTCAGCCCGAAGCCGACCACCGGGGAGATGACCATCGGGATGGCGACCTTGTCGACGACCGTCGACCAGCTGACCGCCGAGGCCGACGCGACGCCCGCGCCGACCACACCGCCGATCAGCGCGTGCGAGGACGACGACGGCAGCCCGAAGTACCAGGTGATCATGTTCCAGGTGATCGCGCCCAGGACGCCCGCGGCGACGACCGTCAGGCCGTGCAGGCCGTCCGGCGGCGTGATCACCTCGCTGACGGTCTTGGCGACCTCGACGCCGAGCAGCGCGCCCACGAGGTTCATGACGGCCGCCATGAGCAGCGCGGCCCGCGGTGTCAGCGCCCGGGTGGACACCGACGTGGCGATCGCGTTGGCGGCGTCGTGGAACCCGTTGGTGTAGTCGAAGCCGAGCGCGATCAGCACGACCACGACGAGGACGGCCGTCTGCGCCTCCGACCGCAGGCCGATGGCGCCGGTGACGATGACGACCAGCAGCCCGATCGCCAGCAGCGGCCAGAACCCCATCGGCCCGCGCCGGGCCTGTTCGGCCAGCGTCGGCTCGGTGTCCGCCGCGGGCTCGGTCAGCACCGCGCCGACCTTCCCCCCGACGTCGCGGCCGGTGCGGGTGCCCCGGCCGGGCGGCTCGTCCGGAGCGCTCATGATTCCTTGACCGCGATGGTCTCGACCGTGTTGGCCACGCTCTCGAACGCGTCGGCGGCTTCTTCGAGCCGGTCGATGACCTGCTTCATCTTCATGACCATGAGGGTGTCCTGCTGCCCGTTGTTGAACAGGTGCGCCAGGAGCTTGCGGTAGACCTGGTCGCCCTGGTTCTCCAGGCGGTTGATCTCGATCCAGTACTCGTTGAGCTCCTTCATCGAGCGCAGCCGCGGCATGGCCTCCGCGGTGAGCTCGGCGGCGCGCTCCAGGACCTCGACCATGTGGACGATCTCTTTGGGGAACTCCTCGATCTTGTAGAGGACGACGAGGTCCGCGGCCTCTTCCATCTCGTCCATCACGTCGTCGAGCGTCGAGGCCAGCCGGTAGATGTCCTCCCGGTCGAACGGGGTGATGAACGTTTCGTTGAGCCGGCGCATGATCGCATGGGTGGACTCGTCGCACGCGTGCTCGCACGCGCGCATCTTCTCCGCGATCGCCGGCCTGTCGGCGCCGTCGCTGATGAGCTCCACGAGCAGCCTGGCGCCGGTGACCAGGTTGTTCGCCGAGTCGGCGAACATGTCGTAGAAGCTGTCCTCACGCGGCGTGAGACGCAAGCGCACGTCGTTCTCCTGATGTGCCGGAACAGTCCGCAGAGGATCGTAGGCGCAACCAGCCGTAAAAAGAACCTTTGCCCCAGCTTCGGCTGTTGTTCCCCCGCCCTCTCCCCTACAAGATTGCCCTAGTTCGCGAGTCGCATTCCCGCCGGGATGCCTTGAACGGGGCCGGGCGCCTCGCGTGGGCGCCGTCGATACGGGGCGCACGGCGCCTCCGGGCGGCACGAGGGGTGAGATTGATTACAGCCGGTACGGGGGAGGCGGTGCCCGGACGGTCCCGCGCGCCGAACGATGCCGCCCGATGGTGACGAGTTCGTCCCGAAAAGTAACCGGGGACGCCCCGTCGGGCGCCCCCGGTCATCGATCGTTCGGCTAGTCCTGCGGTGTCAGCTCGCGACGACCGGCGTCGCCGGGACCCAGCCCGAGCACCATGTCGATCTCGGCGTTGGTCAGCGGCTCCGTCGCCGCCGCCACCGCGCTCAGCATCTCGGCATAGAGTTCGATCTCGTCCAGCGCAACGCGGTCATGGACGCGCAGATCGAGGTCGTGCCGGCGCACCGCGTCCACCTCCCGTTTTCGTTCCCCACACCCCGCGTTCGAGGCTACGCGCGTGGCCCGCGGCGCACATGACCCAAGAGGGCCATTCGGGGGCCACTCCCCCTCGTGGCCTTCCCGGGTGGCGCCCCCATGATGCGGATCCGGGACCGTGATCTGCGCGACCCGCCGCCCGCGCCGCGTCCGCCGGGGACGGCGATCAGCCGTGCCGGAAGTCGCCCATCATCTGCTCCAGCGGCGATTCCGGCAGGTCACGGGCCGTCAGCCGGGACACCGTCGCCGCGTTGACGTCCGCGCCCGCCAGCCGCGCCGCCTGCCGCGCCACCGTCGCCTCGAACAGCGCGCGGACCGTCCGGGCGTAGCCGAACGACGGGTCGTCGCGCAGCCGCTCCAGCCGCGCCAGCAGCTCGACCTTCAGCTCCTCGTCCAGCATGTACAGGTCGCGTTCGGCGTACGACTGGAACAGCCGCATCAGATCGCGGTCGCCCATCCCGGTGAACTCCAGCGTCCGGCCGAACTCCGCGCGGAAGGCCGGATGGCCCGCGAGGAACCGCTCCGTCTCGTCCGCCGGACCCGAGCACACCACGAGGAACCGGCCGCGCCGCTCGCCCATCTCGCGCAGCAGCTCCCGCACCACCGCCGGGACCCGGCCCAGCAGGTGCGTCTCCTGGATCAGCAGCACCCCGCCGAGCGCCTGCTCGACCATCCCGCCCACGCGGCGCCGCACGTCCGCCTCGTCCCGTCCGGCCAGATGCACCGGACGGCACCCCACCACGTGCCCGGAGCCGAGCAGGCCGAGCGCCGCGTAGATGCCGCCGACGAGCCCCGCCACGGTCGTCTTGCCCGTCCCGGACGGTCCGGCGAACAGCAGGTTCTGCCCGCCCGGCGCCGGTATCCCGTGCCGGGCCCGGTCCGCCGCGACCCGCGCCTCCTCCGCGAGCTCCCGCACCGCCGCCTTCACGTCCGCGAGGCCGGTCAGCCCGTCCAGCCGGTTCAGGTGGACGTCGATGTCCCCCGGCGGACGCAGCGCCGGCTCGATGCCCTCGGCGACGCCCGCGAGATCGTCCGGCGTGAGGACGAGCCGGTCGTGCGACGCCCCCGCCCGCTGCATGTTCCGCCGGCACGCCTGATCGAGGTAGGTCTCGACGAGCCGCGCGTTCACAAGGTCGCCCGGCCCGCGCAGCCGCTCCAGATCGTCCCGCACCTGTTCGAGGGCCTGCGCCCCGACCGTCACCCGCCGCTCCTCCGCGAGGAGGTGCAGCAGCGTCATCCGGGCGTCCAGGTCGGAGAAATCGGGCATCCGGTGCACACGGAACGCCTGCACGAGCTTCGGATGGTCCTGCAGCAGCCGCTTGTACAGCCGCGGCTCGCAGGTCGCGACGAGCGGCGTCGTGTTCATCGGGTCGCGGCGCGCCCGCCGGACCGCCCCCGCCGCCGCGACCGGATCCGGCCGCGTCGGCGATCGCCGCGCGAGCCGCTCGAACAGGATCACCGGCCCCGGCTCCGCGAGGATCTCCGCGAGCCGCTCCCCCGGCGCGTCCCGCACGTCCTCGGCGTCGTGCGTCCGCACCGTCCCGTCCCCGAGCCCGCCGTCCGCGAGCGTCAGCGCGATCAACCGCGCGAGCCTGCGCTGCCCCGAATGCGGCGCGCCCACGAGGAGCACCCCGGGAGTGCCCGACCGGATCGAGCTCGGCGCCCCGTCCACCCGGGTCTCCTCGAACCCCGCGCCCGCCGGTGCGGTCAGCTCGACGGCCTGCTCCCGCAGCCCGTCGAGCAGCACCACCGTGTCGTGCCCGCCGGACACGTACCCGATGCCGAACCGCTCCATCGCCCGCCGCTCGCTGCGGTCGCGCGGCGGCGGGATCTCGTGGACGGGCGTCTCGGGCGACGGCGTGTCGTCCAGGAAGTCGAAGTTCCCGACCATCGTCTCCGACATGATCCGGGTGCC
>NZ_MKJY01000127.1 GCF_001942465.1 Actinomadura sp. CNU-125
GAGGACGCGGCGCAGCAGGATCGCCTCGCGCTCGCCGCCGCCCGCGTCGCCGCCCGCCTGCGCGGCGCGGTGCGCGGTGATCAGCCGGGCGCGGACGGCCTCGGACCAAGTCGTCGCGCAGTTCCCGCGCGTCCAGCAGCAGGCCGGTGACGACGCCGTCGGCGGCGCGAGCTCCCGGACCCGCGACCAGATCGCGCGTTCGGCGACGTGGATCGCGCTCAGCACGGCCTCGATCGGGACGCCCTGGCGGGCGCGGGTGTCGCCCAGTTCGGCGACGAACGACAGCTCGGCCTCGGTCGGGCCGCGCCGGGCGGCGATCGCGCGGGTCGCGGCGGCGAGCAGCGCGCGGGTGTGCCCGGCGATGTCGGCGGGCGGCAGCACCGACACCTCCCGCACCGTCCCCGACACGGCGGCGACCACGGACGGCAGCAGGTCCTCCTCGCGGGAGACCCGCTCGATGAGATCGACGACCGGCGCCCACTCGGCGTCCCCCTGAACCATGGCCCGATTGTGGCGTGCCACAAGCCGGGACGCCAAACACGTGCGGCCGCCCATGTCCGCGGGCCGCCGCGGCGCCTAGGGTTGGTGCTCCCCACAACCCTCCGGACGAGGAGACCGACATGACCGCTGCCTGCCGGGTCGCCGTCATCGGCGCCGGTGCGGCCGGGCTCACCGCCTGCAAGGCCCTGCGGGACGCGGGCCTGGACGTCGTCGTGCACGAGCGCGGCGACCGTCCGGGCGGGCTGTGGGCGCGCGGCGCCGGCGGGTTCTCGCCCGCGTACGCCTCCCTGCACCTCAACACCAGCAAGGGCCGCACCGAGTTCGCCGACTTCCCGATGCCGCGCGGGTGGCCCGACTACCCGTCCGCCGACCTCGTCGGCGGTTACCTCGCCGACTACGCCGAGACGTTCGGGCTCCTGCCGCACGTCCGCTTCCACAGCACCGTCACGTCCGTGGAGCGCGCCGGGACCGGACGGGCGTGGACCGTGACCACCGCGGACGGCGGCCGCGACAGGTTCGACGCCGTCATCGTCGCCAACGGCCACAACCGGGACCCGCGCCTGCCCGACCCCGGCTACCCGGGCGCGTTCGACGGGCTGCGGATGCACGCCCACGACTACCGCACGCCCGAGGTGTTCCGCGGCAAGCGGGTGCTCGTGGTCGGGACGGGCAACTCCGCGATGGACATCGCCGTGGACGCCTCGCACGTCGCGCGCGGGCCGGTGCTGCTGTCGGCGCGGCGCGGCGTCCACATCGTCCCGAAGTACCTGTTCGGGCGGCCGTCGGACGCGACCGGCGGCGCCCTGGCGGTGCTGCCGTGGCGAATCCGGCAGCGCGTCGCCGAGACGATGCTGCGGCTGGCCGTCGGGTCCCCGCGCGACTACGGCCTCCCGGACCCGTCCGGCGGGCTGTTCCAGAACCATCCGACGATCAGCGACACGATCCTGCACCGGCTGACGCACGGCGAGGTCGTCGCGCGGCCCGGGATCGACCGCCTGGACGGCGGGCGGGTCGTGTTCGCCGACGGGGCGGCCGACCCCGTCGACGTGCTCGTCTGGGCCACCGGGTACCGGGTGAGCATCCCGTTCCTCGGCCCGGACCTGCTCGGCCCCGACCCCGAGCGGCTGCCGCTGTACAAGCGGGTGTTCCACCTGGACGAGCCGAGCCTGGCGTTCGTCGGGCTGATGCAGTCCACCGGCGCGGCGCTGCCGATCGTGGAGGCCCAGTCGAAGCTCGCCGCCGCCTACCTGTCGGGCGCGTACGCGCTGCCGCCCGCGCGGGAGCGCGCCGCGCGGTGGCACGCGACCTGCGCGCCGCGACCGCGCGGTGGGGCGACCGGCGCCCGATGATGCGCGTCGACTTCGACCGGTACGTCGCCGACCTGCCCCGCGAGACGAAGGCGGGACGGGCGCGGCTGGCCCGCGGCGCCGGGCGTCCGTTCACCCCCGCGAACCGGGAGGAAACCCCCGCATGAGCATCGACCCGAGCCCCCGGAGCGGCGGGCGCGACCCGCGCGGCATGCGGGTGATCGTCACCGGCGCGTCCGGCACCTTCGGCCAGGCGATCTGCGCGCGGCTGGCGGGCCTGGGCGCCCGCGTCGTCGGCCTGGACGCCGCGCCCCGCCCGGACGACCCCGTGGACGTCCTGGCCTGCGACCTCACCGACGACGACGCCGTCCCCGCGGCGGTCGCGACGGCGATCGGCACGCTCGGCGGGCTGGACCTGCTGGTCAACAACGCGGGGATCGGCGGGCCCGCCCCGGCGGAGCTGCCGCCCGGCGAGGAGGTGCGCCGCCAGCTCGACGTCAACCTGCTCGGTGCCTGGCGGGTGACGTCGGCGTGCGTCGACGCCCTGGTGGAGTCCCGGGGCCGCGTGGTGATGCTGTCGTCGCGGATGGCGGTGATGCAGCTTCCGCTGGCCGCGGCCTACGGCGCGTCCAAGCGCGCGCTCGTCGCGTACGCGGACGCGCTGCGCCTCGAACTCGGCACGCACGTCGGGGTGACGTGCGTGTACCCGTCGGCGGTGCGCAGCCCGATCCACGACTCGACCGCCGCAGCGGGCCTGTCGCTGGAGGGAATGAGCCAGTACGAGCCGTTGGAAGGCGTGGTGGATGCCGTGGTGCGCGCCGCCCTGTCGCGGCGGCCGCGCCGGGACGTGCCGACGACGCGGCGCGGCGCCGTCGAGTTCTTCCTCGCCCGGCACCTTCCGGCGCTGACCGACCGGATCGTGGCGCGCACCCTGGCCGGCCGGGTCCGGTCGGGCGCGTTCCGGGGCGCCGAGCTCGCGGCCGGGGTCGTCCGCCGCCACGCGGGACGGCCGTGAGCACCGGCGGGGCCCGGCCGCGGACCGGGGACCTCACCGCCTACGCCGCCGGGTCGCTGGGGATGGGCGTGTGGGTCACCGTCCCCGGCCTCCTGCTGCTGTACTTCATGACGCACACGCTCGGCGTCTCCCCGTTCCTCGCCGGGCTCACCCTGCTCCTGCCGAAGATCATCGACGCGGTGGTGCATCCGCTGTTCGGGACGCTGTCGGACCGGCGGGCGCGCCGCACCGGCCACCGCCGCGGCATGCTCCGCTGGGGGCTGCTGCTGGCCGCGGCCTGGATCGGGCTGTTCACGGTGCCGTCCGGGCTGTCCGGCGCGACGGCGGCGCTGTGGGTCGGCGCGTTCTACATCGCCGGGAACGTCCTGTACGCCTGCTTCCAGGTGCCGTACCTGACGACCCCGTCCGACCTGCGGATCGGCTACCACGAGCGCACCCGCGTGTTCATGTACCGGATGCTGCTGCTGACCGTGGGCCTGCTCGGTGCGGGCGTCGCAGCCCCGGCGCTGGTGCAGTCCGGCGGGCGCGGCGACTACGCGCGGATGGCGATGGTCCTGGCCGGTGTCCTGGTGGTCACCGGGCTCGTGGCGCTCGCGGGCGTCCGGCGGCTCACCGAGCGCAGCGGGTTCCGCGTCCCGGACGGGGACGGCGGCCCGGTGGCGGGCTCCGTGCTGGCGGACGTCCGCGTCGCCTGGCGCGACCGCGACTTCCGGGCGCTCGCGCTGTCGTACGTCCTCACCGGCACCACGACGCACCTGTTCCTCGCGGCGGTGCCGTTCTACACCGAGTACGTGCTCGGCGACGAGAACCTGACGGCCGTGTTCATGGGCGCGTTCCTGGCCCCGGCGGTGGTCGCGGGCCCGGTCTGGCGGGCGGTGTCGCGGCGGACCGGCAAGCAGCGCTCGCTGCTGCTGTGCCAGGGCGTGTTCGTCGTCGGCTCGCTGGCCCTGTGGGCGGGGGACACGATCGGCACGGGCGCCACCGTCGCGGTGATCGCGGTCCTCGGCGTCGCGTTCGCGGGCCTCCAGCTGTTCGCGTTCTCGCTGGTCCCGGACGTCGTCGCGGCCGCCGAGGCGCTGCGGGGAGGCCCGCGCGGGCGCCTACACCGGCGTGTGGACGGCGTGCGAGGCCGCCGGAACCGCCGTCGGCCCGTACGTGTACTCGGCGGTGCTGGCCGCCGGCGGGTTCGTCGCCACGACCGGCGGCCGGACGGTCGCGCAGCCGGACTCGGCGCTGCTCGCCCTCCTCGTCGGCGTCACCGCCGTGCCCGCCGTCCTGATGGCCGCCGCCGTCGCGGCCCAGCGGCGCTTCACCCTGGACCGCGACGCGCGGGAACCGGCTCACTCGCCGGCGGTGTAGATCCCCCGGGCGGTGAACGCCACCTCGCCGTCCGGGTGGGCGCGCAGGACGCGCAGGAGCGCGCGCCACTCGTCCGGCCACCCGGCCTCCGGGCCGTGCGCCTTCGCGAGCGCGCACGCGAACAGACCGCCCGCGAGGTCGCCGCGCTCCGCGAGCCGCTCCGCGTGCGGATGGACGTCCTCGGCGTCCGGGACGTCCGCGAAGGAGTACCCGTAGTACATGTCGTCGTCGTCCTCGTCGCCCGCGAGCGTCGCGGCCAGCCCGGCGACGGCGAGGACGCCGAGGCCGGCGCAGCCGTCGGCGAGCGCGTCCACCGCCTCGTCCGCCTCGTCGTCGTCCCAGTCGAGCGTGGCGGCGGCCAGTTCGAGCGCGAGGAGTTCCGGGAGCCGCCCGTCGACGGCGTCGAGCGCGGGCCCGGCGGCGCCGAGGTCCCGCGCGGCGGTGTCGCGGATCGCCTTCACCAGCGCGGCGAGCCGCTGCGCCGCCGGACGGTCGCGCTCGCCGCCGCCTCCGCGCCGCCGGCGGCGCCGGCCGGCGCGGCGAGGGCCGCGGCCGCGTCGCCCAGCTCGTCCGCGCCCAGCTCCGCGTGGACGCACGACAGCAGCCCGGTCATCGCGTCGCGCCAGCGGCGCGTCTCCCCGAGGTCGGCGACGAGCCCGGCGAGCAGCGCGGGGACCTCCGGCGCCCACCGCGCCCACCGGTCCAGCACCTCCAGCGCGGCGTCGGCGGCCTCCGGGTCGGCCGAGCCCGCCACCCGGACGACCAGCGCCGCGTAGTCCCCCCGGAACCGCGCCTCGATCTCGTGCGGCCACCCGCCGAGCACCTGCCGCGCCAGGTCGCGCGGCCCCTGCGCCGCCTCGCCCAGGATGCGGCGCGCGACCGGGTCGGCGATGTGCGGGCGCAGCGCCGACGCGATCGCCGACCGGACGTCGCGGTGCTGCCCGGGGTCGTCCCAGGCTTCGGCGACGACGGCGAGCGCGTCCGGCGCCCGGGTGCGCAGCAGGATCCGCAGCGCCTCCTTCCGCGCGGTGATCTTGCCGTCCGTCAGCACCGGCCGCAGCAGCGGCCCCAGCGTCGACGGGCGGACGAACCGCGCCGCGCGTCCCGCCGCGTAGACGGCGACGTGCGCGTCGTCGGTCGAGGCGAGCGCGAGCAGGTCCGGCAGGACGTCCTGCGGCGACGACGTCCACGGCGCGGCGGTCAGCGCCGCCCGCCGCAGGTGCGCGTCGCCGGACTCCAGGTACGGGCGCAGCCGCCCGGCGCCGACGCCCGGCACCGTCGCGATCGCCGCGACCGCGCAACCCGGTCGGCGCCCCCGAGCCCCTCATCGTTCGCCGCGCGCTCCAGCAGCCCCAGGTAGGCGGCCTGCTGCCGGGCCGTCCACCGCCGCGTCCACGCCGTTCCGCGCGCGGGACGTAGGTGACGTCGTCGCGCCGGAACCGGCCGCCGGACGCGGGGGACAGCACCAGGTGCAGCAGGTCGGTGCGCTCGGTGGCGATCGCCGCGAACACCTCGTGGATCATGACGGTCGACGGGTCCTTGCCGACGATCCGCTCGACCCGTTCGCCGCGCGTCGCGGGCGGCTCCAGCCACAGCCGGATCGCGGTGCGGATGACGCCGTCGTCGGTGGCGTCGAGGGCCTTCTCCAGCGCGTCCTGCAGCGCCGGGACGCCGTGCGCGCGGCGGCGGAGCGCCCGGACGAGCATCAGCGCGAGCGCGTGGTCGTCGCGGCGCGCGCCCCGGTCGAGCAGCGGGGCGAAATGCTCGACGAACCGGTGCTCCTGCCCGCGCCGCAGCCCCCGGTCCAGCCGGTCGACGTACATGCCGCCGCCGTGCCCGACGACCCGTTCCAGCAGCTCGATGCCGAACACGGCGAGGTCGCCGTCGTCGCGGACCGCGCCCTGCCGGGCGAACGCGACCGCGATCCGCGCGAGCGTCTGCCGGGTCGGGAACGAGCAGTCGCGGGCGTCCAGCGCGTCCTGCGCGAGCCGGGCCACCGCCGCCGTGTGCTCGCCGCGCAGCAGGCCGTCCGGGAGGGACTCCAGCGCGTTCAGCACGCTCCACCGGACCGGGTCCTGCTCGTTGCGGATCCGGTCGAGGGACTCCAGCACCGCCGTGACGACCTCCGGGTCGCGCTCGCGCCCCGCGCAGCGGACGAGCAGCGCGTACCCGCGCCGCGCTCGTCGGCGTCCGGCCGCCGGGTCAGCTCGGCGAGGACGGGACGCGCCTCCTCGAACGGCAGGAACGCGGTCATCTGCCGCACCCGCTGCGCGACGTCGCCGACCGCGCGCAGCCCCAGCATCCGGCGCGCCTCGCGGACCCGCACGTCGCGCGGCAGGACGTCCAGCAGGTCGTCCCCGAACTCGGCGGTGGTCAGGTCGACGCCGCGCATCGCCGCTTCGAAAATCTCCGCGCGCGCGCTCGGCGGCGCCGCCTTCAGCAGCAGCCGCAGCGTGCGCTCGTCGTCGCGCACGGCCCGCGCGACGCCGCGAGCGTCTCCCCGCCGATCCGGACGAACCGGTCGCGCAGCGCCCGGCGGCGCACCAGCGGGCCCAGCCGCCGCCGGTCCGCCAGGAGCAGCCGCATCGTCCGCTCCGGCGCGGCGTCCAGCAGCCGCCCGAGCCGGGGGTGCAGCGCGTACGGCGGTTCGGCGGTGTGCCAGTAGTCCTCCAGCAGCCCGACGACGCGCGCCGGGTCGTCCGGCACGGCCGCCGCGACGCCCGTCCCGTGCCACTGCCACCAGGACGCCCGCGCCCCCTCGGCGAGCCCGGCCAGCTCCCGCTCGGCGTGGTCGAGGACGGCGGCGGGGTGCGACCGTCCGAGCGAGTGCCGGTTCGGGACCGCGTGCGCGAGCGCGCCGAGCCGCCCGGCGGCGACCTCCGTGGTGCAGGCGGGCAGCAGCGCGGCGGCCTCGTCGTCGCCGAACCGTTCCCCGACCGGCCCGACGAGCGCGTCCGCGAGGTCGCCGCGGCGATGCTTGCGCACCGCCCGGTACGTCACCGCGCGGATCGCCGCCGGGGCGTCCAGCAGGCTCGCCAGCAGCGCGTCCGGGCCCGGCGCGTACCGCACCGACAGCCGGATCGCCTGCTGCGCGATCCACGCGTCGGGGTCGCGCGTCGCGGCCAGGACGTGCGCGATCGACGCCTCGTCCCGGACGGCGGACGCGACGAACAGCGCCGTCGCCCGCTCGTGGTGGCCGCGCCGTCCGAGCTCGTCCAGCAGCTCGGCGAGCGCCGGGTCGCCGGCCGATTCCCGTAGCCGCACGAGGCGGCGGACCCGATCCGGGTACGAAAGCGGTTCGATCTCGTCAAGCAGCTCATCGGCGCGCATGACGGGCATCCTTCCGGATCACCGGTCCGGGTTCACCCGTTTTTCGCCCGTTGTCCGAGGAGGGCCAGGAGCGCGCGCTGACGGGACGTCCAGCGGCGGGTCCACGCGGGGTCGACGCGGGAGACGTCGAGGTCGGCGGTGAGGACGAGGCCGAGCAGGTCGGTGCGTTCGGTGGCGATGACGCGCAGGACGGCCGGGACGGCGACGGCCGACGGGTGCCGCGCGACGACGCGCCCGGCGCGTTCGGCGCGCGTCGCGGGCGGGTCGAGCCAGAGCCCGATCGCTTCGTCGCGCGTCCGGCCCTCGGCGGTGTCGGCGGCGCCGCGCGAGCGCGTCCGCAGGGACGGGACGTCCTCGGTGCGGCGGCCGAGCGCCCCCGCGAGCAGCACCGCGAGCCGGTGCCGCCGCGGCGCGCGTCCGCGTCGAGGCGGCGCGCGAGGGCGTCGCTCAGGAAGCCCGCCCGGCCGAGCCCGGGGTCGGCGGCGCTCAGCGCCAGGCCGATTCGGTCGAGCCGGTCTCCGGTGAGGTGCTCCGCCAGCTTCTCGATCAGGTCGAGGCCGAAGGCCAGCAGTTCGGGATCACCGCGGACGAGCCCTTCGCCGCAGAACGCCGCCGCCAGCCGACCGAGGTCCGAATGCGGATAGTCGATGCCGTATTCGGTGTTCACGACATGGTCGGCGAACCGCCCGATCGCCGCCGTGTGCTCGCCGCGCAGCACGTCCGCCGGGACGGACGCCAGCGCGTACGCGACACCGCCCGCGGGCGAGCCCGGCGCGTCCCGCACCCGGTCGAGGGACTCCAGGGCACGGGCGAGCACCGTCGGGTCGCCGCTGTTCCCGGCGCACGCGACGAGCAGCGCGCAGGCGCTCGCCCGGGCGTACGCGTCCGCGCCGCGCAGCCGTCCGGCCAGGACGGGCGCGGCCTCGTCGTACGGGAGGAACGTGTGCAGGATGTGCGGGGCGTCGGCGCGGCCGCCGAGGGAGAGGATCCGCCGCGCCTGCTCCTCCCGCGCCGCGCGCGGCAGGCACTTCAGCAGCAGCCCCTCCGCCCTGTCGCCGTCCGGCGTGGCGTGCAGGACGCGCGCGCGGCGGTCCGGCGCGACCGCGCGCAGCAGCAGCCACAGCGAACCGTCGTCGCCTTGCGTGCGCATGGCCCGGGCGACCGCCACGAGGTCGTCGTCGCCGAGCCGCGCCAGCCGCCTCCGGACGGACGGGTCGAGCACGGCGGCGATCCGGAGCGTCTCGCCGCGGCGGTCGAGGAGCGCGCGGAGCGTCCGGTCGGGGTCGGCGGCCAGCAGCGACCCGACCCGCTTGCGCAGCGGGGTCGGCACGTGCGGGCACGACCGTTCGAGCAGGCCGATGACCCGGCCGGGGGAGTGCGGCACGGCCGCCGCGATCCCGGGCGCGAGCCGGTACCACTCGTCGCAGCGCTCCTGGTCCGTCGGCCGGTCGAGGACGCGTTCGGCGTGGTCGAGCACGAGGTCCGGGTGGGCGCGGCCGAGCGTGGCCCACTGCCGGACGGCGGGCGCGCGAGCGTCCCGAGCCGCGCCGCGACCGTCTCCCGGCGGCAGGCGGGCAGCAGCGACGCCGCCTCCTGCGCGCCCCAGCGTTCCGCGACCGGGTCGACGAGCGCGTCCGCCAGGCCGTCGCGGCGGCGGTACGTGCGGACGGCGCTCCAGGCGGCCCTCCGGACGGCCGGGGAGGAGTTCGCGACGAGCCCGAGGAGCCCGTCCGCGTCGCGGGTCCGGGCCCCGAGCCGCACCGCCAGCCGGACGGCCGGGCGCGCGAACCCGAGCCGCTCGATCTCCGCGAAGATCGCGATGTGCTCCAAGGACGCCTCGTCCCGCACGGCCGCCGCGAGCGACAGCGCGACCCGCCGCTCGTACGGGCCCCGCTGCCCGAGGTCGACCAGCAGCGCGACGATGTCCCGCCGGTCGGCGGCCCGCCCCAGTTCGGCGACGCGGCGGCACCGGTCCGGGTGCGACAGCGGCTCGATCTCGGCGAGCAGGTCGTCGGCGGGACGCATGTCCGTGCGCATGCCCCCGCATCCTGCCGGGTCAGCCCGCCGGATTCACCTCGGTTTCCCGCCCCGTCCCGGCCGAGATCTGCGCGGCCAGCCGCCGGACGCGCTCCTCGTGCTCGTCGTAGGCGACGACGACCGGCGGCTCGTTGTACGGCATCGTGTCGGACGAACGGCGCAGCTTCACGTACTGGCCGCAGGCGTCGATCGCGTACGGCTCCATGTCGTCCTGCAGGGCGCCGATCACCGTGATGCCGTGCGTCTCGCCGATCTTGCGGAACAGCGCGACGGCCTCCTTGCGGTGCTCCTTGCCGAGGTTGCGGCCCAGCTCGTCCAGCACGAGGCACAGCCGTCCGCCGCCGGAGCTGGCGAGGGCCGCCGCGCACACGAGCTTGACCGCCTTCTCGTCCATGAGGGCGGTGTTGGCGCGCCGGTTGTACGGGACGTACCGCTGCCCGTCCGAACGCCGCCACTTCGGGGTGACGCGCCAGCGCCACTCCTGCTCCGGGTCGCCGGGCTGCTCGGGCGTGGGGAATTCGAGCGTCGCCCCGTACCCGCCGTAGTTCACGTCGAGTTTCTCGAACTCCTCCGACACGCGCTGCAGGCGGGCGCGGATCGCGGCGGTCAGCGCCGTCCGGTGCGCCTCGGCGGCACCGGCGGCGTCCGCCGCGCCCTTCTGCGCCTTCTCCAGGTCGGTGCGGCGCCCGGTGAGCTGCACCTCGATCTGCCGCCGCTGGTGCCGCTCGTAGTCCTCCTGCTGCCGCAGGTACGCCCGCACCGCCTGGACGAGACGCGGGAACGTCGACTGCTCGCGCTCGGTACGGCGCCCCTCGCCGTCCGTCCGCTCGCGCAGCAGGAACCGGACCTCCTCCGGCATGTCCTCGTCGGACGCCCCGTCGGGGAACACGCGGCGGATCGCCTCCGAGAGGTGCTTCTCGGCCGTGTGCCACCACTCGGCGGGCGTCCAGGTCGACTCGTCCGCGTCCAGGCCCGACAGCCATTCGGCGGCGCCGTCCCGGGCCCCGCCCCACTCCTTCTCCAGCGCCTCGATGCCGAGCGCGGCCCGCCGGTCGGACAGCTCGGACGAACGCGCACGCACCCGGTCACGGTCCCGTTCGTGCCCGTCGCGGCGCCCCCGCAGGCGGTCCGCTTCCAGCGCGCGCGTGTCGGCCTTGGCTTGCAGACGCCGAAGCGTCTGTTCGGCCGCACCCAGGCGGGGGCCGAGCCGGGCCTCGCCCGCCGCGAGTTCCTCCAGTTCCGTACGCAGTTCCGCCATGCGGGAGCGGACGTCGTCCAGTTCGGCCGCTGCGCGCGCGCCCGCGAGACGACGTCCGGCCAGTGCGACCTCGGAGGCCCCGTCGTCCGTCGCCTGCCGGGCGGCTTCGAGCGCCTCCCGAGCGGCCTCCAGCTCCGCACGCGCGGCCTGCACCCGCGCGACCCGTCCGGTCACCGGCTCGGGGAACCCGCCGACGATCACGACGCCGCCCGGGGCGCCGCTTTCGAGCGCCGCGAAGAACCGGGCGAGCGGCACCGCGCACCGGACGCCCTCCGGCGCGTCCGCCGCGTCGCCGTCCGCGGGGACGATCATCGAGCCGGGGAGTTCCTTGAGCGCTCCGGCGGCCGCGTCCAGGTCGCCGCTCCCGACCGCGACCGCCTCCCGGTACGGCCACAGCGCGGCCTCCCACCGCTCCCGGACGTCCGGGGCCAGCTCGACCGCGTCCAGCAGCCCGACCGCGGTGATCCCGGCGGCGGCGAGCGCGCGGATCTGCGCGGGCGCGCTGCTCTCGCCCGCCTCCGCCTCCGCGAGGGCGCGCTCCGCGCGGGCGACGGCGCCGCGCGCCATGCCGAACTCCTGCTGCGCCTCGTCGCGCCGCGTCTCGGCGGCCGCCAGGCCCGCGCGCCGGCCGCGGCCTCGTCGCGTCCGTCGGCGTCGCGGCGCCGCTCCTCCAGCCGCGCCACCCGGCGGCGCAGCTCCTCCAGCCGGTCCTGCGCGACGGCCTTGTCCGCGCCGAGCCGCTCGACCTGCCCCTTCAGCTCCGCGAGCGCCGACTCCGCGGACGCGACCTGCTCGTCCAGCGCCCCGCCGGTGAGCTGCTCCATCTCCTGCTCGGCGGCCTTCGCGGCGGCGGCCAGCTCGCGGCCCTCGCCCCGCAGCTCCTCCTGCTCGGCGGCGAGCGCCGCGTCGGCCTCGGCCGCGTCCGTCAGCAGCCGCGCCTGCCGCGTCCGCCAGTGCCGCAGCGCCGCGTCGACGTCCGCACGGGCCCGGTCGCGGCGGTCGAACGTCTTCAGCAGCGCCGCCGCCTCCCGCTCCCACTCGGCGAGCCGCTCGGACGCCTCGGCGGCCTTCGCCCGCTCCCGGTGCTCCTCCGCGCGGGACCGCCGCTCGGCCTCCAGCTCCCGGTCCAGCCCGGTCAGCGCCGCGATCGCGCTGAAGATCCGTTCGGGGGTGATCTCGTTGAGCGGCTGCGACAGCAGGTTCGTCGCGACCTTGCTGCGCACCGACGTCGACAGGAACGACACGCACCGCACCCGCCCCCCGTACAGCACGCGGCTCAGGTCCTTGGCGACGAGGTCGCGGCGGCCCGCACTGCGGGGCAGGCCCGCCCACAGCCGGTCGGCGAGCGCGACCCGGTCGGCCTCCGACGGCGCCGCCGCCAGATGCACGCCGTCCCGCCACCGGATCTCCAGGTGCGGCGCGTCCACGTTCACCCGCAGCCAGACGGTGAGGGCCGTCTCCCCGTCCCCCGACGCCTCCGCGTGGTCGAAGACACCGACGATGTAGCCGTGGTCGGCGCTGGCCCACCGGCTGTCGCCCTGCGCCGCGAGCTCCGCGTTGAACAGCAGCTCCGCGACCGCGCGCGCCCCGGACGCGAACCGCCACTGCTCGTCCCCGAGCAGCGCGGTGATCGCCGCGATGAACGACGACTTGCCCGCCCCGTTGGAGTCCTTCGGCCCCTGCCCGGCCACGACGATCAGCGTGCCCGGGACGGTCGGCACCGGGTGCGTCGACAGCCGCGAGATGTTCACCGCCTGGACGGCGACGAGCGTGCGGTCGCCGACGATGTCGTCGGTCTCGCGCGCCGGACCCGGCACGAGCGGTTCGAGGACGGCCGTCACGTGTTCTCCCCCTGATGTTCCCGGTTCTTCCGGCGCGCCCGGATGGCCGCCGCGAGCGGCGAGTCCGGCCCGGCCGCCAGGATCAGCTCCTCCTGCAGCCGCCGCCGCGCGGCCGGCGTCAGCCGGTGGAACTGCGGCCCGGGGACGAACCCGCCCGAATCGTCCGAACCCGCTTTCACCTGCGACACCAGCCCGGCGAGCCGCAGCCGCCGCAGCGCCGCGTCGAGCTCCCCGACGGGCAGCTGGGTGCGGCGGCGCAGCTCGTCCACCGGCGTCGGGAACGGCGACAGCCACGAGTCGTCGCCGAGCCGCCCGGCGGCCCGCGGGATCGCCACCGAGTGGATCAGCACCAGCGTCAGCACGGCCCGGTCCCGGACCGGCGGGACGCACTCGGGGTCGCGCGCCAGCTCCGCGGCGACGTCGTCGCGATAGCCGGAGATCCACTTCGTCCGGTCGGACCGCACGAGCGTCCGTCCGCTCAGCGCGAGCATCCCCTCGACCGTCCGGCGCAGCGCCGGCTCGCGCAGCGCCGCGAACCGCACCTCCGGCACCGGCTCCGCCGCGTGCTCCACCGCCGTGTACGCCGCCACGAGCTCCGCCCGCCGCCGCTCGTCATACGGCCGCAACAACCGCTCGAACAACTCACTCACCGCCGGACTCCTCCACGGCCCCCACCGGCCCGCCCCCGTCACCCGCGGAGGCCGTCCCCGGCCCCGCCCCGGCCACCCCGTCTGCGGCGGCCACATCGCCCGCCGTGTCGGCGGGTTCGTCTGCGGCGGCCACATCGCCCGCCGTGTCCTGTGCGGGGTTGTCCGTCGGGGGGTGGGGGAGGCGGCGCAGCAGGTCGCGCAGGGACGCCAGGGAGCCTTCCGGCCACAGGGCCGTGCGCGGGCCCGGGCGGACCGTGTTCGCGTCCGTGTCCAGGAGCAGCCAACCGGTGTCGGCGAGCCGCCGCAGTTCGCCGGTCGCCCAGCGCGCGCCGAGGTCGGCGTCGACCCCGCGTCATCCCCCCGTACACCTCCAGCACGTGGGCGACCGGCGCGGCCGTCCCGGGCCACGGCGCGTCGTCGAGCCGCAGCCAGCAGCAGCGCAGCGCGGCGGCCAGGACGCGGCGGGCCTGCCCCGCGCGGTCCAGCGGCATCGGCGCCGTGTCGTACTCCTCCAGCAGCGCGGGCGTCGCGCCGTCCGGCCACTCGGGCAGCAGCCACACGCGCGTCCCGTCCGATGCTGTGCGGACCCCGGACGGGACGGGCTCGGCCGCGTCCGTCGACGGGACGCCCAGCACCCGGGCGCGCGCCCGCGCCAGCACCTGCGGATCCACGTTCATGCGCGCTCGAACCATCCCGGGGACAGCCACGCGGGCACCCCGCCGGGCCGCGCGTCCAGCCCGTCCTCCCAGCTCAGCCGGTACGGCAGCTCCGGGTGCAGGTGCGCCGGCCCGACAGGTCGGCCAGCATCCGCCGCGCGGCCGGCCAGTCCGCGCCGAGGTCGTCGGCGACGGCGACGCGGTCGCGGCCGCGCAGCGCCTCCTCGCGACCGCGCGCAGCCGTCGCGCGGCCGCGTCGTCCGACCCCGTGTTCCGCGACAGGCCCGCGTCCGGGACGGACGGGCGCGGC
>NZ_MKJY01000128.1 GCF_001942465.1 Actinomadura sp. CNU-125
CATGTTGCGGACGTTGAGGTCCTCGATCACGACCACTTGGTTCTCGTGGACGAGCCGAGTCGACAGCTTGTGCAGGAAATCGCGGCGCCGGTCGGCGATCCGGGCATGGACGCGGGCGACCTTCGCCTTGGCCTTCTCCCGGTTGGCCGACCCCTTGGCCTTGCGCGCCAGGTTCTTTTGCGCGCGGGCGAGACGCTCCCGGTGGCGTCGCTCATGCCGGGGGTTGGCGATCTTCTCCCCGGTCGACAGTGTCACCAGGGAGGTGATCCCGGCGTCGACCCCGACCGTGGTGTCCGACGGGTCGAGGCGGGCGATGGTGTCCCGGCAAAGGATCGACACGAACCACCGCCCGGCCGCGTCCTTGGAAACTGTGACCGTGGACGGCTCGGCCCCCGCGGGCGGCGGGCGCGACCACACGATGTCCAGCGGCCCGTCCATCTTGGCGAGCGTGAGTGCGCCGTCGCGCCACTTGAACGCCGACCGGGTGTACTCCGCCGACGCCCTGGACTTCTTGCGCGACTTGAAGCGCGGGTACCTGGCGCGCTTGTCGAAGAACGCCGCGAACGCGGCCTGCAGGTGCCGCAGCGCCTGCTGCAGAGGCACCGACGACACCTCGTTCAAAAACGCCGGTTCGTCGGTCTTCTTCCACGCCGTCAGCGCCGCCGAGGTGTCGGCATAGGTCATGCGGTGTCGCTGGGTGTGCCAGGCGCGGGTGCGTTCTTTCAGGGCCTTGTTGTACACCAGCCGCACGCACCCGAAGGTGCGGGCGAGCTCGGCCGCCTGCTCGTCCGTCGGATACACACGGTATTTAAACGACCGCTTCACCGTGCACGCCATGCTGCGCAATCTAACGACGCGGGCGCGGGCACCGCAGGCGTTCTACGGATTCGACGGATTCGGTGGGAGGGGACGGTGATCCGCGCCCCCGGGGGGCGCGGATCGCCTTTTCGCGTTCTGCTTCGCAAGAGTTTCGTTTCCTCCCCGGCCTGACGGCCGAGGTATCCACGAAGGAGTCCTGATGAGTGATAGCTGGGAACGGCCGATCGCCGCCGCGATCGTGCTGGGGGTCGCCGTGGTCGTGGCCGTCGGCCTGCGGCTGCTGACCTCCCGGCTGGGCAAGCGGGCCGGCGGCACGCGCTGGGCCTGGGACGACCTGATCGCCAAGCTCGTGCACGACCTCGCCCTCCCGCTCACCCTCCTCGCGGGCGTCTGGTTCGCGCTGAAGGTGTGGGACGCCGCGCCGCGCGGGACCCTCGACGTGGTCGCCCGGCTGCTGACCGCCATCGCGATCTTCTTCGTGTCGGTGGCGGCCGCCCGGCTGATCGCCGGGAGCGTGTCCTCGTACGCGATGGCCCGGCAGGGCGTCGCGGCGAACGTGACGATCTTCGCCAACATCGCCAAGGTGCTGGTGATCGGCATCGGCATGCTGATCATGCTGCAGAGCCTCGGCGTCTCGATCGGCCCCCTGCTCGGCGCCCTCGGCGTCGGCGGTCTCGCCGTCGCCCTCGCCCTCCAGGACACGCTCGCCAACCTGTTCGCGGGCGTGCACATCCTGGCCGCCAAGACGATCGAGCCCGGGCACTACATCCGGCTCGACACCGGCCAGGAGGGCTACGTCGTCGACATCAACTGGCGGAACACCACGATACGGACCCTGTCCGACAACATCGAGGTCATCCCGAACCAGAAGTTCTCCGACACGATCCTCACCAACTACAGCCGTCCGGGCGAGGAGATGTCGATCCTCGTCTACGCGAAGCTGCCGTACGAGATCGACCTGGACGAGGCCGAGGGCATGCTCGAGAAGGTCGGGCACGAGGTGATGAAGGAGGTGCAGGGCGGCGTCGAGGGCTCGGGCGTCTTCGTGCGCTTCGACGACTTCAACGAGTCGTCCGTCGGCTTCCACGTCATCCTGCGGTCCACCGAGTTCGAGGACCAGTTCCGGATCAAGCACGAGTACCTCAAGCGCCTGCACCGGGTGATGCGCGAGGAGGGCTACGCGGCGCCGTACTGGCACCACCGCGTCAGCCTGCAGGACGCCCCCGTCCGCCCCGGGAACGGGAACGGCGGGAACGGCGGGAACGGCGCGGCGAACGGCAAGGGCGAACTCCCCGCCTGACCGACAGCCCGCCTGAGCGAAGCCCGCCTGACCGAACCCCCGGCCGAACACGGCCGATGAAGCCCCGCGCGCCCGGCCCGTCCCGGGCGCGCGGGGCTTCTCACGGCGTCACCGGACGAACCGGACGTGCGGGTACCGCTTCGACGGCCGGTCCAGGATCGGGCGGCGGCGGTCCTGCAACGACGCGTCGAAGAACGCGGTCACGTAGGCCCGCACCGACGCGGTCATCGCCTCCGGGTCGACCGTCCCGATGATCTTCTCGCGCGCGCCCTCCGGGAGGTCGTTGCGCTCGTCGATCTCCGGGAGGAACGCCTGCACGTCGGTGTAGGAGTAGTGCCTTGCGGTCGGGACGTTCAGGTCGCGCTTCCAGCCGGTGGAGTTCGTGTAGAACGACCCCCACGACGGGTTCGTCCGGTGGGTCTGCGGTTCCCCGCCGGGCGCCGAGCCCATCAGCATGAACGGGCGGTCGAGGCCCGTCCGGGCGACCGGCACGTAGTCGTCGTCGGTGTACTTCATCGTGCCGTCCATGTTGATCCCGGAGTCCAGCCGCCGGTCGACCCGCATGGTCTCGGCCGCCTGGACGCCGCCCGCCGAATGCCCCACCATGCCGATCTCGGAGGTGTCGAGCGTCCGGCCGAGGCCGGGCGGCAGGGCCCGGCCCTCAGCGTCCGGGTTGCCGCCGCGGGCGAGCGCGGTCAGCGCGTCCAGGACGAGCCGGGTGTCCTGCACGCGGGCCTTGACGGCGGTCTTCGTGCGTTCCGGCGACTGCTGCGGCAGCCGCGCGGGTTCGACCCGCCCGCCCGGGAACTCGATCGGCGTCTCGCCGGTGTGGTCCATGGTCACCACGACGTAGCCGCGGCTGACGAGTTCCTCGGCGATCGTCGTCCCGAGTGCGCGCGGCACGCCGAAGCCGGGGGAGTACAGGACGACCGGCCGGCGCCCGTGGCGCGCGTCGGCGGGAGCGGACTCGGCCGCGTTCGTCCGGGCGGCCGCCCAGTCGACCGTCCCGGCCTCGAAGACCCCGAGCGCGTCCACCCCGGTGAACACCTTCGCGACGTTGGGCCGCAGGTAGGGCGCGACCGGCTGACGGTCCTGCGCGCCCTTCTGCACCGGATACCAGACGCTGATCATCAGTTCCCGGACGCGGTCGGCGCCCACGGGTCGGCGCGGCCTTCGTCGACCAGGTGCAGTTCGGTGGTGCCGACGGCGCGCGGCCCGGTCGGCGCGGGCAGGGTGAACGTGGCCGGGGCGGAGTTCTCGGCCGCGGCGGGCGCCGCGGCCACCGCGCCGCCGCCGCAGCCGGTCAGCGCGAGGGACAGCACGAGGGGGAGCGTGGCCGCCGCGACGAGCGGACGGCCGGGAAGACGTGTTCGCATGCCGTCCACGCTCGCGTCCCGCGCCCGTCCGCCGCCATGATCGAACGTCCCGCGCCGCCCCCGTCTTCCGTCAAGAACCGGACGCGCGCCCGGAGGCGGCCCCGGACGGGGGCGCGGGCGCGACGATCGGCATCAGCACCTCGTCGACCACCGAGGCGACGAAGGCGTTGTCGAGCGGGCCGCCCTCGGTGAGGTTGTGGTAGACGACGACGGCCGGGCCGACGCTCGCGATCCGCGGCGTGGCCGCCTCCGGACGCACCTCGCCGCGTTCGGCGCCGCGCGTCAGCACGTCGTGGATCAGGTGCCGGACGGGCTTGGTCATCCGCTGGTGGACGACGTCGTGGATGAGGTGCTGGCCCTCGTCGGCGTCGTCCTTCAGGATGCGGAACGCGGCGCCCCGGCAGGTGAGCAGCGTGTCCCGGTGCCGCTTCAGGATCTCCAGCAGGTCGCCGCGGACGGTGCCGGTGTCGGGGACGACCGGCGGTTCGGGCAGCGCGTGCTTGAGCGCGTCGGTGACGAGGTCGTCCTTGGACGACCAGCGCCGGTAGAGCGCCGCCTTGCCGGTGCGCGCCGTGGACGCGACGCCTTCCATCGTCAGGTTCCGGTAGCCGACGCGTTCTAGCTGCACAAAGACGGCGTCGTAGATGGCCGCCTCCAGTTCGCCGCCGCGCCGGCGGGTGCCGGGGCTCACCTCCCGCCTCCCAAATTAGTGAACGTTTCCGTTCCCTCTCGCGTGCATCGGTGGTACGTTCCCCACATAGTGTACGTCGCCGTTCCTTAATTTCTCGTTCCCGGAGGTCCGTCGTGACCGCACCGCAGGGGCGCACGGCCGCACCGGAGTCCGCAGCTCCGGCCGCCGTCCCGTCCCCCCATCATCGTCCAGGGATCGTCCTCGCCGTCATCGTCGGCTGCCAGCTCATGATCGGCGTGGACACCTCCATCGTCACCATCGCGCTCCCGAACGTCGGCGACGGCCTCGGGCTGTCGGCCGGGGGCCTCGCCTGGGTCCAGAACGCCTACATGCTGGCGTTCGGCGGCCTGCTGCTCCTCGGCGGACGGGCCGGGGACGTGCTCGGCCGCCGCCGCGTCTTCGCCGCCGGGATCGCGCTGTTCACCGCCGCGTCCCTGCTCGGCGGCCTGGCGGGCGCGGGCTGGGTGCTGATCGCCGCGCGCGCACTGCAGGGCGTCGCGGCCGCCGTCGCCGCGCCCAGCGCGCTCGCCCTGATCGCCACGAGCTTCGGCGGCGCGCGCGGGCGCGCGCGCTCAGCGTCATGTCCGCCGTCATGGGCGTCGGCAGCGCCCTCGGCATGATCCTCGGCGGGGTGCTGATCGAGGCCGGGACGTGGCGGTGGGTGTTCTTCGTCAATGTTCCCGTCGGCGCGCTGCTGCTCGCCCTCGTCCCGCGCGTCCTCGCCGAGACCGCGCGGCGGCCCGTCCGGTTCGACCTCGCGGGCGCGGCCGCCGCCACCAGGCCCGCGACCGCGCTCGTCCTGGCGTTCGTCCGGATCGGCGAGCAGGGGCGGCCGGACGGCGCCGCGCTCGCCGCGTTCGCCGCCGCCGCCGTGCTGCTCCCGGCGTTCGCGCTGCTGGAGCGGCGGGCCCGCGAGCCGATCATGCCGCTGTGGCTGTTCACCGCCGACCGCGCCCGCACCGCCGCCTACACCGTGCAGTTCCTGCTCCCCGCCGCGATGTTCGGCACCCTGTTCTTCCTGACCCGGCACTTCCAGGACGTTCTCGGGTACGGGGCCATGCAGGCCGGGCTGGCGTTCCTGCCGATGGCGGGCCTGCAGTTCGCGATCGTCCGGTTCGTCCCGCGGCTGCTGCCCCGGCTCGGCACCCGCGTCCTCGCCGGGACCGGGACGCTGCTCATCGCCGCCGGGCTGCTGTGGCTGACCCGGCTCTCGCCCGGCGACGGCTACGCCGCCGCGCTGCTCGCCCCGATCGCCCTGCTCGGGCTGGGCGGCGGGCTGGCGATGATGCCGCTGAACGCGCTCGTCCTCGGCACCGTGGAACCCGCGCACTCCGGCGCGGCGTCCGGCGTCGCCCAGACGATGATGTGGACGGGCGGCGCCGTCGGCCCCGCCGTCATGCTCACCGTGCAGGGCGCCGCGACCGGGGACGGCATGGCGCCCGCGTTCGCGACCGGGACCGCCCTCGCGGCGGCGGCGTTCGCGGTGACGCTCGCCCTGCGCGGGCCCGCCCCGGACGAGCGGTGATCATCCGGGCGGGGGCGTGTCCGACGGTCCGGCGGGCTCCCCGAACCACGCCAGGAACTCGGCGTGGCCGAACATCCGCGCGGTCTCGACCGCGGTCGGGATCCCCGCCCGGGGATCGGCGCCCGCGTCCAGCAGGGCCCGGACCGTGTCCGGCTCCTTCTTGAACACGGCCCCGGCGAGGGGCAGCTGCCCGCGGTCGTTGGCCCGCTCGGGGTCCGCGCCGCGGGCGGTCAGCGCCCGCACCGTCCCGGCGTGCCCGTGGTAGGCGGCCAGCATCAGCAGCGTGTCGCCCTTGTCGTTGGACAGGTCGGGCGGCACCCCCGCGTCGACGTACGCGACGAGCAGGTCGGTGTCGCCCGCGCGCGCCGCCGCGAACAGCCGCGACGCCAGTTCCTCCAGTTCCGGATCGGACTCGGTCATGTCGGTGTCCCCGCTCTCCGCGACGAGCAGCCCGCCGAGGCTGCCCTCCCCGTAACTGAGCCGCTTCTCCAGCGAGACCAGCGCGCCGTCCTCGGCGGAGCCGCGGAACCGGACGTCGTCGGCCAGCGACCGCATGATCAGCAGACCGCGGCCGCGCTCGTCGGACGGGTCGGGTTCGGGCACCCGGCCGGCGTCGAAGCCCTGCCCGTCGTCGATCACCTTGATCAGGCACCGCCGGTCCCGGATGGTGGCCCGCACCGTGTAGTCGGCGCCGTCGTCGGCGTGCTCGATGACGTTCGTGCACGCCTCGCTCAGCATCATCTCGATGTCCCCGCAGATCTGCTCGTCGCGCCGAGCGTCTGCAGGGCGGCGTCCAGGATCCGCCGGGTCGCCGGGACGCTCACCGCGTCCCGCGGCAACAGCAGGTCCAGGCTGATCTCCACATCGTCTCCGTGCTCGTCCGCGTCCGGGTCCGCGTTCTGCCTCGACCGGAAGCGTGCCCGCGCGAACGGGATCAAACATCCGCCCGGGCGGGCCAGGCGCCGCGCCGCACGGTGTCCAGCACGAGCGCCGCGATGTTCCAGGCGTCGTCGGCGCCGCTGTGGTGGCGTCCCTCCAGCGGCAGCCCGGCGTGCCGCAGCGCGCCCGCCATGCCCGTCCGGCGCAGCCCGTGCGACGCCGCGTACACGGCCTTGGCGTTGACGTGCCGCCGCCCGAACGGGTACCGGACGTCGCCGCCGCACTGCCGCTCGAACTGCTTCCGGTCGTAGTCGCCCCAGCTCGCCCACGTCCGCGCGTGCGACCGGTGCTCGCGCTCCAGCAGCGCGCACGCCTCCCGGAACGGGACGCCGCCGTTCACCTCGTCCTGCGTGAGCCCCGTCAGCTCGGTGCAGAACCCGCTGACCTCCGACCGTTCCGGACGCACCAGGACGCGATGCTTCGCGACCCGCTCCCGCTCGTCCAGATCGACGACGCACAGCCCGATCTCGATGATCTCGTTCGCCTGCCCCGGCGGCACCGGCCCGTCCCAGCAGGTCGCCTCCACGTCGACGACGTTGAGGAACCGGCCGATCTTCTCGTCCATGGCGCGGACGATACAGAGCGCCCCCGCCGCCTCACGACCGGTTTTCCGGCGCCCCGCGCCCGCCGTCCAGCCCGTCCTGCCGCGGCGGGGGCGCGTACGAGTCGACGTACTCCTGCCCGGACAGCTCCTGGATCGCCGTCATGATCTCGTCGGTGATCGCGCGGGTGGCGCGGCCGCGCGGCCCGTCCGCGGCGGGCCCGGCGAACCGCAGCGGCGCCCCGAACCGCACCCCGATCCGGCCCGGGCGGGGGACGGCCCGGCCGCGCGGCTGCGCCCGGTCGGTGCCTTCGAGCGCGACCGGGACGACGGGCGCGCCCGTCCCGCATCGCCAGCCGCGCCACGCCCGTCCGCCCACGGTAGAGCCGTCCGTCGGGGGAGCGGGTGCCCTCCGGATGGATGGCGAACGCCCCGCCGCGCTCCAGCACCCGCGCCGACGCGTCGAGGGCCTCCAGCGCGGCGCGTCCGCCGGACCGGTCCACCGCGATGGCCCCGAGCGCCCCGAAGAACGCGGCCGTCGCCCGTCCGCGCGGGCCCGCCGCCGTGAAGTACTCCTGCTTGCCGAGGAAGCTGACCCGGCGCGGCACCATCAGCGGCAGGACGAACGAGTCCATGAACGCGAGGTGGTTCGCCGCCAGGATCACCGGGCCCCGCCGGGGGACGTGCCGGAGCCCGCTCACCACCGGCCGGAACGCGACCCGCATCGCGGGGCCGAGCAGAACGTGTTTCGTGACGGGATAGATCAGGCGTTCGGGGTCCATGCGGGAGGAATCTATGGGCGCGCACCGCACGCGCGCGGTGGGGCCCCGTTACAAGATCACCCCCGCGGATCTTGTCGGAGCCCCATATGTCCTTGGCCCCCGGGACGGGGCCGGAGGGCGAGGTCAGCCGCTGCCCGCGGCGGCGTGCTCGGCCTGCAGGACCTTGCGGACGGCGCGCGGGGCGGGCCCCGACCGCGCCGTCAGCTCCTCGATCCGGCGCTTGTGCCGCCGCCGGTCCGGGCGGGGCAGCACCGAGTTCAGCTCGCAGGCCGCCGCCAGCGCGATCGCGGCCGCGTCGTAGCTGTTGACGTGCGCGACGGGCCGTCCCCGCAGCGCCGACGACGCCCCGCCCCACAGCGTCTTCACGACCCGCGGGTCCTTCACGGTGACGTCCTGGACGGTGAACAGGCCGAACACGCGCCGCGACCGCACCCGGATCATCCCGTCCGCCACGAGTCGTTCGCGGACGCGCCGACGATCGTCTTGCCGTCCTTGCGCACCCAGTGCTGCCACGACCGTGGCCGGGCCGCCTCGGCGATCTGCGCCACCAGCCCGTACGGGTCGGCGCCCGGGGTGCCGGGCCGCGGCCGCGCCTTGTCGTCGTCGCCGAGCCGCCCGTCCAGGTACAGCTCGGTCAGCGCCGCGGCACGCAGCAGGTAGCCCAGGTGCCGGCCGCGCTTGGTCATCTTCTGCTTACGCAGGTCGTAGGCCAGCAGGAACATCCGCGCCGGCAGCGACTCGGGAATCCGCACCACCATGGTCAGTCCTCGCTCCCGCCGGGCGGCGGGTCCTCCTCGGTATTCGTGTGTCCGGCCCGGTTCCGCTGTTTCCGCGTCGCCGTTCTTGCGCGGCCGGCCCCGGTTGCGCATCCGGCCCACCGAGCCGGGCATCCGCCCGGCCTCGCCGAGGGCCCTGCGCAGCAGGAACTCGATCTGCGCGTTGGTGCTGCGCAGTTCGTCCCCCGCCCACCGGGCCAGCGCGTCGTGCACGGCCGGGTCGAGCCGCAGCAGGATCTTCTTGCGCTCGGAGCTCAACGCTGATCATCGCCCGCCGTAGGGTCGCTCACTGGTACAGGCTGCCGGTGTTCAGCACGGGCTGGGCGTCGCGGTCGCCGCACAGGACCACCAGCAGGTTGCTGACCATGGTCGCCTTGCGTTCCTCGTCGAGCTCCACGACGTCGTCCTCGACGAGCCGGTCCAGCGCGAGCTGCACCATGCCGACCGCGCCCTCGACGATCCGCTGCCGGGCCGCGACGATCGCGCCCGCCTGCTGGCGGCGCAGCATCGCCTGCGCGATCTCCGGCGCGTACGCCAGGCCGGTGATCCGCGACTCGACGATGTCGACGCCCGCGGACGCGACGCGCTGCGTCACCTCCGCCGACAGCTGCGCGGTGATCTCGTCGGCGTTGTCGCGCAGCGACGTCTCCTCGGCGTTGTCGTAGGGGTAGCTGCCCGCGATGTGCCGGACGGCCGCCTCGGTCTGGAACGCGACGAACTCGACGAAGTCGTCCACCTCGAACACCGCGCGGGCGGTGTCGCGCACCTGCCAGACGACGACGGCGGAGATCTCGATCGGGTTGCCGTCCAGGTCGTTGACCTTGGCGAGGCCCGTCTCGTGGTTGCGGATCCGGGTGGAGATCTTCTGCCGCTCGCTGAGCGGGTTGACCCAGCGCAGCCCGTCCGTCCGGACGGTCCCGGAGTAGCGGCCGAGCACCTGCAGCACCCGGGCCTCGCCCGGGGCCACCGCCGTCAGCCCGACCGCCAGCACCAGCCCGGCGACGGCGAGCACGGAGCCGACCGCGATCCCGGCGACGAGCGCGGCGGTGCCGCCGCCGCCGAGCACGCCGAGCAGGACGGCGGCCGCGCCGAGCAGCATCAGCGCCAACGCCAGCACCAGCATCCACCAGCCGTTGATGTCGTACGCCCGCCGTTCCGAGATCTTCGGTGTCGGCATTTCGACCTTCGCCGCCGGGTCCATGGAGGCCTCCTTCTGTCCTGTTATCACCAACCTAGCAAAGTGATATCACTTTATCCAAGTCGGGCCGGCGCCAGGGAAGGCCGGTCTCACCGCGCGGCCACGCGCTCCGGTTCCGCGTCGGGGCCGGGCCCGTCCTCGATCACCTTCGGCACGCTCCGCAGCGTCACCAGGGCGAACACCGCGACGGCCGCGGCCAGAACCGCCGCGCACAGCAGCGCGGAATGCATGCCGCCGACGAACGCGTCCCGGGCCGCCGCGGCGACCCGCGCGCCCAGCCGGACCGGCAGCGCCGCGACCGCCTCCACCGCCCCGGCGAGCGAGTCGCGGGCCGCGTCCGCCACCGGCGCGGGCGTCCCGGCGGGCAGCTCCAGCCCGTCCCGGTACACCGCCGTCAGGACGCTGCCGAGCACCGCCATGCCCAGCGCCCCGCCCAGCTCGGTCGCCGTCTCCGAGATCGCCGACGCGGCGCCCGTCCGCTCCTTCGGCACCGACGCCAGCACGGTGTCACCGGTCACCGTCATCGCCATCCCCATGCCGAGCCCCGACAGCAGCATCGCCGGGAGCATCGCCGGATAACCGGTGTCCAGGCCGACCGTCAGGAACAGCGTGTAGCCGCCCGCCGCGACGGCCATGCCGAGCGCGACGACGCGCGCGCGTCCGGCCAGGCCGATCAGCGGCGGGGCCAGCGCGGCGCCGCCGATCATCGCGCCCGCCGCCCCCGGCAGCCCCGCCAGGCCCGACTTCAGCGGGTCCCAGCCCAGCGCGAGCTGGAAGAACATCGAGAAGATCAGCGACTGCGCGACCAGCGCGAACATCGCGAACATGTTCGTCAGGACGGCGCCCGAGAACGCCGCCCGGCGGAACAGCCGGACGTCGATCAGCGGCTCGGCCGCCCGCGTCTGCCGGAACGCGAACGCCGCCAGCGCGAGCACCCCCACCAGCGCCGCCGCCCAGACCCGCGGCTCGTCCGCGCCGTGCGCCGCCGTCTCCTTGACCGCGTACACGACCCCGAGGACCCCGGCGATCGACAGCGGCACCCCCGGCAGGTCCGGCCAACCCGTCGGCAGGCCGCGCGACTCGGGCAGGACGAACGCCCCCGCGACCAGCGCCACAAGCATGAGCGGCACGTTGATCAGGAACACCGAGCCCCACCAGAAGTGGTCGAGCAGCGCGCCGCCGAACACCGGGCCGAGCCCCACCGCGAACGCGCCGAGCCCGAAGAAGGCCCCGACCGCCGCCGTCCGCTCCTTCGGCTCGGTGAACACGCGCCGCACCAGCGACAGCGCGGACGGCATCAGCGTCGCCCCCGCGACGCCCAGCAGCGCCCGCGCCGCGATCAGCAGCTCCGCGCTCGACGCGTACGCCGTCACCGCCGACGCGGCCGCGAACAGCGCCGTGCCGATCAGCAGCAGCCGCCGGTGCCCGATGCGGTCGCCGACCGCGCCCATCGTGACGAGCAGCCCGGCGAGCGCGAACCCGTAGGCGTCCGCGATCCACAGGATCTGCGTCGACGTCGGGCCGAGATCGGCCGACAGGTGCGGAATGGCCTGGTTGAGAGCGGTCAGGTCGATGGCGGGCACCAGTGCCACCAGCGCCGCGACCGCGAACGTGCCCCGTTTGCGGGCCGAACCGTAAGTCATGCCGCCGAGCGTCCCCGGACGCGCTGACGGACCGCGCACCGTCCGCTGACCGAGGGGAAGGCGGACCGGCGACCGGCGCGGAGGCGTGCGGGGGCGGCGCGTCAGGGGCGGGCGAACGAGGCGAACGCGTCCTCGCGGGGGACGGCGAGGCCCTTCGCGAAGCACGCGTCGAACGCCGCGTCGCCGAGCGCCGCGCGGGCGTCCGCGCTCGTCGCGCTCGGCGTCGTGGTCGCCGGGGATCCGCACGCCGCGCACCGCCGCCGCGATCCCGAGCAGCAGCGCCGCGCGCTCCCCGTCGCCGTCCGTCAGCGCCAGGGCGGCCATGCCCACCGCCACGTTCGCCCGGTAACCGAAGATCGGATGGTCCCGGACCATGGCCGCGGCCTCGCCGAACAGGTCCCGCGCGCGCCCGGCGTCGCCGTCCGCGAGGGCGAGCCAGCCGAGGCCGACGAGCGTCGCGCCCTTGACGGCGGCGACGACGAACCGGTCGGACGCGTACCTCGTCAGGGCCGTCTCGTACAGCCGCCGGGCCTCCGCGCGGTCACCGCCCAAACGTGCGATCTCGCCGAGGCCGTGCAGTGCGGCGGCCACCTTGTCGGGCGTCCCGGCCCGCCGGGCCAGCTCGGCGGCCCGCTCGAAGTCGGGACGTGCGCCCGCCAGGTCCCCGCCGTGGACGCGGATCTCGCCGCGCCGGCACAGCAGGTCGGCGGTGTCCTCCAGCGCGCCCAGCTCACCGGTCAGCTCCAGCGCCTCGGCGAGCAGGGCCAGCGCCGTCGCGCGGTCGCCGCGCCAGTCGGCGAGCTGCGCGAACGGGTCGATCGAGTTGGCCATCCCCCAGCGGTCGCCGACGGCCCGGAACGCCGCCAGCGCCGCCGCGCAGTGCGCCTCCGCCCGCGCCCGGTCGCCGGAGAACTGGTGGAGGAACCCGTCGCTCATGTCCAGCAGCGCCAGCGTCCACGGGTCGTCGCCGATCTGCTCCAGGAAGATCGCGGTCTCCGTCCGCGCCGGGCCCGCCGTCATCGCCCACAGCACGGTCGTCGCCGGGAACGCCAGCAGCCGCCGGATCCCCGCCAGCACCTCCTCGGCACGGTCCATCCACACGGCGGCCCGCGCGCCGGTGCCGCCCGCCGAAACCACGTTGCACACGCACAGCACGTACTCCTCCTCCAGCCCCGGAGGGGGATCGGTGCCGAGCCGCTCCAGCAGCTCGGCCGCCGGCGGCGCACCCTCGACGCGTCCGCGCAGCCACCAGTACCAGGACAGCGCCGCGATCAGCCGCAGCGCCCGGACGGTGTCGCCGGACTGCACGCACCAGCGCAGCGCCGTGTGCAGGTTCGCGTGGTCGGCGGCCAGCCGGTCCAGCCATTCGAGCTGGTCGGCGGTCCGCAGATGCCGGTCCGCGCGCAACGCCAGATCGAGGAAATGGTCGGCGTGCGCCCGCCGGAACCGCTCCTCCTCGCCCGCCTCCGCGAGCCGCTCCGCGCAGAACGCGCGGATCGTGTCGAGCATCCGGTAGCGGTCGCCGTCCCCGTGCGGTTCCAGCTGCACCAGCGACTTGTCGACCAGCTCGGCCAGCGCCTCGTCGGCGTCGTCCGGCCCGCAGATCCGCGCGGCGGCGGGCAGCGTGAACCCGCCGCCGAACACCGTGAGGCGCCGCGCGAGCGTCTGCTCCGCCGGGCCGAGCAGGCTCCAGCTCCACTCGACGACCGCGCGCAGCGTCCGGTGCCGCGGTGCGGCCGTCCGGTCCCCGCGCGAGAGCAGCCGGAACCGGTCGTCCAGCCGCGCCGCGACCTCCCCGACCGGCAGCGACCGCAGCCGCGCCGCCGCCAGCTCGATCGCCAGCGGCAGCCCGTCCATCGCCGCGCAGATCCGCAGGACGTCCGCCGCGTTCGTCCCGTCCACCGCGAACCCGGGACGGACGGCGCGCGCCCGGTCGGCGAACAGCCGTACCGCCGGGTACTGCGCGAGCTCCTCCGGGGGCGTCCCGGCGGGCGGCAGCGCCAGCGGCGGCAGCGGCCACACCGCCTCCCCGGTGACGGCCAGGACCTCCCGGCTGGTGGCCAGCACGCGCAGCCGCGGGCACGCGCCCAGCAGCCGCCGCGCCAGCCCCGCGGCCCGTGCGACGACGTGCTCGCAGTTGTCGAGGACGAGCAGCATCGGCCGTCCGGCCAGCGCCGCGACCAGCCGCTCCGCCGCGTCGCCGGGACGCTCGCCCGGCGCCTGCCGCATCGCGTTCTCGCGCAGCCCCAGCGCGGCGAGCAGCGTCCGCTCCACGTCCGGCGGGCCGACGGGCGCCAGGTCGACGAAGCAGACCTCGCCGTCCTCGCGGGCCGCCGCCTCCACCGCCAGCCGCGTCTTGCCCGCACCGCCCGGCCCGAGCAGCGTGACGAGCCGTCCGGCGGCCAGCATCGTCCCGACGTGCCGGACCGCGTCCTGCCGACCGACGAAGCTGGTGAGCTGCGCGGGCGGCGCGACCGGCCGCAGACCGGCGGCGGGGGGTTCGCCGCGCAGGACGGCCAGGTGCGCCGCGGCCAGCTCGGGGGACGGGTCGGCGCCCAGCTCGTCGGCCAGCACCGGCGGCCCTCCTCGAACACCGCGAGCGCCTCGCCTGCCGCCCGGCGGCGTGCAG
>NZ_MKJY01000129.1 GCF_001942465.1 Actinomadura sp. CNU-125
GGGGGCGCGGCCAGCAGCAGCCCCGCGCCCAGCGCGCAGGCACCGGCCCCCGCGCCCGCGCGGTGGAGGAAGGTCCGAAGATCCATGTATGCCAGTATTCACTGGCATAGTTGCGCTTGCCAGTCGCCCGGCCCATGAACCCCTTGCGGCGCGGGCGCCGCGAGCGCCCCGGCGGACGGCTCGGCGGCGGGCCCGCCTACTGCGTGGACAGCACGAGCGAGCGGCCGTTGCCCGTCCCTCCCCTCAGCCACAGGTGGCCGGTACCGGGCACGATCGCCAGGGTGGCGATGTAGTCGACCGAGTCCGGCAGCGCGCCCCCCTGGACCGGTTCCCACCTCGTGCCGTTGTATCGGAGCAGCCCCATGCCGGTGTCTTCCCCCAGGTAGGCCAGCGCCCACAGTGTCCCGTTCGTGCCTTTCTCGAGGTCGATGAGGCCCTTGAAGCCCGGCGGCACCGTCGCGCGGGTCCACGACGTCCCGTCCCAGTGCATCAGCAGGGGCGACTGGGTCTTGGCCGGGCGCTCCGGGTACGCGATGCCGGCGAGCCAGGCATCGGTGGGCGACAGAACCTTGATGTCGCGGAGGCTCACCCAGCCCGGAGGCGTGGGCTGTTCCGCCGGGACGGTCCGCCAGGTCTGCCCGTCGAAGTGCGAGGTGACGATCTCGGTTCCGGATTCACGGGTCTCGACGTTCCAGATGTCGTCGGCCGCGGTGATGCGCGCGATGCCGCTGCCCGACGGCCGCGTGGTCACGAGCGTCCAGGTGTCGCCCGTCCGGCGGTAGATCTTGTCTCCGGTGGTGAGCCAGGTGTTCGAGTCGTCGACCTGGAGTACCGGATCGGTCGTCCCGGGCGGGAGCGCCACCTCGGTGAAGGCGGAGCCGGTGAAACGGGCCACGTAGGGCTCGTGGTCGTATATGTCCAAGTTCAGGAACCGGTGCCCGTTGATCCAGACGTTCTCCGGGGAGCCCGCCTGTACCCGGGTTATCCAGCCCTGGTTCGGCAGTCCGCCGAGGGGGTACTCGACCCAGCCGCCGCCGTTCCAGCGCCGGACGACCGGGTTGCCGGGGATGGTGTGGGCCGATCCATCCGGGTAAAAGGTGATCTCGCCCTGTCTGCCGCTGATCCAGACGCTGTCGGGCGATGCCGCGTCCAGGCCGTAGATGGCGCTCCTCGGCCAGAAGAACGGGAGATCGACCTCGGTGAAGTCGGGAATCGCGGGGGCCTGTGCGGCGGCGGCCGGGGAAGCCGCGGCGGGGACGGCGGGGGCCGCGCCCAGCAGCAGCCCGGCGGCCAGCGCGCCGGAGCCGGCGCGGCGGAAGAACGGCTGGAAGATCATGGATGCCAGTATTCACTGGCGTGGTCGCCCTTTCTTGTCACCCGCATCACAACTTCCCTTGCGGCGCGGGCCTTGCGGGCGCCCCGGTGCACGATCCGGCGATGCGTCTGGGAAGGTGGAGGCATGACCACGTCCCATGTCGTCGTCATCGGTGGCGGCATCGCGGGGCTCGCCGCGGCACGCCTGCTCGCCCGTGTCGGCGTCCGGGTGACCGTGCTGGAGGGCTCCCCCCGGATCGGCGGAAAGCTGCAGGTCAGCGAGATCGCCGGGCTTCCGGTCGACGAGGGCGCCGAGTCGATGCTGGCGCGCCGTCCCGAGGGGATCGACCTGCTGCGCGAGCTCGGCCGCGACGGCGACCTCGTCCACCCCGGCACCACGTCCTCGGGCATCCGCAGCCGCGGCGCGCTCCGTCCCATCCCGTCCGGGCAGGTCATGGGCGTCCCGTCCGACCTGGAGGCGCTCGCCGCCGCGCGGGTGCTGTCCCCGGAGGGGCTGGCCCGCGTCCCCCTCGACCGCGAGCTGCCCGCGACGCCGCTCGGCGCGGACGTCTCCGTCGCCGAATACATCGGTGCCCGGGTCGGCTCCGAGGTCGTCGACCGGCTCGTCGAGCCGCTGCTCGGCGGCGTCTACGCGGGCCGCACCGAGCTGCTGTCGTTCGACGCGACGATGCCGGCCCTCGCCGCCGCCGCGCGCTCGCACCCCTCGCTGCTCGACGCGGTGCAGAGCGTCCGCGACGCCGCGCCGCCGAACGCCGGGCCGGTCTTCGCGTCGCTCCCCGGCGGGCTCGGCACGCTCCCCGGCCTGGTCGCGGACGACCTGGCGCCGCGGGCGGGACGGTCCGCACCGGCGCGATGGTCCGCGAGCTGCGGCGCCGTCCGGACGGCTGGCGCCTCACGGTCGGGTCCGCGCGGGCGCCCGAGGCGGTGGACGCCGACGCGGTGGTGATCGCGGTCCCTGCGGTGCCCGCGTCCCGCCTCCTGGCGCCCGACGTGCCCGCCGCCGCGCGCGCGCTGGCCGGCATCGAGTACGCGAGCATGGCGATCGTCACGCTCGTCTATCCCGCCGCGGCGTTCCCCGAGCTCCCGCAGGGCAGCGGCTACCTCGTCCCCGCCGTGGAGAACGCCCACGGGGTGAAGGCCGTGACGTTCAGCTCGATGAAATGGCCGCATCTGCGTGAGATCGGCCCGCGCGACGACGGCCGCGACCTCATCGCCGTGCGGTGCTCCATCGGCCGGTTCGGCGAGGAGCACACCCTGCAGAAGGCCGACGCGGAGCTGGTCGCGGCGGCGACGTGGGCGCCCGCGACCTGCGGCGTCGCCGGCGCGCCCGCCGCCGCCCGGGTGACCCGCTGGGGCGGCGGCCTCCCGCAGTACAACGACGGCCACGCCGACCCGCGTGGCCACGGTCCGCGCGGCGGTCGCCGGGCAGCCGGGGCTGGCCGTCGCGGGCGCCCCTACGACGCCTCGGCGTCCCCGCGTGCCTCGCCACGGCGCGCGCGGCGGCCGACCGGGTGCTGGACCACCTGCGCAGTCGAGCCAGTCGAGAAGGAGCAGCGACATGACCGAGCCCGCGGCGAAGCCGAAGGCACGCGAACTCAACCAGCAGATCCGCTACACCATGTGGTCGGTCTTCCGGGCGCGCCCCGGGCAGCTCGGCGAGCGGGACGCCGCCGAGGTGCAGGACCTCCTGGACCAGGTCGGCCAGAAGGACGTCACCACCCGCGGCCTCTACGACGTCTCGGGCCTGCGCGCCGACGCCGACTACATGTTCTGGTGGCACGCGCCGAGCTCCGACGACCTCCAGGAGGTCTACGGCCGGTTCCGCCGCACCGCGATGGGCCGCGCGAGCGAGCCCGTCTGGTCGCAGATGGCGCTGCACCGTCCCGCGGAGTTCAACAAGAGCCACATCCCGGCGTTCCTCGCCGACGAGGACCCGCGCGCGTACGTGTGCGTGTACCCGTTCGTCCGGTCGTACGAGTGGTACCTGCTGCCGGACGAGGAGCGTCGCGCGATGCTCGCCGAGCACGGCAAGATGGCCCGCGACTACCCGGACGTCCGCGCCAACACCGTCTCGGCGTTCGCGCTCGGCGACTTCGAGTGGATGCTCGCCTTCGAAGCCGACGAACTGCACCGCATCGTCGACCTCATGCGTCACCTGCGGGGCGCCAAGGCCCGCCTGCACACCCGCGAGGAGATCCCCTTCTACACGGGCCGCCGCAAGCCGGTGGGCGAACTGATCGCGTCGCTCCCGTAACCGGGGGCCGCACCGGCGCGGCGGGACGGCCGCGCCGGAGCGGGCGGGAACTACTCGGCGGGTTCGAGGGTCAGCGAGATCGAGTTGATGCAGTACCGGTCGTCGGTCGGGGTGTCGTAGCCCTCACCGTGGAACACGTGGCCGAGGTGCGAGTCGCAGGTCGCGCAGCGCACCTCGGTGCGCACCATGCCGAGGGACCGGTCGTCGCGCAGGACGACCGCGTCCGAGTCGGCGGGCGCGAAGAACGACGGCCACCCGCAGTGGCTCGCGAACTTCGTCTGCGAACGGAACAGTTCGGTGCCGCAGGCGCGGCAGCGGTAGACGCCGACGGTCTCGCTTTCGGTGTACTCGCCGGTGAACGGCTTCTCGGTGCCCGCCTCACGGAGCACGTGGTACTCCTCCGGCGACAGCTGGGCCCGCCACTCGTCCTCGCTCTTGCGGATCTTCTCCATGCGTCCGAACGTACCCGGCGCCTTCCCGGGAATGTCGCCCCCCTGGGTTAACGTGCAGATATGGCCTCGCCCTTCATCGAGATCCCGGTCGGGGATCGGCTCGTCAAGGTGTCCAATCCCGACAAGCCGTACTTTCCGCAGCACGGCTACACCAAGCGGCAGCTGGTGGAGTACTACCTGGCCGTGGGGGAGGGGATCCTGCGCGCCACCCGCGACCGCCCGACGACGCTGGAACGCTGGCCCGCCGGGGTCTTCGAGGGCGCCAAGATGGCCACCCGGGAAGACTACGCGCGCGGCCAGGCGGGCATGGGCGCGGGCAAATCCGACGCGTTCTACCAGAAGCGGATCCCCAAGGGCGCGCCCGACTGGGTGCCCACGGCGCGGATCGCGTTCCCCAGCGGCCGGTACGCCGACGAGGTCGCGCCGTCCGAGGTCGCGGTGATCGCCTGGGCGGCCAACCTCGGCACCCTCACCTTCCACCCGTGGCCGGTCCGCAAGGGCGACGTCGACCACCCGGACGAACTGCGCATCGACCTCGACCCGCAGCCGGGCACCGGCTTCGCCGACGCGGTCCGCGTCGCGCTCGGCCCCGCCCGCGACCTGCTCGGCGAACTCGGCTACACCGGCTACGTCAAGACGTCCGGGAAGGCCGGCGTGCACATCTACGTGCGGATCGAGCCGCGCTGGACGTTCACCGAGGTGCGGCGCGCCGCGCTCGCGTTCGGCCGCGAGATCGAGCGGCGCGTCCCGTCCGAGGTCACCACCCGCTGGTGGAAGGAGGAGCGCGGCGAGCAGATCTTCGTCGACTTCAACCAGAACGCCCGCGACCGCACGATCGCGTCCGCCTACAGCGTCCGCCCGGCCCCGCACGCGCCCGTCTCCGCGCCCGTGACCTGGGACGAGCTGGCCGACGTCGACCCGCGCGACCTCACCATCGCCACGATGCCCGACCGGTTCGCCAAGGTCGGCGACCTGCACGCGACCATCGACGACGCGGCGTTCTCGCTGGAGCCGCTGCTGGAGATGGCCGACCGCGACGAGCGCGACCACGGCCTCGGCGACATGCCGTACCCGCCGAACTATCCGAAGATGCCCGGCGAGCCCAAGCGCGTCCAGCCCAGCAAGGACACCGACCAGAACTGACGGGCGAGGCCGCCGCCCCCGGTCGGGAGCGGCGGCCTCGGTCGAGGGATCTTCCGTCAGTAGAACTTCCGCTCCTGAACCGGCAGGCTGACCTCGGCGGGGCCGCGCCACGCGACTTCGGGCGCGGGACGACGAGGTTCGCCGGGGCGTCCCCGTCCGCCCGCACCACCGGGAACCGGATCGAGCTGGACGACAGGTCCACCGTCACCGTCGCGCCGGTGGGCGTCTCGGTGTTGTAGTCGGCGTCCGTCCCGGCCAGGATCAGCCCGAGCCGGTGGCCCTCCTCCAGGACGTACTCCTGGCTCAGCGTCTCCCACCGGCGTCCGCGAACTCGCCCGGCGTCAGCGGCCGCGGGTCGCTCAGCGAGTCGTCGTTCTGCAGGTCCAGCCAGCCGCGCGCGATCACGTTGACCGGCGCGCTCGTCGTGGTGACGCGCGTCTCCCGGTAGCAGGCGTCGTCGAACGCGGTGCTCGCGCCGTGGCAGCTCTCGGTGCCGAGCGTCTCGATGCCCGAGCCGGGGCCGAGGTGATCGACGCGCTCGGCCGTCCCGTAGTCGACGAGCAGTGCGGTGACGTTCGCGGTCGGCGCGTCCGCCTTGACGCGCAGCCGGACGTCCGGCGTGCCCGACAACCGGCCGCCCCCGGGCAGCGGGCCCGACACGAACGCCGCCCGGTACGGGCGGTCGGCCGTCGGGTCCTCGACCATCGCGCCCTCGGACGTCCCGTGCCCCTCCGGACCCGCCGCGTCGGTGAACGCCGCCGTCGAACCCTGCGGGGTCCGCTGCTGCGCGAGCGTCCCGTCGTCGCGCGGCCGCAGGATCACCGTCTCGGCGTCGCGCGACGGCCAGTGCTCCTGCGTGATCCACTCGTCCGGGCCGACCTCGATGTCGGCGCGCGGCTCGTCCATGATCCCGTTGTCGATGCCGTGGAGCTCGTGGTCGAACCAGCGGTGCAGCGTCCGCACCCACTCGTCCCGGCGGAAGTCGAACGGGTCGACGTGCCCGCGCTGCGTCAGCCACACCTTCCGCTTGACGTTGTGCTGCGCGAGCTCCTCCCACCACAGCGCGAAGTGGTCGTCCTTCACGTTGAGGTCGTTGACGCCGTGCACCGCGAAGACGCTCGCGCGCACGTTGCTCGCCCGCCCGACCGTCCCGTGCCGGTAGTCGGTCGTCTTCCAGTAGGCGTTGTAGTTCCCGGTGGCGTCGTCTTCGCCCGCGTCGAGATCGGCGTTCACGGCGGCGCACTTCTCGGGCGGGTCGGTGTCGACGTAGCTCGCGAGCCACGGCTGCTCGTCCGTCCAGTACTTCACGCCGTTCATCCGGCTGTAGCCGTACCAGCCGCTGATCGCCGCGATCGGGACGATCGTCTCCAGCCCCTCGACGCCCGTCGCCGCGACCCCGTTCGCGAGCGTCCCGTCGTAGGACTTGCCGATCATCGCGGTGCTGCCCGTCGTCCAGTCCGCCTCGACCGGCGTGCCGTCCGGCCGGAACGCCTTCGCGCGGCCGTTCAGCCAGTCGACGACCGCCTTGCCGCCGAGGACGTCCGTCGGCCCGCCGCTCACCGGGCAGCCGTCGGACCGCGTCGTCCCGACCATGTCCACGGCCAGGAACGCGTAGCCGCGCGGCACGAAGTAGTTGTCGTAGTACAGGGGGAACTTCAGGGGGTTCCCGTTCCCGTCGTAGGACTTGCGTTCGCCCTCGTTGCCGCGCCCCGCGTTGTCGTAGTACGGGCTCTCGTCCATGATCACCGGGACCTTGAGGCCGTCCTCGGTCTCGCGCGGCCGGACGATGTCGACGTTGACGCGGTCGAGTTCGCCGTCGCGGTCGCTGTCCACCCGCGTCTGCACGTACACGTGCTCGCGGATCGCGTCCTCGTAGGAGAAGGCGGGCTGCGTCACGCCGTCCTTCACCACGATCTCGGGGGACGTCCGGGCGAGCGCCGCCGTCCCGCCGCCGCCCGCCACGAGGGCCGCGCCGGTCAGCGCGGCGATCGCGGCCGTCCGCCGGGTCCGTCTCAGGGGTTTCCTGGCCAACCCGCACCTCCGGGAGTGGGAAATGATCTCTACCGGGCACACGCTCCCGAACGGGCGGCGCGCCGGTAAACGGCGCCGTTCTGCTAACTCCTCGCGTTTTTGGTCATGTCCTGCCGTTGCGTGCGGCCGTCCGATGCGGAAGCCGAGGTGCAAGCCCGCCGAAACCGGGAAATCCGCCCCTATGGGCTGGCATTACCGAAAATCGATCCGACTGGGACCTTTCCGACTCAACTTCTCGCGGGCCGGCGTCGGCCACAGCGTCGGCGCGCGCGGCGCCCGCTACCGGTTTTCGTCGGCAGTGCTCCGCCCTTCAGGGCGGGGGTGAAGCCGACCCTCCCGCGGAGCGGGATAAAGACAGCCGGATCGCCCCCGAGGCGATCCGGCGTCTCCCGCAATGAACCGGCCCGGGTCCCGCATTCCACATCCAGACGCCTCCGTAGAGTAATAAACTGGTCACGTACAGCTCCACTATCGGTTTCGCCTCTACCCGACCCGCGGCCAGCAGGAAGCTCTGGTGCGGGCGTTCGGCTGCGCCAGAGTGGTTTACAATGATGCTCTGAGGGCGCGGGAGGACGCTCGCGCGGCCGGGTTGCCGTATCCGAAGGCGGCGGAGTTGTCGGCGGCGTTGACGGAGGCGAAGAAGACGCCCGGGCGGGCGTGGCTGGGTGAGGTGTCGGCGGTGGTGCTGCAGCAGTCGCTGCGGGACCTGGAGGCCGCCTACCGCAACTTCTTCGACGGCCTGGCCGGAAAACGTGGGGGCACCCCGGTTCAAGTCCCGCAAGGACACGCGCCAGTCGATCCGGTTCACCGCCAACGCCCGCTGGTCGGTCACCGACGGCGGCAAACTCGCGCTGCCCAAGGTCGGTGAGGTGAAGGTGCGGTGGTCGCGGCGGCTGCCGTCGGTCCCGTCCACGGTGACGGTGGTCAAGGACGCCGCCGGGCGGTTCTTCTGCTCGTTCGTCGTGGAGACCGGCGACGTGCAAGACCCGCCCGAGGTTACGGGCGAGGTGGGGATCGATCTGGGGCTGGAGCACTTCGCGGTCACCTCCGACGGCCGCAAGATCACCTCGCCGAGGTTCCTGCGCCGCGCCGCCAAGAAACTGCGTAAGGCCCAGCAGGCGCTGTCGCGCAAGCAGAAGGGCTCGGCCAACCGGGACAAGGCCCGCCTGAACCTCGCCCGCGCCCACGCCGAGGTCGGCGACGCGCGCCGCGAGTTCCACCACCGGCTCTCCACCGAACTGGTCCGCGAGAATCAAGCGGTCTATGTCGAGGACTTGTGTGTGAAGGGGTTGGCGCGCACCCGGCTGGCCGCATCGGTGCACGATGCGGGCTGGTCGGCGTTCGTGGGCATGCTGGAGTACAAGGCGGCCCGGTACGGGCGGACGTTCGCGCGGGTGGGGCGGGCGTTTCCGTCCTCGCAGCTGCTCGGGCTGCGGACTGCGCGACGGCCCCAAACCCCTGCACGTCCGCGCATGGACCTGCGGGCAATGCGGAGCGGTGCACGACCGGGACATCAATGCCGCACGCAACATCTTGGACGAAGGACGCCGCATCGCCTCCGGGTGATGCTTTGCTGGTCGCCGCTGGACGGAAACCCCCTGGTGTCCGGGGGAGGCGGAGACCTTAAACGCCTGATGGAGGGCAGGTAAGACCCCGGCTCGTCCCGGGGCACGGCCCGTTGAAGCAGGAAGCCGCGGAAGTGACCGCACCGGCAACGGCGCGGCACAGGCCGAATCCCCGGCCTTCAGGCCGGGGAGCGCGTCAAACGCGCTCCGCGCACGGGCGCCGCCACCTGACCCTGCGGATCCCCGGCACGGGCCTCTCCTGGCGCCGCACCCTCCGCCGCGACTCCCGCCGAACCACCCGCCGCCGCTGACCCCGTACCCCGTACCCCGCCGACCGCCCGGGTCCGCTAGTCGGCGTGGCGCACGACGGAGCCGTCCTCGGTGACCTCGTAGACCGTCACCCGGACAAGGCTCCGCACCCACCCGGGTACCCGCAGTGCCGCCTTCAGCGCCGAAGACGGCACCACGAGCCCGTACCGGACCCCCGGAGCCGGGTCGGTCATGCGGCGCAGCAACTGGCCGTAGGCGGTGTCACAGTCGATGCCGGGGTCGGACGTACGCCCCTTTGCTTCGCAGATCAGCCGCTCGGGTCCCCGGACGGCCTCGATGTCGGTCCACTGGTCGGTGGGGCGACGAGCGTCCACGACTCCGACTCCAGCCACGTGCCGAACGCCTCAACTACCCGATCTTCTTTCATGGCGGGAAATCGTAGATGGGAAGCGGGTCGGCTAGGGGGTTTTGGCGCGGTTCACGGCGGACAGGACGGCGGCGACGGACGCGGCCAGGACCGAGGTGTCGCGGCCCGCGCCCCAGCGGACGACGCCGTCGACGCGGCACTCGGCGTAGGCGACGGCGGGCGAGCCGCCGCCGGACGGGTTCGCCTCGGTCGAGTGCTCGGCGAACCGCAGGACGTCGACCTTCACCCCGGCGGCGGCCAGCGCGGCGGTGAGCGCGTCGATCGGCCCGTTGCCGTGCCCCGAGTGTTCCCCGGCGCGCCCGTCCACCGCGACCGTCCCGGTGAAGTCGTGCCGCGCGGGGCCGGTGCTGGACGTGCGCCAGCCGGTCAGGACGACCGTGCCCGCGGCGTCGAGGTACTCCGCGCGGAACAGCTCCCACAGCTGCGCGGCGGTCACCTCCTCGCCGCTGCCGTCGGTGGCCTCCTGCACCACGCGGGAGAACTCGATCTGCAGGCGGCGCGGCAGGTCGAGGCCGTACCCGGTGCGCAGCAGGTAGGCGATGCCGCCCTTGCCCGACTGGCTGTTCACCCGGATGACGGCCTCGTAGCCGCGGCCCACGTCGGCGGGGTCGATCGGCAGGTACGGGACGTCCCAGGGCGCCCGCTCGGGCGGGACGCCCAGTTCCGCGGCGCGCTTCGCGTGGTGCGCCATGCCCTTGGCGATCGCGTCCTGGTGGGTGCCGGAGAACGCCGTGTAGACGAGGTCGCCGCCGTAGGGGTGCCGTTCGTGGACGGGCAGCCGGTTGCAGTGCTCGACGGTGCGGCGGATCTCGTCGATGTCGGACAGGTCGAGCTGCGGGTCGACGCCCTGGGCGTGCAGGTTCAGCGCGAGCGTGATCAGGTCGACGTTGCCGGTGCGCTCGCCGTTGCCGAACAGGCAGCCCTCGACGCGCTGCGCCCCGGCGAGCACCGCGAGTTCGGCGCAGGCCACGCCGGTGCCGCGGTCGTTGTGCGGGTGGACGGACAGGACGACGGCGTCGCGCCGCGCCAGGTTGCGGTGCATGTACTCGATCTGGTCGGCGTACACGTTCGGGGTGGCGATCTCGACGGTCGCGGGCAGGTTCAGGACGACCGGACGGTCCGGGGACGCGTCCCACAGGTTCGTGACGGCGTCGCACACGTCGAGCGCGAAGTCCGGTTCGGTGAAGTTGAACGTCTCGGGGGAGAACTCGAACCGGACGCCCGGGCCCGCGAGGCGCGCGACGTCCGCGGCGCGTCGAGGATCAGCCGCCGCACGCCGTCCCGGTCCTCGCGCAGGACGACCTCGCGCCAGGCCGGGCCGGTCGCGGTGTACAGGTGGACGACCGCGCGGGGCAGGCCCTCGATCGACGCGATCGTCCGCTCGATGAGGTCGCGGCGCGCGGGGGTGAACACGACGGGCGTCACGTCGTCCGGGACGCCGGCCTCGGCGAGGCGGCGGACGAACGCGAAGTCGGTCGCGCTCGCCGACGGGTAGCCGACCTCGATCTCCTTGAACCCCATGGCGACGAACAGGTCGAACATGCGGGCCTTGCGGTCGGGGTCCATGGGTTCGGCGAGCGCCTGGTTGCCGTCGCGCAGGTCGACCGGTACCCACAGCGGCGGCCGCTCCAGGCGGCGGGACGGCCAGGTGCGTTCGACGTCCGGGACGGGCGACGGCGCGCGGTCGTGCACGGACCGGTACCGGTGCGACGGCATCGCGCCGCCGCGCTGCGGGTTCCAGAACGGCGCGCCGTCGGGGACGGGGCCGCCGGGCGTCCGGAGGGTCGGGAAGGTGTGGCTCACGGAGATTCTCCTGATGTCGCCGATCGGACGACCGGCAGCACCGGACCCCGCGGCGGGGTGCCGGTCGGATCAGGCCCCGCCGCGGCGGCCGAGAAGAAGGACCTGCCACGCCATGCCGGACACCCTAACCACACCTCAGGTCCTCAGACAAGTTGCTTCCGCGCTACCGTGGTGCGGTCCCGCGTCCCGGAAGGAACCCGCATGCCGCTCGGCCCGCTCCGTCCCAGCCCGCTGGTCGAGCAGGCCGCGCAGCGGCTGCGCGGGCAGATCGCGGACGGCGCCTGGCCGGTCGCACCCGGCTCCCCGGCGAGACGACCCTGGCCAAGGAGCTGGGCGTGGGCCGCTCGACCGTCCGCGAGCGCTGCGCGCGCTCGCCGGCGCGCCTCGTCCAGGCCAGGCAGGGCGCGGGCGTGTTCGTCCTCGCGACCGAACCCGACGAGGACTGGCGGACGCGCCTGCGCCGCGCGTCCGTCGTCGACGTGTACGAGATCCGCGAGATGGTCGAGGGCCGCGCCACCGAGCTCGCCGCGCTGCGCCGCACCGACGACGACCTCGCCGCCATCGACCGCGCCCTGGCCGCCCGCACCGCCGCCCTGCCCGCCGACGGCGCCGCGGGCCGGCGCGTCGAGGCGTTCATCGACGCCGACATCGCCCTGCATGCCGCGATCGTCCGGGCCGCGCACAACCCGATCCTGGTCGACCTGTTCGCCGAGTTCGTCCCGGTCCTGCGCGAGGGGCTGCTCGAAGTGACGTCCCTCATGGACGTGCGCCGCCACGACCTCGACCACGGACGGGACGCGCACGCCGCACTGGTCGAGGCCGTCCGCGACCGCGACCCGTCCGCCGCCGCCCGCATCATCGCCGCCGAGCTGGAGCAGACCCTCGACGGCCTGCGGAACCGCTGACCCGGAGAGACCGAATGCGGTCACTGTGCCGTTTGGCGCAGTCATTCGGCCCGATCCCGACCAGAATCGACGTGTTCATGTCTCCGTAACCGGCACGACACGAAACGGCGGGGGATTCTTGACGGTGACCGTGGGCCGGGCCGCCGGCCCGTCCGATCGGCTGGAACGGGCGGACGCGGCGCGGCGGCTGGCGGCGCTGGCCGCCGAACCGCGGATGAGCCCGCGGGCCGGGCAGCTCGGCCGGCTCGCCGCCGACCTGGACGGCGAGACCGACCTCGAACGCTGGGCCGCGATCGACCTGTACGCGGCGTTCCTGCGGGACGACACGGTCGCCGAGCCGGACGAGCCGGGACGGGCGCGCGGCGCCGCCGGGGCCGTCCGGGACCTGGCGCCGTCGGTGCTGATCTTCATGCCGATCATGCTGACCTGGCTCGGGCTGTTCAAGGCGACCAGCGCCTACCGGCACAGCCGCGGGGACGCCGACCTGGCGGGCATGTCGTTCCTGGAGCAGTGGCAGACCGGGTTCGACGGCCGCCTCGGCGGCCTGTTCTACTTCGACCGGATCGCCCTCGGCACCCTGCTGCTGATCTGCCTGCTGATCACGGTGACGGTGGCCGAGACGGCGACGCGCCGCAGGTCCGAGCGCGCCGCCGAGCGGGAGCGCGCCCGCCTCACCCGCGAGCTGGCGGCGGCGCTCACCGCCGCCGACTTCCACCTCGGCCGGTTCCGGCTGGACGACGCGTCGCGCCGTCGAGGAGGCGGCGCGGCGGCTGGAGGACGCGGCGCAGGAGGCGCGCCGGGCCGGGACGGCCGCGGCGGACCTGCAGCGGGAGACGAACGAGGCCGTCGCCCGCGCGCGGGCCGGGATGGACCGGGTGGCGCGGCTCGCCGAGGCGCTGCTGAAGGGCGACGCGGCGGTCCGCGACGCCACCGGCCGGATCGGTGCCGCCGCGGCGGCCGTCGGCAGCGGATCGACGCGCTCGCGGCCGCGCAGGGTCGGTGGCGGGGGCCACCGCCGAGCTGACCCGGGCGCTCGGGGACGGCGCCGGGCTGCTGGGCAAGGCCGTCGAGGACGCCGCGGAGCGGCTCGGACGGCCGCCGCCGAGGACCGCGCCGGGCTCGGCGACCGCATCGCCGAGGCCCTCGGCTCCGGGAGCGCCGCGATCGGCGCGGCGCTCGACGACTGGCGCACCGACGGGGCGATCTACTCGCACCGCCACGAGATGACCGCAGACCATCTCGGCGCGGTCGTCGGGGGCATCGAGGAGCTGCTGCTGCGGATGGACGCCTCGGTCCGGGAGCTGATGGCCGGGACGGCCGAGTCGATCGAGCGGCTGCCCGGCGCGGTCGACGCCCTGGACGCGCACGCGCGGCGGTCCGCCGAGGAGCTGCGGACGACGCTGGCGGCGGCGACCGGCGAGATCCGCGCGGAACTCGACCGGCTCCTCGCCGGGCTGCCGGAGGCGGACGGGCGCACGGCGCAGGTCACCGCGGAGCTGGCGCGGCTGCGCGCGTCGGTGGACGCGCTGCGCGACCGGATCGCCGAGGGCGGCGGCCGGAGGCGATGGTTCCGGTGAACCCGCGGGTCTCCATGATCGCGCTCGCCGGATGGCTGTTCGCGGACCTGCTGCTGGCGTTCTCGGTCGTCGTCCTCGGCACCCAGGAGCCGCCGCCGAAGCCGCCGGCGGCGTCCCCGACGCCGACGAAGACGCCCCGGCAGGCGCTCGAACGCCGCTACGTCGAGATCGAGCTGTCCGTCGACCCGGACGAGGCGCGGACGGGGAGCGCGGCGGCCGTCGACGCGCTGCGCCGGGCGGTCCGGGACGAACCGGGCCTGCGGGGCCGCAAGGCGGGGATGGTCCTGACGTTCGGCGCCCAGCACAGCGGCGGGGAGGGGTTCGCCCGCGACGTGAACGCGCTGCTCCCGCGCGTCGACCGCGGCCTGTTCGCCGACGTCGCCACCCGCGACTTCCAGCTCCTGGGCACCGGCGGCGGCGCGCTGATGCTCAACATCTACCTCTTCCACGACGACT
>NZ_MKJY01000130.1 GCF_001942465.1 Actinomadura sp. CNU-125
GGAGTTCCCGGCGCTGGCCGCGCGCAAGCTCGGCTTCCACGACCGGACGGTCGAGGCGTGGGCCGACCGGCTCGTCGCGGACGGCGCGCCCGGCGTGACGATCATGACCCGCCGGGACCGGCGCGTCTTCCACGCCACCGCCGGGGTGTCCGACAAGGCCACCGGACGCCCGATGGACCACCGGCTGCTGTTCCGCATCGCCAGCGTCACCAAGTCGTTCACCTCGACGGTCGTGCTGCAGCTCGCCGCCGAACGCCGGCTCTCCCTCGACGACACGGTCGAGAAGTGGCTGCCGGGCGTGGTCCGGGGCAACGGCAACGACGGCTCGAAGATCACCCTCCGGCAGCTGCTCGCGCAGACGAGCGGCCTGCACGACTACACGTCCGACCCGCGCATCTTCGCCGAGCCGGGGCGGGCCTGGACGCCCGCGGAGCTCGTCGCCATCGCGATGGAGACGCCGCCGCACTACGCGCCCGGCACCGACTGGAACTACTCGAACACCAACTACATCCTCGCCGGGATGATCATCGAGAAGGCCACCGGCAACCGGGTCGGGGAGGAGTACGAGAAGCGGATCTTCCGGCCGCTGCGGCTGCGGAACACGTCCTACCCGGAGACGAGCACCGCGTTCCCCGGACCGTACGTGCACGGCTACTACTTCGACTTCGGCGACGTCAGCACGCAGATCAGCCCGTCGAGCGCGCGCACGTCCGGCGGCATCGTCTCGACCGTGGACGACGTCGCGCGCTTCCACCGGGCCCTGTTCACCGGACGGCTGCTCCCCCGCCCGCAGATGCGCGAGCTGACGACCGTCCGGCCCGTCAACGACGACGGGATCGTCGAGGACTACGGGCTCGGCGTCGCGCGGATCAAGTTCTCGTGCGGGTACGCGTGGGGGCACGACGGCGGCTTCCCCGGCTACCGGACCTGGACCTACACCAGCGCCGACGGCGACCGCCAGGCCGTGATCACCTACAACGAATCGGCGCTGGAGGACGACGAGACGTTCCGCGCCGACCTCGCGAAGGCCGCCGACGCCGCGTTCTGCGCATAGGGGACGGACGCGTGATCGTCGCCGTCTTTCTTGTGCCCGGCTGAGCAGTGCTCTTCGCGTTTTGTTCCCGCGCCCTACAGAAACCGCGCGGCGACCGTGCGTACGGTCGGGGCCACGGCCGGATCGCCGGCCGTCCCGAACGGTGACGGAGGTGCCCGTGTCCAGAACCGTCGAAGCCGGAGCCGCCGAGCGGGCGGGCCGGGTCCCGCCGCGGCTCGCCCGGATCATGCGTCCCGAACTCCCCAGCCTCGCCGGGGAGATCATCGCCGAGATCCGGCGCGGCATCCCCGAGTACGCCCGCCCGCTGGACGGCCCGTACGGGCAGGTGCTGCGGCTCAGCGTGGAGCACAACCTGACCGCGTTCGTCGACCGCGTCGCCGGACCGCCCGGCGCGGCCGCGCCGGGCTCGCTCCCGTCCGGCGCGGCCCCGCCCGTCCCCGGTTCCGGGAGCGGCGACCTCGCCCGCACCGCCCGGATGCTCGGCCAGTACGAGGCGCACGAGGGCCGCACCCTCGACACGCTCCAGGCCGCGTACCGGATCGGCGGGCAGGTCGCGTGGCGGCGCGTCATGAAGGTCGCGCCGCGCCACGACATCTCGTCGGCCGTCATGTCGCGCCTGGCCGACGCGCTGTTCAGCTTCCTCGACGAACTCGCGGCGCTCTCCCTGGAGGGCTACCTGGAGGCGCGCGAGCGGCCGATCCCCGCACTGGACGAGCGCCGCCGCAGGCTACTGCGCCGCGTCCTCGAACACGCGCCGCACGACGCGTCCGAACTCGACCAGGCCGCGCACGCCGCCGGGTGGGCGGTGCCGGGCGAGGTCACGCTCGTCGCCGTCGAACCCGAGTCGCGGTGCGTGTGGACGGCGCTGGACGAGGACGTCCTCGCCGACCTCGAGACCGACGCGCCGCACCTGCTCCTGCCCGGCCCGTGCACGGCGGCGCGCCGCGCGATGCTGGACGCCGCGGTGCCGGGCCGCCGCGCCGCGATCGGCCTGACCGTCCCGCTGCACCAGGCCGCCGACTCGCTGCGCTGGGCCCGCCGCGCCCTCGGCCTAGCCCTGGACGGCGTGGTCGACGACAGGATCGTGCACTGCGAAGACCACCTGGTCACCCTGTGGCTGTTCTCCGATCCGGCGCTGGTCGAGCAGCTCACCCGGCGGCGGCTCGGCATCCTCGACACGATGACGCGCGGGCAGCAGGACCGGCTGACCGAGACTCTGCGGACCTGGCTCGTCACCCGCGGCACCGCCGCCGAGATCGCGGCGGAACTGCACATCCACCCGCAGACCGTCCGGTACCGGATGCGGAAGATCGAGCAGACCTTCGGCGCCGAGCTGACCGACCCGGAGACCCGCTTCGGCATCGAGGTGGCCCTGCGCGCCGCCCACCTGCGCCCGTCCGTCCGAACTCGTTGACCTGCGGCGTGTTGCCCTTATCCGGCCGCTTATTAGGGCAACACGCCGCAGGTCAACGAACCGGCGGGGGCGGCCCGCGGCGTCCGGCGTTCGTCCTCGGGGGGTCTGGGAGGATCGTCGGGTGCCCCTTTTCTCCCGAACTGCGGTGTTCGCCGTGGTGCTCGCCCTGACCGCCGCGTGCGGCACCGAGGTCCGTACCGCCCCGGCCGCCGACGGCGCGGCCCCGGCCCCTTCGTCGGGCTCGCCGTCGCCGCTCGTCTCGCCCCTCCCCCCACTGCGCGGGCCGCGGGTCGCGCGGACGGAGTGCTCGCCGGACGCGTCCGGCTCGAAGCACTCGAACCGGACGCGGCGATGGGGCTGCGCGGCATGCGGGTGAAGCTCCTGAACTGCGGCGACGCGCCCTACCGGCTGAACGGCTACCCGGCGCTGCGCGTCCTCGACGAGAACCGCGAGCCGTTCGAGGGGGTGCGGGTCGTCGAGGGTTCGACGACCATGACCGACCCGGGGCCGAAGGCGATCACCGTCCGTCCGGGCGAGTCCGCGTCGACCGTCCTGAACTGGCGGAACACGGTGACCCACGGGACGAACGTGAACGGAACGTTCCTGGAGGTCACTCCCGGAACCGGACGGAACCCGCTCAGCCTGCGCGTTCCGGGCGGCCTCGACCTCGGCACCACCGGACGCCTGGAGTCGACCGCCTGGTCGCTACCCTGACACCCGGTGGTCGTACGGCGCCGCCCACTGCCCGTCGTGCCGGATCCCGGCGGGACGGACGTGCGGCGCGGGCCGGACGGGCCACCCGGCGGGCGGCGGGCTCTGCGGGACGCCCGGTCCCGGACGGCCGCGCAACTCGTCCGGCACGACATCGGGCACCGACGCGGCGCGGCGCTCGTGGCGCGGGAAGGCGAGCAGCGCCAGCACCGCCAGCAGCACGCCCGCGACCCGCAGCCCGAACGGCGCGACGTCCCCCGGCCACGGCTCGCCGAACAGCAGCGTCGCCGACAGCAGCAGGTGCGTCTTGGCGGTCACGGTGACGACCGTGACGATGATCGTGAGCCGGCACCGCTGCAGCCCGATCGACACGAGCCCGAGGCCGAGCACGCCCGCCAGCAGGAACAGGTACGGGTGCGGGGTGGCGAGGACGCCGACCCCGGCGCCGTCCGCCAGCAGCATCGCCGTGCCCAGCCCGAACGCCTCGGTCGCGCCGAGCAGGACGCCCGCGCCGACCCCGTAGGCGATGCCGGTGACGGGACGCGCGTGCCGCCCGGCGACCGGACGGTCGCGGACGCTGAACATCCAGATCGGCACCGCGAGGGACGGCACGAACACCAGCCCCGCCTTCCACAGCGGCAGCGCGCCCGCCGCGTCCTCGCCGCCCGTCCGGTGCAGGGCGTCGGCGAGCGACTCGCCCGCCCCGGGCAGCACCGACAGCGCGGCCGTCACCATCGCGGCGACGGTGACGACCACGGCCAGCCACTCGCGCGACGTCGGGCGCTCGCCGAAGCCGCTCATCCCGACGACGAGCAGCAGCATCAGGCTGAGGCCGTAGGCGGGCAGGGCGGCGGCCACCGGCAGCGTGACCAGCGCGGCCGCGGAGATCGCGAACCCGCCGATCAGCAGGAAGACGGCCGCGAGCCAGCTCGCGCCGGCCACCAGCTCGGTCCCGGTGCGCAGCGGATGCCGTCCGCTGAGCGGGGCCATCCGCCCGACGGCCGTCTTGAACAGGACGAAGGCGACGATGTAGACGGCCTGCGCGGCGCAGGCGAGGACGAGCGCGTGCATGGCGCACCTCCGAGGGCGCGGCTAATGCGGGGCCCGATCCACCGAAAAGGCGTCCGAACACCCGCTCACCAGGCGTGTAACACTTCTAAAACGGATGGTGACATAGCGGAGGCATCCGGCGATTCGCCGTCGAGCACGGAGATATTCGGGTTTTTGTGCGTCTAACTGACAGTTCGTGAATCGGATTCAGGATCGCCGGACAGCCGCCGCCGGACGACCTTCCCCGTCGCGTTCCGCGGCAGTTCGTCCACGAAGTGCACATCGCGCGGAACGGCGAACCGGGCGAGATGGTCGCGGACGTGCGCCCGCACCGCATCGGCGTCGAGCGACGCACCGTCCCGCAGGACGACGAACGCCGCCGCACGCTGCCCGAACTCCTCGTCCGGCACCCCCGTCACCGCGACCTCCCGCACGTCCGGCAACCCCTCGATGATCTCCTCGATCGCCCCCGGGAACACGTTCTCGCCCCCGGAGACGATCATGTCGTCGTCCCGTCCGTGGACGAACAGCCGGCCCCGCTCGTCGAGGCGGCCCAGGTCCCCGAGGCCGATCATCCCGTCGCGCATCTCCTTCGCACCGCCCGAGGTGTACCCCGCGAACAGCAGCTCGTTCGCCGCGAAGATCCGCCCGACCGTCCCCGCCGGGACCGGTTCGCCCGCATCGTCCAGGATCGCCAGCCGCGTGCCGGGCGGCGGCGTCCCCGCCGTGTCCGGCGCCGCCCGCAGGTCGGCGGGCGTCGCGATCGTCACCCACGACGCCTCCGTCGACCCGTACAGGTTGTAGAGGACGTCGCCGAACCCGTCCATGAACGCCGTCGCCAGCGTCGCGGGCAGCGCCGACCCGCTGACCGCCGCGATCCGCAGCGACGGCACGTCCGGGCGGTCCGGCACGTCCAGCATCCGCTGCAGCATCACCGGGACGGCCACCAGCGCGGTCGCCTCCGTCGCCGCGATCGTCCGCAGCGTCTCCGCCGGGTCGAACCGGGGCCGCAGGACGATCGTCGCGCGCAGCGAGATCGCCACCTGCAGCATCGCGTAACCCCACGTGTGGAACAGCGGCGCCTCGATGAACATCCGCTCGTGCACCCGGTACGGGATCCGCGACAGGATCGACGTCAGCGGCGACAGCCCCGGACGCGACTTGCGGTCGGCCCCCTTCGGACGCCCCGTCGTGCCCGAACTGAGCACGATCGTCCGTCCCGTCTTACCGGGCGGCCCGACCTCCGTCCCGTCGTCGCCCGCGACGAGCGCCTCCAGCTCCACGTCCGTGATGACCCGCACGCCGTCCGGCAGCGCCTCCCGGAACGCGGCGAACTCCTCGTCGGCGATCACCACGTCCACCGACTGCTCGGCCACCACCGCGACGAGCTGCTCGACGCTCATCCCCGTGTTCATCAGCACCAGGTCCGCGCCCGCCTTGCCGCACGCGGCCAGCGCCTCGATCATCCCGCGGTGGTTGCGACACAGCACCGCCACGACCTTCCCGCGCACCTGCGCCGCGAGCCGTCCCGTCCGGGCGTCGAGCTCCCCGTAGGTCAGCTCCCCCAGATGGTCGATGATCGCGATCCGGTCCGGGTCGCGGGCGGCGGCGGACACGACCGTCCCGCCCAGCACGGTGCCCCATCTGCGCAGGGCCCCGAGCTGGCGGGCGACCCTGAGCGGCGGCCCCGGGCGCCACAGCCCGCTCCGGGCGAACATCCCGCCCGCACGCGCGACCGACGCCGTGCGCGCCCGAACTCCGAACCGCTCATCGAACGCTCCCCATCCCGATCGTGTGGGTTTCCGACCGTACGGATGGGGAAGTGCCCGTTTCTTCTACTTCAGCCCAGCTATTCGTTCACGGCCTTGTCAGCGGTCTGACAAGATCACGAACTCCCGAGCTTCGCCGGGACGCCCGCGTCCGCGTCGTCCGTCCCGTCCGGTTCGGGCAGGTCGAGGCTGTCGCGCAGCCGCACCGGCTTCAGCGCCGCCGCCGCGACGATCCCGACGACCGCGATGCCCGCGGAGATCAGGAAGATGTGCCCCGTCGCGTCCCCGTACGCGGCCCGGACGATCTCGCGGATCGGCTCCGGCAGCGCCGTGACGTCCAGGTCGCCGCCCGCGCCGCCGCTCTGCGACGCCGGCACGCCCAGCTTGGCGAGCCCCTCGGCGATGTGGTCCGCGACCTTGGCCGCCAGCACCGCACCGAGCACCGACACACCGATCGTCCCGCCGAGCGAACGGAAGAACGTGACCGTCCCGCTCGCCGCGCCGATCTCGTCCAGCCGCACCGAGTTCTGCACGACCAGCACCAGGTTCTGCATCGTCATGCCGACGCCCGCACCGACCAGGAACATCCCGACGCCCATGTAGACCAGCGACGTCTCGTGGTCGATGAACGACAGCATCGCGAACCCGGCCGTCAGCGTCACCGCACCGGTGACGATGTACCGCTTGACCGTCCCGGTCTTGGTCGCCAGCCGTCCCGCGATCGTGGACGAGCCGAGGACGCCCAGCATCATCGGGAACGTCAGCAGCCCCGCCTTCGTCGGGCTGAACCCGCGCCCGATCTGGAAGTACTGCCCCAGGAACACGGCCCCGCCGAACATGGCCATGCCCACCGCGAGACTCGCGACGATCGCCAGCGCCGTGTTCCGCTGCGTCACGATCTTCAGCGGCACGATCGGCTCGCGCACCCGCGCCTCGACCCACACCGCCACGGCCAGCAGCACCAGACCGCCCACCACCATCGCGGCGGTCTGCCACGACAGCCACGCGAAGTTGTTACCGACGAACGTCACCCAGATCAGCAGCGTGCTGACACCGCCCGCGATGAGCAGCGCACCCCAGTAGTCGATCTTGACGTCGTCCCGCTTGAAGACCGGAAGCTTCAGCGTCTTCTGCAGCATCACCAGCGCGACCAGCGAGAACGGCACGCCGATGAAGAAGCACCAGCGCCAGCCCAGCCACGACGTGTCGACGATCAGACCGCCGAGCAGCGGCCCGCCGACCGTCGCGACCGCCATCACCGCGCCCAGATAGCCGTAGTAGCGGCCGCGGTCGCGGGGGCTGATCATCGCGGCCATGATGATCTGCACCAGGATCTGCAGGGCGCCCATACCGAGCCCCTGCACCGCCCGCGCGGCGATCAGCTGCCCCGTGTTCTGCGCGAACCCGGACGCCAGCGACGCCACGGTGAAGATCACGATCGCGATCTGCAGCAGAAGCTTCTTGCTGTACAAGTCGGCGAGCTTGCCCCAGATCGGGGTGCTCGCCGTCGACACGAGCAGGGTCGCCGTGACGACCCAGGTGTACTGCGACTGGCTGCCCTTCAGGGCGCCGATGATCTGTGGCAGCGCCGTCGACACCACCGTGGAGCTGAGCATCGCGACGAACAGCACCAGCAGGAGGCCGCTCAACGCCTCCAGGATCTGCCGCCGCGACATCGCCGGCGACGGGGCACGCACACTCAAGGACGCCTCCGATGAAGTAGTGGGAACGAGACCTTCAAGTCATGCCGCCGGAAATATATTCCCACTGCGCAAAGTTTCCCAGAGTGCAAGGTCGTCACCGGTAAGGTCATGGAGGCATGGAGAGTCTGCGCGAGCGCAAGAAGGAGGCGACACGACGCGCCCTGCACCGGGCCGCGATCCGCCTCACCATCGAACACGGACTCGACAACGTCACCGTCGAAGCCATCGCCGACGCCGCGGACGTCTCCCGCCGCACCTTCTCGAACTACTTCGCCGCCAAGGAAGACGCACTCCTCTACGGCGACGCCGAACGCATGGAGTCGCTCCTGCGCACCTTCGCGTCCCGTCCCCCGACCGAACGCGCCTGGCCCGCCCTCCGAAACTCCTTGCACGCGCTCCTGCAAGAGGTAGGCGAACCGGACCCGGAGTGGGCCGCACAGGCCCGATTGGCGCGCGCGCACCCGTCCGTCCTGGCCCGCCAACTCGCGCGCTGGGCCGAGTTCGAGCGCAGCCTCGCCGCGCTGATCGCCGAACGCGATGCCCTACCCCCCGAAAGTCCGCGGCCCCGGATCCTCGCGGGCGCCTTCATGACGACCGTCCGCGTCGCGTCCCTGGCGTGGACCGATCAGCATCCCCCACGGTCCCTGGCAGTGGTGGCGAACGAACACCTGGACGAAATGTCCCGAGCCTTCGACTGACCGGACAATTCGGCCAATTTCCCCGACCAAAAAGCGAGTTCCCCTCACAATTGACCCCAGTTTGACCTCCGAACGAACACATCGGAATACTGGCGGTCGTTTTTCGCTCTTGTCGTGCGACGCTCGTGAGGGGAACAAGGCGTGACGACACCCGCCGGTCACGGAACAAAGTACGACCATAGCCAGATCCGGGACATAGCCCGTCAAATACGACGCGAGCTGGCGACCCACTCAAGCACGTCCCTCAAGATCCCCGCGACCGCGTTCGGCATCTGGGACGCCGCCCGAGCGCTGAGCAGCACGGTCGACCAAGGCAACACCCAGATCACCCGCGCCCACCAGCGCCTCCTCGACGATGTCCTCTTCGCAGCGAACGCCCTGGAAAAGGCCGCAGAAAACTACCGCGACGCAGACGAAAAGACCCTTTCAGGCATCCGCTCAATCACCACCGCATCCCGAGAGCCGATGGCGTAGCGGATGGGAACGATCAAAACCGGCGTCGCCCCCATCGGAAACCCGCACGAAAACGTCGACGCGATCCACACACTCCTCGACGCCACCGACCCCCGCACGATCAAGGCCGCCGGGGACGCCCACCTCGCGGCCGCACAGAACATCGACGGCCTCCGGGCCCTGCTCGTCCGAGCCTCCAGAACGCTGGCCGAAGTCTGGGAGGACGAAGCGGCGACCGTTGCCCTGCGAGCCCTCCGCACGCTGCAGACCAACGCCGAGAACCTGAGCACCGCCACCCGCCAGATGGGCGAGACCCTCGACTGGTTCGGCGGCGAGATCCTCCCCTGGTACGTCGCCAACAAGCCCGGCGACGAGGACGCCCACGAGCACATGCAGCACCTCAACCGCCGCATAGCCGAAGCCTGGACACGCCTCCCCGACTCTGTGACCACGGAACCCATAAGCACGAACCATGAGTGGCTGGCCTCAGAAGGTTCCGCAGGCAACAGGATCGCCAACGCCCTGACGGCCACAAGCGAACAAGCAGCACCCGCAAAAACGGACGACGCCACCCCGGACAATCCGCCTGCAAGCGCTCACACAGAACTGGCCGGCGTAGAGCCGACGCACCACGACGCCGCCTCCGGTGGACGGGCCGCGCCACACGCGCAGGCGCCACCTTCCATCCCCACTCCAGGAATCGGCGTCGCTGGCGGGGCGCCGACCACACGGCCAAAACCACTGTCCGCCCCAAGAAGGCCCAACGGACGAGCGCACGCCGTGCCCAGCGGAGGAGAGAGCAGCACCCCAATAGGCACTACGAACACCGAAGCCGCCGGAACCGGCCGAACCGGCACACACGGGATGCCGCTCTTCCCTATGGGTGCAAGTGGCGGTCAGCAGGACGACGAGCGCAATCGGGAGCATTGGCTCCCCGAAGACCAAGACTTCTGGGGCGCGGAGCACACCGTGCCCCCCGTGATCGGCGCTCCCGTCCCCACCGACGACGGCGACCTCATCCAGAGCAACCCACCAATCGACCCTGAAGGTCCACCCGCACGTCTGGACGCCTCCTCGATCTTGCGAGGCGAGTGAACTCGTCATCCCCCGACCGCGAGCACCCATCGCCCCGTAGAAAGAGCGCCCCATGACCGAGCACAGGACCAACATCCGGCGCAACCAACCCTCAGCACCCACCGGTTCCGGTATCTCCGCAGTAGATCCGGCCGCGCTACGAAACGCGGGGAGAACCGCACCCGAAGTCAGTTCGCACATCCGGACGGGCGGCAAGGCTTTCCCGTCCGCCACGGACCAAGCGGCCAGCGCGCTCGGTAACGGCTGGGCGACGGCGGACGCCATGAAGCACGTCTCGTCCGAGTGGCTGCAGACGCTCAACCGGATGACGGACGAGATCGAGTTTCTCGGCGACGCCGTCGAGAGGTGCGCCACGAACGCCCAGTGGGCCGACCGGCAGACGAAGCAGGCCATCGAGCGGATCCGGACGGGAGCACGTTAGCGATGGTGTCCTTCGCCCAACTTCGAGACGCCAGGCCCGGCGACCTCGACTCGGCTTGGCGGTCCTGGCGCAAACTGGTCGAGCACCTCGAACAAGCCGAGGACGCCTACCAAGGCAAGTTCCTCAACGGCGTCCGAAGCGCCCGCTGGAAGGGCGCGGACGCAGAGGCCGCGATGCGGACCCTGCTCCCGGTGCGATCACGCATCCGCGTCACGTCCGGCGAAGCATCAGCGGTCGCGAGCGTTCTCAACTCCGCACAAGGCAAAATCCAGTCCGCACAGAACGAACTCCGCTCTGCGATCAGCTCAGCCGAGAGCCAGTACCTCAGAATCGGCCACGACGGCTCGATCGACTTCCCAGACACCCTCCCCGCCCGCTACGCCAACTGGCAAGAGTTGCAGAAGGTCGCGCAGGACATCCAGGGCAAGTTCGTCGCCGCCGTCAAGAAGGCCACCGTCGCAGACAACGAGATAGCCGGCGCCCTCCGAGCGCTACGCCCCGACGTCCTCAACACCAAGAACCCCCTCGCGGGGCTCCAGCAAGACGCAGGCGTCGCAACCAAACTCGCGGGTTTCAACCCGAACAACATCCCGCCCAGCAACCTCAAATCCCCGGGGGAAGTCGCGGACTGGTGGCGAACCCTCCCCGAGGAGCAACGCCACCTCATGATGAACGCCTACCCGACCAAGATCGGATGGCTCGACGGAATCCCCTCGGAAGACCGCGACGAGGCCAACCGAACCCGTCTGGAGAGCCGCCTCACCGAGCTCCAAGCCAAAGGCGGCAACCTCAGCGAGTTCGAAAGTCACGACCTCGGACGCCTCGTCGCGTTGAACAAAGCCATCTCAACATACGAGTCGAAAGGCCACGACCTGTATGTACTCGGCTTCGACTCCACAACCACCACAGAAGCAGAGAAAGAGGACGGCAAAGGGGCCGATGGCCGGGCCATCGTAGCCTTCGGCAACCCAGACCTCGCCAAGCACAGCGCAGTATACGTGCCAGGCACCGAGCAGGATCTGACAAAGTTCACCGACAGCATGGACCGGGTCCACAACCTCTACGAGGCCACCAAGATATTCGCCGACGGCCCCGTCTCGACCGTTGCCTGGCTAGGCTACGACGCCCCGGACGAAATCTTCTTCAATGCCGCCTCGGGAGGATACGCCGACGCAGGCGGCCCACAGTTGAACAACTTCATTGACGGTCTCAGAGAAGCCCAATCAACGGCCGGAAATGACAGCGCACACATGACCGCGGTCGGCCACAGCTATGGCTCCACGGTAATCGGAGAGGCGGCCCGCCATCCAGAGAACCGTCTCCCGGTAGATGACATCGTGGTCGCAGGCAGCCCCGGCATGCGGGTATCCCACGCCGAAGACCTCGGCATCGGGGCGAACCATGTCTGGGCGCAGGAAGCCTCAGGCGATCAAGTCCCCAGCTCCGGCCGCTACCTCCACGGCTCAGGAGGACTCCCACCCATCGGTGGCTTGCAGCACCTAACCGGCGTCCCGAACGTCCCCAGTGACCAAGAGTTCGGCGGCCAGCGCCTCATGACAGACACCGAAGGCCATGGAAATTATTGGGATGGCGAAGAAACAAGCGGCCCACAAAAATCATTCGAAGCAAGCGAAAGTCTAGAACAGCAGGCCAAAGTTATTGCAGGAACACATAGCGATCGAGAGCCACACAACAACCCTACTCCATACGGGACTGGAGGCAACGAAGAGAGGAGGGAAAAATGGTGGCAGGGCATCTCATGAAAAATGCAATTATTATCATCTCCTCCACGGCAACGTTGTCTAGCTGTCACTCGATTTCAATCCCGGGCACTTATCCCGCTGAAAATCCGAGAAAAATCGGTCACACAGTTCAGAAACTTAGCAGCGAGATGATGGACAGCCTCCCCAGAGAGGCCGAAGAGTCCGCTGGAGTTGAGTTCGACTTCTGCGGAGAAGAGCCGCACAAAAAGAAGGAAGTCGTACCACTTCCAGACGACCCGTGGCGCGTCGATTCCAATCTATACGAATTTAAGTCGCACACATATTTCCAAGTTAACAACGCACAGGACGCGCCGTCACTGTATCGAGAGTTAATGAGCAATCTAAAAAGGGTTGGAGGTTGGGATGTTTCCATGATGCACAATACAGCAAATTTTCCATCTGGCATCAACGGCTACAAACAAGGGGTTAGCCTTTACGCCTCCCATCACCCTTCCCTCAACGGGAGAACAAATATTAAAGTGTCTCTACGGAGCCACTGCTTTAAACATCCAAACGCCTGACGCTAAAGCCAGAACTGCGGGGCATCGCTGATGCCTTGAGCGGATACGGCAATTGCAACCGAACTGCTACGGAGGTGGGCCCGCGGCCGTGCCAACAGTACGGCTGCGACAGATCCGAATTGCTTCCCGAACGGATTTGGGTGCGGTCCTCAGACGGTCAGCTTCAGCAGCTCGATCGGGCCGACGACACGGAGACGTGGGAACGCCACGTCGCCAGTGGCGAGTCTGTGGTGACTCAAGTCCACAGGGACGCCAACGGGATGCTTTGGCCGACCTGCTCGGCATCTGCCCTCTACATCGTACGCCAGATGCTCGACGTCGCCAGACTCGAACCCGGCATGAACGTCCTAGAAGTAGGCGCCGGTACCGGGTTTAACGCCGCGCTCATGGCCGACGCTGGTGCCCACGTGACCACGGTCGAGATCGATGCCCAACTGGCTGCCGCCGCGTCGGCTGCTTGGTGCGGACGGGCTTCGACGATTGTGTCACCGTCATCACCGGCGACGGCGAAAACGGCGCTCCCTCGGAGGCGCCGTTCGATCGGGTGGTGGTCACGGCGTCGGCCCGGACGATCCCGTACGCGTGGGTCGAGCAGACTCGCGACGCGGGCCGCATCGTGGTGCCCTACTCCGGCCCCGAATGTGTCGGCGCGCTCGTGGTCCTCGACGTCGCGGACGGCATCGCCAAGGGCCGCGCAGTAGACGACGCGTTCTTCATGCCGTTGCAGGGTCAGAAGCAACCGCAATCGGTCCTTCAGACCGAGCACGAGCCTGACGCCCTGAACCGGTTCCGCATAACCGTCACCGCGACCGGCCAGGACGTCAGCTTGGCTCCGGCGGCTTGAACGCGCCAGCCCGTGCCCTCCCCAAGCCGGGCCCGCACCGACTGCCTCAGCTCATGCGTCAGGGAGGTGTTCGTGCGGAACGAGCCGTTCAGTGCTCGTCCGAGGCCGCCTGGACGGCATCCCTGAGTGTGATGGGACGGAGCAGGAGGACGGGGCCCTCTGGGGCCTTGCTGTCTCGGACGGCGATCTTGCCGGGGAGCCCTGCCAACTCGACGCAGTCACCCCCGTTGGAACCGCTTCGGCTTGCCTTGCGCCAGGTGGCTTTACTCAGTTCCATTCGTCCAACATCTTCCTGCTTCTACGTCAGGGGACGTGCCGTTCAGCGCGTGTTCGAGGCCGTCTCGACGGCCTCGCGCAGCGCGGCTCGGGGGAGCAGGAGGACCGGCCCCTCCGGGTCCTTGCTGTCGCGAACGGCCACCGAGCCGGGGAAACCCGCCAGCTCGACACACTCGCCGCCGTTGTTCAGACTCTTCGTCGCCCTACGCCATTGGGCGTTGTTCAGGTCCATCTGTCCTCGGCCACCTTCCTGATGAGGTCTCTCGACATGTGGCCCGGCAAGGTCCTGTTCCGGAGGTTGAGGGGCCACGCGTTTTCCGGACAGCTTCTTCATGGGTGATCTGCGGGCAGATCTACGCTGCTTGCTGCCGATCCA
>NZ_MKJY01000131.1 GCF_001942465.1 Actinomadura sp. CNU-125
GGCGGCGTCGAGGGTCGCCGCCGTCCAGCGCAGGTCGAGCCCGGCGGCGGCGGCCTTGGGCGGCGGCGTCGGCGACGACCGCGAGCGCGCCCGTGTCCGGGCCGGCGGGACGGGCGAGGCGCTCGGCGACCGGGTACGGGACGGCCCAGTATCCGGCGGCGCGGCACAGTGCGGCCGCGGCCTCCAGGTCGGCGGCGTCGCCGCGCGGGTCGAGTTCCCACGCGCCGAGCTCCGCCAGGACGGGCGTCACCCGTTCGGCCCGCCGCGCGGGTTCGCGTTCGGCCAGCCGGACGAGTTCGTCCCCGCCCGCGGACTCGATCGCCCGCATCGCCTGCCGTCCGTACTCGGCGGCCTCGTCGCTCGGTTCGATGTTCACGATGCCGCCAGCAGGGCTCGGGCCAGCAGGATGCGCTGGACGTCGATGCTTCCGGACGCGACGGTCGACGCGTGCGAGTACCTGCGGTGGTCCTCGACTTCGAGGCGGAACCAGGCGGCCTCCGCGGAATCGTCGGTGCCGGTGTACTCGGCGATCTCCGCGAGGACGTCCGCGCTCTCCTGGTCGAGCCTGGTCACCGCGATCCGGTAGGCCGCGGCGTCGTTCGGCCTGACCCGGCCCTCCTGCTGCGTGGCGATCACCCGGTAGGCGAGCAGGCGCGCGCGGCGGCAGTGCGTCAGCATCCGCGCCCACCGGACGCGCAGCTCGGCGGGCAGGGCGTCCCAGGCGTCGCCGAGGACGCGCGGCGCGTCCTGGAGCAGCCGCTCGCAGCGCGCGTAGCGGGCGATGCCGACCCGTTCGAACGACAGGACCTCCTGGACGACCGTCCAGCCGTCGCCGGCCTCGCCCAGCACCGCGCCCGCGCCGACCCGCACGTCGTCGAAGAACACCTCGTTGAGGTGGTGCGGGCCCATCAGGGTGTCGATCGGCCGGACCTCGACGCCGGGGGCGTCCATCGGCACGAGGAAGATCGTCAGGCCCTGCTGCCTGCGTTCGCGCCGGCCGGTGCGGGCGAGCAGGAAGCACCACTGCGCCATGGTGGCGTAGGACGTCCAGACCTTCTGCCCGGAGATCACCCATTCGTCGCCGTCGCGGCGGGCCGACGTGCGCAGCGCCGCCAGGTCGGAACCGGCGTCGGGCTCGCTGAAGCCCTGGCACCAGATGACCTCGCCGCGGGCGATCGGCGGCAGGTGCGCGTTCCGCTGCTCCGCGGTGCCGTGCCGCATGATCGTCGGCCCGACCCAGTTGACGCCCATGTACTGCGCGCCGCGCGGCTCGTGGTGGGCCCACATCTCCTCGCGGACGACCGTCTGCTCCCAGATCGAGGCGTCGCGTCCGCCGTACTCCCGCGGCCAGGCCGGGCAGAGCAGGCCGCGTTCGGCGAGCAGGCGGCAGAACTTCTGCGCGGTCTCGAGGTCGGCCGGGTCGTCGGTGAAGGCCCCGAGATAGCCGGGCGGGACGTGCTCGGCCACCAGTTCCCGCAGTTCGCCGCGGAGCGCGGCGGCGTCCGGCCCCATCGTGAAGTCCATGTACCGTACGGTAAGTTAACCTTATAAGGATTGCAATACTCGCAATCCAATGCGGGACAGTATACTCAGGCACATGCACAGGGATTCCGGGGAGCCGACTGCGTGACGCCCATCCGACGAACGCGCGTCCCGCAGCGCCGCATCGCGGAGACCGTCGCCGACGAGCTGCGCGGCCGGATCCTCGCCGGAGACGACGCCTACCGGCTCCCGACCCAGGACCAGCTCGTCCAGGAGTTCGGCGTCAGCTACCCCTCGATCCGGGAGGCGCTGCGGATCCTGGAGACCGAGGGCCTGGTGACGGTCCGGCGCGGCAACGTCGGCGGCGCCGAGGTGCACCGCCCCGACGGCGCGTCCGCCGCGTACCACCTCGGGCTCGCCCTCCAGGGCGGACGGGTGACGCTGCGCGACCTCGCCGAGGGGCTGCAGACGCTCGAACCGATGTGCGCCGCCGAGTGCGCGCGCCGTCCCGACCGCGCGGACACGGTCGTCCCCGCGCTGACCGCCAACATCGAGGCGTGCTCGGAGCTGGTCGGCGACGGCGTCGCCTTCACCCGCACCGCCCGCGAGTTCCACGACCTGCTGGTGTCGTTCACGCCGAACGCGACGGTCCGCTACATCGTCAGCAGCCTCGTCGCCCTGTGGTCGGCGCAGGAGGAGACGTGGGCGGAGGCGCTCGCGCGGCGCGGCGAGTACCCGTCGCGGGAGGAGGCGGAGAGCGTCGTCGGCATCCACGGCCGGGTCCGCGACGAGATCGCCGCCGGGCGCCACCGGGAGGCCGGGCGGCTGGCCCGCGCCCACCTCGCCGCCACCCAGAAGCTCCTCCTGGACCGCTTCGACGACGACGTGGTCAACGCCTCGTCCGCGCAGGCGCGCCAGGCGATGCAGGCGAGCCGCGGCACGCACATCTAACGCGCGGTCCAGCCGCCGTCGACGACGATCGTCTGCCCGGTGACGTAGCTTCCGGCGTCCCCGGCGAGCCAGACGACGGCGCCGACGACGTCGTCCGGGGCGCCCTCCTTGGGCAGCGGGGTGTTGCGGCGCAGGTACTCGGCGCCGCGCTCGCTGCCGTAGAGCGGGCCGGTGATCTCGCTGCGGAAGAACCCGGGCGCGACCGTGTTCACCCGGATCGAGTGCCGCGCCCACTGCACCGCCAGCTCGGCCGTCAGCCCCGACAGTCCCGCCTTGCTCGCCGCGTAGGACGCCTGCGGGATGCCGGGCACGCCGACCCGGCCGCTGATGGACGAGACGTTGACGATCGTCCCGCGCCCCGCGTCGCGCATGTGCGGGAAGACGGCCTGCGCGAGCACCATCGGCGCCACCAGGTTCAGGTCCATGGTGCGGCGGACGGCGTCGAGCGGCTCGGCCTCGGCGCGCTCCTCGGTGAACATGCCGCCCGCCGCGTTGACGAGGATCTCCGGCGGCCCGAGCTTCCCGGCCGCCGCCTCGACGACCGAGCCCGCGCGGCCGGGATCGGACAGGTCGCACGCGACGGCGAGGCCCCCGATCCGTTCGGCGAGCGCGTCGAGCCGGTCGCGGCGGCGGGCCACCACGGCGACCCGCGCGCCGAGCGCGGCGAGCGAGTCCCACCGCCGCGCCCAGGCCGGACGACGCCCCGGTCACGATCGCGACCCGCCCGTCCAGCCCGAACATCCGGGCGGCCGCGTCCCCGGCCGCGGTCCCGTTCATCGACCCGTCCACTCGTGCGCTCCCGTCTCGCGGTGCCGTTCGACCAGGTCCGGCAGCCCGGCACGCTGCACCTTGCCCATCGCGTTCACCGGCAGCGCCTCGACCCGGACCCAGATCTCCGGGACCTTGTACGGCGCGAGTTCGCGGCGGCAGGCGGCGGCGAGCGCCGCGACGTCGGGCGCGGGGCCGGGGCCTTCCAGCACGGCGGCCACCCGCTGCCCGAGCCGGTCGTCGGGCACCCCGCACACCGCGACCCCGCCGACGCCGGGATGCGCGCCGAGGACCCGCTCCACTTCGAGCGGGTAGACGTTCGCGCCGCCCCGCACGATGACGAGCTTCTTGCGGTCGAGGACGCTCACCCACCCGTCCGCGTCGACGGTCCCGATGTCGCCGGTGGGGACGGGGCCGGTGCCGGCCGGGCGGACGCGGCCGTCCTCCCAGTACCCGAGCATCGGCCGCCACTCGTCCGCCCACGGCCCGTCGGCCGTCCCGGCCAGCCGCAGCTCGCCGAGCCCGCCGGGCGGCAGCCGGTGGCCCGCGTCGTCGTAGGCCGCGGCGTCGAAGTACGGGAGCAGCCGCCCGCTCGTCCGCGGGCGCCACTCGTCTCCCGGCGGGTCGATCGACACGACGGTCGGCGCCTCGGTCAGTCCGTAGGTGACACGCGGGACGAGCCCGTGCGTTTCCGCGAACGCGCGGCGCACCGCGTCCGAGGTGTCGCTGCCGCCGCTCCACACCTCGCGCAGCGAGCCGAGGTCGAGGTCGGGGCGTCCGGCGAGGTCGTAGAGCTGCGCGGGGGCGGCGTTCCACACCGTGACGCGGTGCCCGGCGATCCACGCGGCGACGCCCTCGACGTCGCGCCGGTCCATCACGATCGAGCAGCCGCCCGCCTGCGCGGTGAGCAGCGTCGACAGCACCATGAGGTTCAGGATCGTCAGCGGGAAGCTGTCGCCCTTGCGCAGGTCGGGGCCCCATCCCCGCGTCTGGACGAGGGCCCGGCCGGGCAGCAGCAGGTTGCGCTGGCTGTGCACGACGGCCTTGGGCCGCCCGGACGTCCCGCTGGTGAAGGCGATGCCCGCGGGCGCGCCCGCGTCCAGGTCGACCGGCGGCGCCTCCGCACCGCGTTCGAGGAGGCCGGTCCACCGGTCGGGGTCGACGCGGCCGTCCGCGGTGACGCGGCAGCGCGGCCCGGCCAGCAGGACGGCCGGGTCGCACAGGTCGTGCAGGTCGCGCTGCTCCCCTTCGGCGAGGGCCTCCCCGACCCCGGCCCAGATCGCGCCGATCCGCTGCGCGCCGTGGAACGCCGCGACGATGTCGAGGTCGTTGGGCAGGCAGGCCGCGACCCGGTCGCCCGGCCGCGCCCCGAGGGACCAGAGCGCGCCCGCGGCGCGGCGGGCCCGGTCGTCGAGCTCGGCGTACGTCCAGGCGCCGGAGGCGGCCTCGACGGCGGTCGCGTGCGGACGCTCCGCGAGTGCGGCGTCCAGGACCCGGGCGATCGTCTGGCGGCTGCTCACGAGATGTTGATATCACTATCCTTACAAGTATTCTACCTATAGTCCCGATCAGGCCGTTCCGAACAGAAGCGGCGGAGGCTCGAAAGCATGAAGCACACAGGCCCGCTGTCCGGGGTGCGCGTCGTCGACCTGACGGCGATGGTCATGGGCCCCTACTGCACGCAGATCATGGCCGACATGGGAGCGGACGTCATCAAGGTCGAGCCCCCCGCGGGCGACAACACCCGCTACATCTCGGTGGGGCCCGAACCGGGCATGGCGGGCGTCTTCGTCAACGTCAACCGCGGCAAGCGCAGCGTCGTGCTCGACCTGCGCACCGCCGAGGGCGCGGACGCCCTGCGCGGCCTCGTCCGGACGAGCGACGTGTTCGTCCACTCGATGCGCGCCCGCGCGATCGCCGCGCTCGGCTTCGGCTACGCGGACGTGTCCGCGCTCAACCCGTCCATCGTCTACACCAACTGCTACGGCTACGGGCGGCGCGGCCCGGACGCGGCCTCACCGCCTACGACGACACCATCCAGGCCGAGTGCGGGCTGCCTGCGGCGCAGGAGATGCTGACCGGCGAGCCCGGCTACGCGGCCACGATCATGGCGGACAAGGTGGCCGGGATGACGGCCCTGTACGCCACGATGATGGCGCTCTTCCACCGCGAGCGGACCGGCGAGGGGCAGGAGGTCGAGGTCGCGATGTTCGAGACCATGGCCTCGTTCATGCTGGTCGAGCACGCCAACGGCGCGATGTTCACCCCTCCCCTGGGCCCCGCGAACTACCCGCGCGCGGTGACGCCGAACCGCAGGCCGTACCGCACGAAGGACGGGCACGTCTCCGCGCTCGTCTACAACGACAAGCAGTGGACGGCGTTCGTCCGGGCCGTGCGGCCGCCCTGGGCGGACGAGCGGTTCGCCACCCTCGAACAGCGCGCGCGCCGGATCGACACCGTGTACGCGCTGCTGGAGGAGACGTTCCTGGAACGCACCACGAACGAATGGCTCGAACTGCTGCGGTCCCTCGACATTCCCGCCGCGCCCGTCCGCACCCTCGACGAACTCTTCGACAACCCCCACCTGAACGAGGCCGGTTTCTTCGAGACGGTCGACACCCCGAACGGCCCGGTGCGCTTCCCCGGCGCGCCCGCCTGGTTCTCGCGGACGCCCGGGCGCGTCGCCGGTCCGGCGCCCCGCCTCGGCGCCCACACCGGCGAGGTACTGGACGAACTCGGCCGAACCTGATTAGGGAGATCATGGACTTCACGCTCACCGACGACCAGCGCGGCATCCGGGACGCGGTGCTCGAACACTGCTCGCGGTTCCCCGACGACTACTGGCTCCAGCGCGACCACGAGGGCGTCTTCCCCCACGACTTCCACAAGTCGATGGCGGAGTCCGGCTGGCTCGGCGTCGCGATGCCGGAAGACGTCGGCGGCGGCGGACTCGGCATCACCGAGGCGGCGATCATGATGCAGGCCGTCGCCGAGTCCGGCGGCGGGATGGCGGCCGCGTCGAGCGTCCACGGCCCGGTGTTCAGCATGCAGCCGGTGAACCTGTTCGGCACCGACGAGCAGCGGCGCCGGATGATCCCGCCCGTCCTCACCGGCGAGCACCGCATCTGCTTCGCGGTGACCGAACCCGACGCCGGGCTCGACACCACCCGCCTGCGGACCCGCGCGCGGCGCCGCGACGGCGGCTACCTGGTGAACGGCGAGAAGATCTGGATCTCCGTCGCGCAGGTGGCGGACAAGATGATGCTGCTCGCCCGCACCACGCCGCTCGACGAGGTGAAGCGCAAGACCGACGGGCTGTCCCTCTTCTTCACCGACCTCGACCGGTCGAAGATCGAGGTCCGCAAGATCGACAAGATGGGCCGGCACGCCGTCGACTCGAACATGCTGTTCATCTCCGACCTGTGGATCCCGGAAGAGGACCGGATCGGAGCGGAGGGCGACGGCTTCAAGCTCATCCTCCACGGGCTCAACCCGGAACGGATCCTGCTCGCCGCCGAAGCCGCCGGGCTCGGCCGCGCCGCGATCGACCGCGCCGCCCGCTACGCGAACGAACGCGTCGTCTTCGACCGTCCGATCGGGATGAACCAGGGCATCGCGCACCCGCTCGCCAAGTGCTGGGCCCAACTGGAGGCCGCGAACCTGATGATCATGAAGGCCGCCACGATGTTCGACCAGGGGAAGGACTGCGGCGTCGAGGCGAACACCGCCAAGTACCTGGCCGCCGAGGCCGGGTTCGAGGCGTGCCACACCGCGATGCTGACGCTCGGCGGCATGGGCTACGCGCAGGAGTACCACGTCGAGCGCTACCTGCGGGAGATCCTCATCCCCCGCACCGCGCCGGTCAGCCCCCACATGATCTTGAACTTCCTGTCGGAGAAGGTCCTCGGCCTGCCCAGGTCCTACTGAGAAGACGGAGAACGAATGTTCAGCGCACGTTCCTGGCTGTTCGCCCCGGGCGACAGCGAGCGGAAGATGGAGAAGGCCGCCGCGGGCCCGGCGGACGTCGTCCTCCTCGACCTGGAGGACGCCGTCGCCGAGGAAGCGAAACCCGCGGCCCGCACCGCGGTCGCGTCCTTCCTCGCGTCCCGTCCGGAGGACGAGCGCGAACGGCTGTGGGTGCGGATCAACCCCCTCGACGGCCCGCACGCCCTCGCCGACCTCGCGGCGATCGTCCCGTCCCGGCCCGGCGGCGTGATGCTGCCCAAAGCCCGGGGGCGCGCGGACGTCGAGGCACTCGACCACTACCTGTCGGCGCTGGAGGTGTCGGCGGGCGCCCCGCAAGGATCGACCCGGGTCATCGCCCTGGTCACCGAGACCGCCGAGGGCATGTTCACCACCGGCACGTACAAGGACGCGCCGAGGCTCGCGGCCATGACGTGGGGCGCCGAGGACCTCGCCGACGCCGTCGGCGCGACCGAGAACCGCACCCCGGACGGCGAGTACGGCTTCACCTACGAACTCGCCCGCAGCCTGTGCCTCCTCGGCGCGTCCGCCGCCGGGGTCGCCCCGATCGAGACGATCCAGGGCGACTTCCGCGACCTCGACGGGCTCCGGCGCCGGGCCGCGCGCGTCCGCCGCGACGGCTACCGGGGGATGCTCGCCATCCACCCCGACCAGGTCCCCGTCATCAACGAGGCGTTCACCCCCACCGAACAAGAGCTGGCGGACGCCCGGGAGATCGTCGACCTGTTCGCCGCCGACCCCGGCGCGGGCGTCATCGCCCACAAGGGCGCGATGCTCGACCGTCCGCACCTCGCCCGCGCCCAGGCGCTGCTGGCCGCCGGGGGACGCGCGTGAAACCGGACCTCGCGGCGGTGCTGCGGCCCGGCGACCGGATCGTCATCGGGCAGGCGTGCGGCGAGCCGACCACGCTGATCGAGGCGCTGATCGACCAGGGCGCGGCCGTCGGCGGGCTCTCCGCCTTCATCGCGACGAGCTTCTCCGGCCTGTTCACCACCGAAGCCACCGACGCCTTCGCGCTCTCCAGCATGGGCGCGATCGGCACCCTGCGAACCCTCACGAAGGCGCACCGGCTCGGCGTGATCCCCTGCCACGTCAGCCAGGTCGGCCCGATGGTCGAGGCGGGGATCATCGGCTGCGACGTCGCGTTCGTCCAGGTCAGCCCACCCGACAAGGACGGGAACCACAGCTTCGGGCTCATCAGCGACTACGTGCGGGCCGCCGTCGCGAAGGCCCGCGTCGTCGTCGCGGAGGTGAACGACCAGGTGCCGTCCACGCACGGCGAACTCCTGCACGCGTCCGAGATCGACCTCGCGGTGCACGTCTCGCGCCCACCGGTCGAAGTGCCGCCCGCGCGCATCACCGAGACCGACGAGGCCATCGCGAAGCACGCCGCCGCGTACATCGGGGACGGCGCGGTCGTGCAGACCGGCGTCGGCGCCGTCCCCGACGCGATGCTCCGCCTGCTGCACGACCGCCGCGACCTCGGCGTCCACTCCGGGATGCTGGGCGACGGGCTGGTCGAACTGATCGAGGCGGGCGCCGTCACCAACGCGCGCAAACGCATCGACCCGGGCGTCTCCATCACCGGCGCCCTCATCGGCACCCGCCGCCTCTACGAGTTCGCCCACCGCAACCCGCTGATCCGCATGACCCCGACGTCCTACACCCACGACGCCGGGGTGCTGTCGCAGCTCGACCGCCTCGTCACGATCAACTCCGCGATGGAAGTCGACCTGACCGGACAGGTGAACGCCGAACAGAGCGGCGCGTCCTACGTCGGCGGCACCGGCGGCCAGGTCGACTTCGTCCGCGCCGGAGCCCGCTCGCCGGGCGGCCGGGCCATCACCGCACTGCCCGCCACCGCCCGGGGCGGCACGATCAGCCGGATCACGTCCGCGCTGTCCGGCCCCGTCACCACCGCGCGCAGCGACGTCGACGTGATCGTCACCGAGTTCGGCGCCGCCGAGCTGAAGGGCCGCACCCTCGCCGAACGCACCCGCCGCCTCATCGCCATCGCCCACCCCGACTTCCAGGAGGACTTGGAGCGCGAAGCGCACACCATCCGGCGGCGGGGGTTCTGATTCGTTCCTGAAGTACCGCGGCACGTCCTGCGGACGCCAGCCGGACCGGAACGGTCATCGGGTCTTGGCGGGACGGGGGGTGGTGTCGGTCGTCCGGTCGGCGACGGCGTTGACGGCGGCGGCGATGGTGTCGGGATGCTTGGCGACCATCCGGCTGTGGTTGGAGGGGACGGTGGCGAAGACGGTGACGTTGGGATGGGCGGCGAGGACGGGGTCGAGGTTGGCGCGCATCGTGCGGACCTCTTCCTCGGTGGCGCCCATGTGCGCGCCGGTGGCCTTGATGAACGCGACCGGGCACGTGATGCGGGTGTAGTCGTCGCCGAATCCGGCGAGCACCTCGTTGAACTCGATGTTGGCCTCGGCGGCCTGGGCCGCGGACATGCGCGAGCCGAGGCCGAGCGCGGCCAGGATCTTGATGGGGACGGCGTTGCGCCGGAACAGCTTGCGGACCTTGGCGCGGAAGGCGTCGTCGATGGGGTCCATGGGGTAGCCGCCGTCGACGCAGACCACACCGGCGACCCGGTCGGGGTGCCGGGCGGCGTAGCGGACGGCGAGTGCGGCGCCGTGCGACCAGCCGGCGAGGATCGGCCGCCGCAGTCCGGTGGCGTCCAGGACGGCGGTGATGTCGTCCAGGCAGCCGGCGAAGGAGTAGTCGCCGGAGGTGCCGGACTTGCCGCGGGCGCGCCCGTCGAAGGTGACCACCTGGTACCTGCCGGTCAGCAGGGGCAGCAGCCCCTTCCAGTAGCGCTGGGTGGCGTACATTCCGTTGAGCAGCAGCACCGGCCGGCCGGAGCCCTCGGTGTCGTTGCAGTCCAGGACGGTGTCGGCGACGGGGACCTTGAGGTTGCGGGACATGCCTGTCCTCCAGTGATGTGTGTCGGTTCGGGGTCGGAACGCGTTGCGAGCGGTCCTGCCGGCCGGTCGCCGGCTCAGCTCGTGGTCGGGGGGATCCACTCGGTGAGCTGGATCGTCACGCCGTTGGGGTCGCTGAGCCGCATCGTCAGCTCCCCCCAGGGTTCCCGCCGGAGCGGGACGGTGATGGCGGCGCCTTCGCGGCGCAGCCGCCGGTACTCGGCGGCGAGGCCGGTGACGGCGAACACCACGGTCGCGTCCGCCGGTCCCCGCCCCGGCCGCCATCGCTCGGCGTCGCGTTCGGTCAGGATCAGGTCGACGGCCGCGTCGTCACGGCCCAGCGCGATGAATCCGTCGCCGGTCAGGGTTTCGCGGAAGCCGAGGTGGCCGGTGAAGAACCGGCTGGAAGCGGCCGGATCGTCAACGGTCACCGAAACCGCGGAGGAGACGATGTTCACGCCGCGGCACCAGAAAAGGACACGTTCCCATTCACCTCCCGGCAGGGCGTGTTCTTCGGACGGAACAAGCATCGTCTCGGGCGGTGGCGCCGATCAACGGCGGCTTTCGCAACGGTCGTTGACCGCTGGTCAACGTCCCGGCCGGGCAGGGGTCCCAGCTCGCGAACCACGCGGGCCAGGGCGCGGATCATGTCGTTCTCCGCCTCGCTGCGCCACACCAGCCCGTACGGGAGCGCCTCCATGTCCGTGACGGGCAGGTACACGATGCCCGGGCGCGGGTAATAGAGCTCCACGTGAGCCGGGAAGAGAGAAACCGTTTCTCCCATGGCCGTGTGCAGCAAGGTGTCTTCGATGTTGTTCACGACGGCCGTACGTTCGATCGGCCGGCTCTTCGGAGTGATTCCGGGAACGAAGCGTTCGAACCACCCGGCGGGCACCGGATCGACGGTGATGTGCCGGTAGTCGCCGACCGCCTCCAGAGAGGCCGTGGACCATTTGGCCAGGGGGTTGTCGGCCGCCACGGCCAGAACCCTGGGCTCGGCGAACAGCACGGGGCCCATGGTCAGGTCGGGCTCGTCCACCGGCGGCCAGGTGACCAGGACGTCGACGTCCCCGTTGCGCAGCTGGGCGAACGGATCCGCATAAGCCGACACCCGCAGCCGCAGCTCCCACTGCGGATAGGCGGAACGGAAGGTCTCCCAGTACCGGCGCAGCTCCTGATGGTTGACGGGGAACAGGCTGACCCGAAGCGTGCCGGTCTTGCCCCGGGCCGCCAGCCGGGCCCGCTCCAGGCTCTGGGCCAAGCCCTGATGCAGCTCGCGCAGGTCGTCGCGGAGCTGCTCCCCTACCGGCGTCAGCCGCACGTTGCGGCTGTCCGGCGCGACAGCTCGACACCGATCGCCCGTTCCTGTTTCTTGAGCGACTTGCTGACCGCCGCCACCGACACGTGCAGCCGCTCCGCGGTCCGGCCGAAGTGCAACTCCTCGGCGAGGGTCAGGAAGATCTCGATGTCACGCAGCTCCACCCGGCCCCTCTCCATCGACCCCGGCCGTCAAGATTGCCCATTCCGGGCACGAGCATGATACGTCGGCCGTGGGTGCACTTTTTGATCACACGGTCGACGACGCGCCTGCATACCGACGTCGCGCATAGCGCCGATCCTCAACTCCCGCCGCGCTCTTCCCGGTAACGCGCGTACTCGCGGACGAGCAGTTGGGACGGCATCGCGGGCCACCGGCTGAGCGCACCGTTATGACGGTCCACGATCAACACGGGGCTGAGGTCGTCGGCCACGATCTCGGTGGGCCGCACGATGAAGCCGTCCCGGAACTCCTCGACCGACACCGGGCGCGCACCGAGACGGGCGTCCGCCCGCCGCCACGCCTCCGCCCGGTCGATGGGCACCGGACGGACGGCGTAGGCGGTGAGGACGTCGACGACCCCGTGCAGCGTCCGGCACTCGGGCGTCCCGCACCCCCGGCAGACGGGGTCGCCGTACGGGTCGTCCCCGGCCCGGTGCGCCGAGAGGACACAGGTCAGCGCCGCCGTGCACCCCAGCACGAGCCGCCGAGCGTCCCGAACGAACTCCCGCGTGTAGGGATCGAGCCGCGCGTCCCCCAGCTCACGCTCGATGCTTCGGTCGTCCGCGCGCATCGCGGCCGACATCGCGGCGTGGACCCGCTGGTGAACCTGGGCGTGCGTCCAGGCCGCCGGACGCCTCACGCCGACCACTCCCCCGCGAAGAGCGCCGCGACCGTGCGTCCCTGGTCGTTGCCGTACCAGCCCCAGCTCGCGGCGGTGAGCGCGATGGTGCACAGGCCGCGCCCCGACTCGTCCAGGTCGTCCGCCCGGCGACACACCGGCTCGCCCGGCCCGCCCTGGTCGGTGACGGCGACGCGCACGCCCCCGCGCCCGTGCAGCAGCTCGACGGCGAACCGTCCGCCGCCCTGCCCGGACTTGGTGTGCCGGAGCGCGTTCACGACGAGTTCGTCGGCGGCCAGCAGGACGTCGTCGAGGTAGGGGCAGTCGGCCAGCAGGCAGCGGACGAACCGCCGCACCGCACGGGCCTGCTCGGGACCGCCGGGGAACGAGCGCCGCCACCGCAGCGGCGCGGACTCGGCGTCCAGCAAGAACGGAAACATGATCACCTCGGTTCGGACGAAGAACGAAGTTGCGGATCGATCGGGTAACCCCTCGTCCACGAGCCCATCGTCACAGCACGTCGCCGAATGAGCACGGAAAATCCGCCTGCGCGCGCCGATCCACACAAGCCGTCCGTTCACGTACCGCCACCGCACGAGCCGGAGCCGCACGTGCAGAACCCGCACGTGCAGATTTGCCTCTCACGCGCGAACCACGGCCCCACGGCGACCATGCGGCGTTACATTGCCAACACGGACAACTGCATACGGTTACCGAACATCAGCACTCCCCCCGCGGAACCTTGGGAGGCGACCTTGCACAGCCCCTACGTACGCCGCCGCCGACTGGCGACCGAACTCCGCAAGGCCCGCGAAGCACGGGAGATGACCACCGACGACGTCGGCCGGCTCATCTACCAGTGCCGCACCAAGATCACACGACTCGAAAACGCTCAAGTCCGTCCCGACCTCCACGACGTCATGGACATCCTCGACGCCCTCGACATCACCGACGCCAAACGCGACCGGCTCATCCGCCTCACCCGCGACGCCGGGGAGAAGCGCTGGTGGGACCGTTTCGGCGAGTCCATGGGTCCCCGCCAGAAGCTCTACGCCGACCTGGAGTCCGCGCCGACACCATTCGCAGCTACAACCAGACGGGCATGCCCGCCGCCCTGCAAACACCCGAGTTCATCGAAGCGCTCGTCGAACTCGACGCGTGCCAGGGAACGCTCGCCTACCGCCCCGAGCGCATGGCCGAGGCCCGAGAACACCGCCAGAAACGACTTCTGTCACCCGACGGCCCCACCTACGCCGCCGTCCTGGACGAAACCATGATCCACCGACTCGCGGTCCCGCCCCAGGTGATGGCCGCCCAGCTCAGCCGCCTCATCGACATGGTCACGACCAACGAGAAAATCACCATCCAGGTGCTCCCCAACAACGTTCGCATCCCCGGAGGACTCCTACCGCAGGCGTCGTTCTCGCTCTATACGTTCCCCGAGCCCGGCGATTCGGCCTTGGCGGTCGTCGACACCGTCACCACGGATATCGTCCTGACCAAGCGCAACGAACTCGCCACCTACACCGAGTTGTACGAGCGAGTCCATGAGGCCGCACTATCCCCCGAGGACAGTCTCAGCTTCTTCAGTCGGGTAGCCGCCCGACTCACCGACGGGGCAGGATCGGACGCATGACCAAGCATTACACCGGCTGGCGCAAATCACACCACAGCAACCCCAATGGTGATTGCGTCGAGGTGGCCCAAGCCGCAGACGGGACGATCGGCGTCCGCGACTCCAAGGCACTCCCCGCCGCCCCCATCCTCGAACTCACCCGCGCCGAGTGGA
>NZ_MKJY01000132.1 GCF_001942465.1 Actinomadura sp. CNU-125
GCCGCCCGGCGCGTCCGCCGGCTCGTGGCGGCGCCGGGCGCGCGCGGGGTCGGCGAGGCGGCGCAGCCCGACGCGCAGCGTCCGCTGGTCGATGGCGACGAGCCCGGACAGCGCCATCAGCGCCACGCCCTGGTCGAGCGCCGCGAGCAGCGCGCCCACCTCGGCGGAGGCGAGCGGCTCGCCGTCCGCGCGCGCGCCGTCGACGATCCGGGTGTAGAGGTCCAGGAGCCGCCGGACGCGCCCGGCCAGCGCTTCGCTGAGCCGTTCGTCGCGGGCCGCGACCGCGATGAACTCCAGCGTGGCGAGCGCCATGCCGCGGATCAGTTCGGCGACCTCGGGGTCGGCCTCGGGGACGACCGGGTCGAAGGGGTCCCAGACGCGCCCCGAGACCTCGCGGAGGTTGGCGTCCATCACCGCGAGGAAGAGGTCCGCCTTGCCGTCGAAGTTGGAGTAGACGGCGCCCCTGGTGTAGCCGGCGATGCGCGCGATCTCGCCGAGGCCGGCCCCGTGGTAGCCGTCCCGGGAGAAGACGTCCCGGGCCGCGTCGACGAGCGCGGCGCGCGTCTGTTCCTGGCGTTCGCCGCGCGTGGGCAGCCCGGTCGAGTGTTCGTCCACGGCCCTCATCGTACCGGCCGAATACTGGTCGCACTCAGATACACCTTGTTTCTGAACACATGTAGTATCCAAAAACAGGATGTATCTGAGGAGGTGCGCATGACCGCGGTGCTGGAGATCGACGGGCTCACGCGCAGGTTCGGGACGGTCGTCGCCAACGACGACGTGTCGCTGCGCGTGCGGCCCGGCGAGGTGGTGGGCCTGCTGGGCCACAACGGCGCGGGCAAGACCACGCTCGTCTCGCAGGTGGTCGGGCTGCTGCGTCCCGACGCGGGGCGCATCACGGTGGGCGGCGTCGACGCGGTGGCGCGGCCGGCCGCGGCCCGCCGCATGGCGGCCCTGCAACCGCAGGCCCACGTACCGATCGACGGCCTCACCCTGACGGCCGCGATCACGGTGGCCGCCCGCCTGCGCGGCCTGGACGCCGGGCGGGCCGGCGCGGCGCCCGGCGGCTGGTGGCCGAACTCGGCCTCGGGGCGTGGGCGGACCGGCGCGCGCTGCCCGAAGGGCGCGGCCTGTCCGGCGGGGTACGGCGCCTCGCCGGATTCGCGATGGCCGTCGTCGGCGGCGCGCCGCTGGTGATCCTCGACGAGCCGAGCAACGACGTCGACGCCGTGCGCCGCCGCGCGCTGTGGGCGACGGTGCGCCGGGTCGCCGATCAGGGATCCGGCGTCCTGCTGGTGACCCACAACGTCGTGGAGGCGGAACGGGTGGTCGACGAGCTGGTGGTGCTCGACGCCGGACGCGTGGTGACCGCCGGAACACCGGCCAGGCTGCGCGGCGACGACGGGCTGCGCCTGGAACTGCATCTCGTGCCGGACGGACCCGACCCGTCCGACCCGGGCCCCGCGACGGCGGGCGGACCGTCGACGGAGACGCCCGTGCCCGTCCCGGTGCGGCGCCGTGTCCGTTCCGGGCGCCGCGTCCTGCTCACCATCCCTCCCGACGCCGCGGCGGCCGCCGTCTCCTGGGCGGCGGCCCACCGGGAACGGGGGAATCTCGACGGGTACGCGCTCTCCCCGGCCACCCTTGAGGACGCCTACCTCGCCGCGACGTCGGCCCCGGGCCGCGAGACCGAGGGGGTGACCGGCGATGCCTGACGCCTCGGCGCTCGCGCCGTCCACGCCTCCGGCCCCCGCGGGCATCGGCCCGTGGGGCGCCTACCGCACGCTGCTCTCGTGGCAGCTCGCGCAGATCGGCGGCCTGCTGCCGCTCCTCGTGGTGGTGCAGGCGCTGCTGGCGGCCGGCATCGTCATCGGCTTCGGCCTGCTCGTCCCCGGCGTCGACGCCGCGACGGCCGTGTTCCTGACGACGGGCGCGCCGACCGTGCTGCTGCTGACCATCGGCCTCGCCATCGTGCCGCAGGGCGTGGCACGGACGCGGCTCGACGGCACCTTCACCTATATGCGCGCGCTGCCGGTGCCGCGCCCGCTGCTCTTCCTCGCCGACCTGACGGTGTGGGTCGCGATCTGCGTGCCGTCGGTGGGCGTCGCCGTCCTCGTCGGATGGCTCCGCTACGACCTGAGGCTGTCGTTCGACTGGCCGCTGCTGGTCTGCGCCGCGCTCCTCGTGGCCGTCACCGCCACGGCCGTCGGCTACGCGATCGCCGTGCTGCTCAAGCCCATGCTGGCCCAGCTCGTCAGCCAGGTGCTGGTGTTCTTCGTCCTGCTCTTCTCCCCGGTCACCTTCCCCGCGGACCGGTTGCCCGGCTGGTACCGCACCCTGCACGACGTCCTGCCCGTCCGTCCGGGGGCGGACCTGCTGCGGGCCGGGCTGGCGTCCGACCTCTACGAGGCCGCCGCCCGCGACCTCCTCGTGCTGCTCTGCTGGTGCGCCGCGGGCGTGGCGATCAGCCTCCGCGCCCTGGTCCGGCGCGACTGAGCGGCCGCTCTCTGGCACGCTGGCCGCATGGTGGTCAACGGTCCCCTGTACGGACGGACGGCGATCGTGACGGGCGTCGGACGGCGCGCGGGGATCGGGTTCGCGATCGCCCGCGAGCTGCTCGCGGCGGGCGCGAGCGTCCTGGTCCAGTCGTGGACGCCGCACGACGCGGAGCAGCCGTGGGGCGCCGACCCCGGCGGCGCCGAGGGCGTCCTGGACGCCCTCGGCGGCACCGGCCCGCGCCTCGCGCACCTGGCCGCCGACTTCGCCGAGCCGGACGCGCCCGGACGGGTCGTCCGGCACGCCGTCGAGACGTTCGGCGCGGTCGACATCGTCGTGGCGAACCACGCCCGCAGCGCCCTCGGCACCCTCGACGAGGTCTCCGCCGAGGACCTCGACCTGTGCTGGGCGGTCAACGCGCGGGCGAGCGTGCTGCTCGCGCAGGCGTTCGCCGCCGCGCACGATGACGCGCGTCCGGGCGGGCGGATCGTGCTGTTCACGTCCGGCCAGCACCTCGCCCCGATGTCGCGGGAGATCCCCTACGCGGTCAGCAAGGGCGCGATCCAGCAGATGACGCTCACGCTCGCGGACGCACTCGCCGACCGGCACATCACCGTCAACGCGGTCAATCCGGGACCGGTCGACACCGGCTGGGCCGACGCCGAACTGACCGCCTCGGTCGGCCGTGCGCTGCCGTTCGGCCGCTGGGGCGAGCCGGACGACGTGGCGCGGCTCGTCCGCTGGCTGGTGTCGGACGACGGGCGCTGGATGACCGGGCAGGTGCTGAACTCCGAGGGCGGTTTCCGCCGCTGGACGATGTAGGACCGGGCGCGTCAGGCGCGGCAGACGATCTCGCCGTGCAGGACGGCGAACCAGCCGTCCTCGGCCGCCGCCCACGCCCGCCAGCCCGCGTGGATCCGCGCCAGCTCGTCGCGGGTGGCGTGGCCGCCGGCCACGGCGGTGTCGGCGACGGCCGAACGGGCGAGGCGCCCGCCCCACGACTCGGCCCACCAGGCGCGCTCGTCCGGCGTGGCGAAGCACCAGGACGACGTGGACGCCCGCACGTCGTCGAACCCGGCCGCGCGGGCCCAACCGGCCAGCCGCCGTCCGGCGTCGGGTTCGCCGCCGTTGCCCCGCGCCACCGCGTAGTAGACGGGCAGCCACGCGTCCATGCCCGGCGGGTCCGGGTGCCAGACCATGCCGCCGAAGTCGGCTCCCGCACGCGACGACGCCGCCCGGACGCGCGACGCGGCGCATCTCGCGCAGCGCGCCGACCGGGTCGGCGATGTGCTGCAGCACCTGGTGGGCGTGGACGACGTCGAACGTGTCGTCGGGGAACCGCAGGTCGTGGACGTCTCCGACGGCGAACTCGACGTTGCGCGTTCCGCCGGGGACCGCCCGCCGCGCCTGCTCGACGACGGTCTCGGCGGAGTCGACGCCGACGACGCGGCCGGGCGCGACGCGTTCGGCCAGCCCCGCGGTGATCGAGCCGGGCCCGCAGCCGACGTCCAGCACCGACGCGCCGGGACGCAGGTGCTCGATGAGGTACGCGGCCGAGTTCTCGACCGTCCGCCACCGGTGCGCGCTCAGGACGGTCTCGTGATGTCCGTGGGTGTAGGTCGCTTCGCCCGCCATGGGGATCACCTCTCCTTCGAGATGCCCGCAGCCTACGACGGCTTCTCGAATGATGAGAAATGAGTATCAAATGATGAGACGAGCGGATAAAGAAAGAGCCGGGACGCTGTCGTCCCGGCTCTTTCTACGCTACGGTTTCCCCCGTTAGGCGGCGGCCACTGCGGCGCGCACGGGCCGACGACGCGCGTCCCGCACGGGGAGCGTCTCGACCGCGGCGAGCGCGCGAGGCGGCTCGGCGTAGGCGTTCATCGTCGCGTGGGTGAGCTCGGTCAGCCACGGCTGCACGGCGGTCCGCTCGGCGGGCCCGTCCAGCCGCGGGCGGGAGATATGGAAAGTCGCCTCCACTGCCAACACCCCTTCCTGTACGCCGACGGCTCCGCCGCCCGGCGGGGCCGTCGCCTTTGACGTACCCCCTGGTACGTCGTAACAAGCGTCACGGTTCGGCATCTGTTCCCAGGCGCCCCTGTGATCACCTGCACAAACTACGACGTGCCACTGACATTTCCGGCTAGTCCGGACGTGGTGCGGGATCGGTCGTCACGGCCCGCAGGAGCGGTCGGCTGAGGGCGCCCGCGGCGAGGATCCCGCCGAAGCCGAGCACGAGGAACGCCGCGAGCGTCACCAGGCCGCCCGTCCCCGCGCCCACCGCGAACGGGGACGCGAAGAACAGCCCGGCGAGCAGCGACCCGCCGCCCATCACCGCGAGCGGGACGAGCGTCTCCTGGCGGCGCGCACGGTCGAGCACGCCCAGCGGCGTCCCGGCGAGGCGGAGCATCGCGTACTCCCGGCGGCGGTCCAGGACGGCGGACGCCCCGGTGATGCCCGCGCTGGTGGTCCCGATGAGGAACGAGACGGCGAGGACGGTCAGCGCGCCCGTCCGCAGGTCGCCGAGCAGGTACCGGCCGCCGGTGTCGTCGTCGGCGGGGGTGGTGGCGACGTGGCCGGGGACGAGCCCGTGCAGCGCGGTGCGGGCCCGGTCGACGGCGGCGGGGCCGCCCGGCACGGTGATCGTCACGAGCCGCTCGCCGGCGCGGAAGTCGTCCGCGGGACGCGTCGTCGAGACCGTCGCGCCGGTGGGCGAGCCGCCGCTCCGCCCGCACGGCCACGGCGGCCGGTTCGCGCCCGTCCGGGAGGGCGATCCGGAGCCGGTCGGACGGCCCGGACTCCATCGCCCCCGGGTTCAGCAGCGCGAGGAACCCGGCGACGAACCCGGTGAGCGCGACGCCCGCGACCGTCCGCCACACCGAGCGCGGATCGTCGCGCAGGCGGCGGCCCGCGAGCAGCCGGGAGGGGCCGCGGGCGAGCGCGACCATGCCCGCGCCGATCATCGACACCACCCACGGCCCGGCGTAGTTGATCGTGAGGAACGCCAGCGTCATCAGCACGAGCAGGATCGCGAGGCCGACGTACCGCATCCCCGTCAGCCCGCCGCCGACGACGCCGAACACGGCGAGGACCGCGACCGGTACGAGCACCCGGACGGCGCGCAGGGCGGGCGGCGTCTCGCGGCGGGCGACGCCCAGCGGGCCGATGACGACCCGGCGCAGCCCGACGACCGCACTCGCGCCGACGAGCACCGGCACGGCGGCGAGGACCGCCGCGACGACCGGGAGGCCGGGCCACAGGTGGCCGGCGAACCAGCCGCCGCCCTGGATCGTGATGCGGGCGAGGGCCGGGACGGCCGCCGCGTACAGGACCCGCCGCAGCACGGCGCCCGCGGCGGCGGTGAGGACGGCCTCGGCGGTGGTGACCGCGACGACCTGGCCGGGGGTGGCGCCGATCAGCCGGAGGGCGGCGAGCCGCCCGTCGCGGCGCGCGACGGTGAGCCGGGCGGCGCGCGCCGAACACCAGCAGCGGCGCGATCATCAGCGCGGACGCGATCCCGGCGAGCACCCGGTAGACGCTCATCAGCGAGGACGTGCCGGTGGTGAAGCCGTCGATCCGGGTGGGGGCGGCGGTGGTCTCCAGGCCGGTCGCGTCGGCGCGCGGGGCGGTCATGACGGGCGCGGCGGCGTCCCGTCCGACGACCGCGACGAGTTCGCCGGGGTGGACGAGCGCGGCGCGGCCGAGCGTCCCGGCGGGTGCGGGGAACCGGCCGGCGAGCCGCTCGGCGGGCAGGTCCTTCAGCAGGCCGGACAGTGCGGGCGACGCCCACAGCTCGCCCGGCTTCGGGAAGCGCGACATTCCCGGCGGTACCGGGGCGTCCGCGGACAGCGCGGCGAGATCGACGACCGTGATCGGCTCGCCGTTCACGTAGTCGGTCGAGAGCGCCTGGACGGCGACCGGCGTCCCGGACGCCTTCGCCGGATGCCGCCACGCGTCGGCGGCGGAGCGCTCGGCGAACGCGTGGTTCGCGCCGAGCGCGAACAGCAGCAGTCCGGTCGAGACGGCCACGGCGGCGAGGGTGAGCGCGGAACCCAGCAGGCCGCGGGCTCCGCCGCCGCGCAGCAGCCGCCACGACAGGTCGAACGTCGTCCGCATCACGCGGCTCCCGCGACGTGCGCGCACGCGCGTCGCGGACCTCGACCGTCCGGTCGCACCAGGCCGCGACGGCCGCGTCGTGCGTGACGACCACGAGGGACGCGTCGTTGTGCCGGGTCGCGTCCGCCAGGATCCGCATGGTGTCGTGCCCGGTGGCCTGGTCGAGGGAGCCGGTGGGCTCGTCGGCGAACACGACGGCCGGACGGGGCGCGAGCGCGCGGGCGATCGCGACGCGCTGCGCCTGCCCGCCCGACAGCTCGCCGGGACGGCGGCCCTCCAGCCCGGCGAGGCCGAGCGGGCCGAACCACTCGCGGGCCGCCCGCACCGCCTCCCGGCGCGGCGTCCCGTTCAGCATCAGCGGGAGCGCGACGTTCTCGTCCGCGGGCAGTTCGGGGAGCAGCTGGCCGAACTGGAAGACGAACCCGAAGCGGGTGCGGCGCAGGACGCTGCGGCGGCGTTCGCTCAGCGCGTCGACGCGCTCCCCGAGCAGCCGCACCTCGCCGCCGTCCGGCTTCGCGATCCCGGCGAGGCAGTGCAGCAGCGTCGACTTCCCGGAACCGCTCGGGCCCATGATCGCGACGGTTTCGGCGCGGGCGACGGCGAGGTCCACGCCGTCGAGCGCGACGGCCGGGCCGAAGCGTTTCGTCAGGCCCCGTCCCAGCAGGACGGGATCGGGGTTGAATTCGGTCACCGGGCCTCCTTCGGGGCGTCGCTGCGGGCTCTGCCGGCTCCCCGCGATCGCCACGATTCGGCGATCTCGGTCACCGGCATCACGATGCCCCCGTAGACGACGAAGACGACGAACGCGGCGGTGAAGGCGATGGCGAGCGGGACGTAGACGATTTCCATGCCTTCAGCCTGCGGGAACCCGGGCGCCGGGCACATCGGGCGCAGGATCGGTTCCCGGCGGCCCCTATCGGCCGAATGACCGATCCGCCGGTCGGCTCAGGGTCGTAGCCTGCATATCCGTGAGTGACACAGGAGCCGGACTCGACCGCATCCACACGGCCGGCGGATGGGTGGTGCGCATCGCGTACGGGGGTTTCGCGGCCCTCTTCCTCCTGCTGTGCCTGCTGAGCGTGAACGGCGTGCCCGACCTGTGGATGGTGATGCTCGCCACGACCGTCAACGCGGCGGTGGTCAGCCGCGGGCCGCTGCTGCCGTGGGCGATCGCGGCGGGGTCGCTGTCGCTGTTCAGCACCCTGTTCCTCGGCACGGCCGTCGTCCTCGACACCGGCGGCAACCCGAGCCTGTTCGCCGAGATCGGCGGGCTGCTGATCGTGGTCGTCCGCACCGTGTGGCGGATGGCGCGGGACCGGGTCGTCCAGGTCACCGTGCTGCTCGGCGCCGCGCTGCTGATCATGCCGCTGCGCTGGTCGCTGATCACCGGGGTGCTGTTCACCGCCCCGCTCGGCGTGCTCCTCGCGGTCGCGATCGGCATCGGGCTGTACCTGCGGGCGGTGGACGCGCGGCGGTCCCGGTCGGTGACGGCGGCGCGCCGGGACGAGCGCCTCGAACTGGCCCGCGACCTGCACGACTTCGTCGCCCACCACGTCACCGGGATCGTCGTGCAGGCGCAGGCGGCCCGGTTCGCGGCGAGTTCGGGGGCGGTGCAGTCGCCCGACCAGCTGGACACGATGTTCGGGGGGATCGAGAAGGCCGGGACGGAGGCGCTGACGTCGATGCGCCGCATGGTGGGGCTGCTGCGGGACGCCCAGCACGTGGACGGCGCCCCCGCCGCGGGCCCGCAGGGAGACGTCCCGTCCGACCGCGGTTCGGCGACGCGTCCCGTCGGGGACCTCGACCGGCTGCGCGAGCTCGTCGACGGGTTCGCGCACCCGCCCGCCGTCCTGTCCCTGGCGCCCGACCTCGGGCCGCTCCCGCCGGAGGTCGCGACGTCCGCGCAGCGGGTCGTGCAGGAGGCGCTGACGAACATCCGCAAGCACGCCGCGGACGCGACGTACGTGCGGGTGTCGCTCGCGCGGTTCGGCGGCGGCGTCGAGGTGGCGGTGCGCAACGACGGGCGGGGCCGCGGGCGGCGGCTCCCGTCGAGCGGGTTCGGGCTGACCGGGCTGGCCGAGCGGGTGACCGCGCTCGGCGGGCGGCTGCACGCGGGCGCCCGTCCCGAGGGCGGCTGGGAGGTGGTGGCCGTGCTCCCCCTCCCCGAATCCTGAAAGAATCGGATACGTGTCCATCCGTGTACTGATCGCAGACGACCAGGAGATGGTCCGGACCGGGTTCCGGATGATCGTCGACTCCCAGCCCGACATGACCGTCGTCGGGGACGCCGCCGACGGCCGGCAGGCGGTCGAGCTGGCCCGCCGGCTCCGCCCCGACGTGTGCCTGTTCGACATCCGGATGCCCGCGATGGACGGCCTGGAGGCGACCCGGCTGCTCGCCGGGCCGGGCGTCCCCGACCCGCTCCGCATCGTGATCGTCACGACGTTCGACATGGACGAGTACGTGTACGGGGCGCTGCGCGGCGGCGCCGTCGGGTTCCTGCTCAAGGACGGCGGCCCCGCACTGCTGGTGGAGGCCATCCGGGCGGCGTCCAACGGCGAGTCGCTGGTGTCGCCGTCGATCACCGTCCGGCTGCTGGCGCAGCTCGCGCGGCCCGTGCAGGCACCGCCCGTCCAGCCGCGCGAAGCGCTCACCGAACGCGAACTGGACGTCGTCCGGCTCGTCGCGCGCGGCCGGACGAACGAGGAGATCGCCGGGGAGCTGTTCGTGTCGCTGTCCACGGTGAAGACCCACGTCGGGAGCGTCCACCGCAAGCTGGGCACCCGGAACCGCGTCGAGACGGCGGCGTGGGCGTGGGAGTCGGGCCTGGTGCGCTGATGGGCGCCGGACCGGGACGAAGGGGGCGGCGCTGGCACCGGAGTCGCTGAACGGGCTGCCCGCCATGGTCGTGGCCCTGTGGGCGCTGTGCGGCGCCGGGTGGATCGCGGTCCTGGCCGGGCTGCGGCGCGGCGTGCGCGGCCCGGCGCGCGGACCGTCCCTGTTCGCGCACACGCTCACGCCCGCCGCGGTCGTCCTGCTGTGCGCGCACGTCGGCCACGGCAACCTGTACGCGACGATCTGGCTCGCCGCGCAGTGGTGGGCGCTCATGATCGTCACCGGGCTGCGGCCCGAACGGCTCGCGGCGACCGGCGGGCCGGGGCGGCTCGGCGCCTGGCTCGCGCTCACCGCCGTCCTCGCGGCCGGGGCGACGCGGGCGGTGTTCTGAGAACGGTCCGAACCGCCGGGCCCGCGGACAAGTCGTACCTTCGTAGTATCCAACGAGGACCGAGCCCCGAACCCCCCGGAGGTCGACCATGCCGTGCGCCCTCTGCGGCGACATCATCCCGGCCGAGGTGAACCGCTGCCCGGCGTGCGGAGCGTGGGCCCGGCGGCGCGATTTCCGCGCCGTCGGCGTGGCGGTGTTCATGCTGCTCGGGTTCGACGCGTTCGTCGCGCTGGGCTCGGGCATCAGCCTGCTGCAGATGGCGCACCCGCTGCGCCGGGCGACCCACGGGACGTACGACGCCGAGGCCACCGGCCAGGCGATCGCCCCCTACACCGACGTGTTCACCGTGTACGCGCTCCTGGCCGTCGTCACCGGAATGCTCTACCTGTTCTGGTTCTGGCGGGCCTACGGGCAGTCGCCCGGCCCGCACCGCCACCACCGCGCCTGGACGGTGTTCGGCTGGTTCATGCCGATCGTGAACCTGTGGCTGCCGCCCCGCCTGGTGTACGAGGTGTGGGTCAACAGCGGCCGGTACCGCACCGCGGAACGGCAGGCCGTCGGGGTGGTCGTCGCGGGCTGGTGGATCTGCGCCCTGGCGGGCGTCCTGCTCGCGCAGGCGTTCGCCCACGGCAGCACCGACAGCCTCGCCGACGCCCGCTTCGACGTCCACCTCGGCGTCGCGGCGGCCGGCTGCCTCGCCCTGGCCGCCGCCCTCTGCATGGCGAACGTCTTCCAGATCACCCGCCTGCAGGCCGGCCGCGAAGTCCTCCCGCAGCGATAATTTCCCTAGCCAGAGCGAACCGGGACCGCTGCGATTGCGTGCGAAGCCAAGTTCGAGCGAAGCGAGAACTTGATCGCGCAGCGAGCCCTGGGCGAGTCGGAGCGATGCGGCAATCGCACGCGTTGCCCGTTGAAGGAAGGCCCCCCGGGGCCTGACGCCGAGGGCGCCGCAATCAACACGCCGGGCCGGAGCTGCCGGTGCTGGCATGCCAGAGTTTCGCGGGCGGACGGGACGCGGCCGGTGAACCCGCGTGGCCGACGTCCGAGTACGGCGACATCGCGAACCCGGTCGGCTGCACGATCCGCCGGCCGACGGGACGTCCGGACGGGCCGGGCCGCGCCATCGCCGCGCGCACGGCCTCCGGGCCGCCGCGCCGCCGCTCCTCCTCAAGGAACGCCAGGTCCCAGCAGGCCGTCGCGGTGATCGACACGGCGCGGCCGCCGGCCCGCCGGACCCGGCCGCGGACGGCCAGCAGCCACGAGCCGAACACGGTGGCGGCGCAGCGGTCCTGCACGGACTCGAAGAACGCGAGGTCGACCGGGCCGGTCGCGTCGTCGAGCGTCGCGAAGATGACCCGCTGCCCGGACCGGACGGTCGGCGTCTGCGTCGCGACCTTCACGCCCGCGACCAGGACGTCCGTGCCGGGCGGGCGGCGCGGCAGGTCCGCGGCGGGGACCGCGCGCAGGGCGGCCAGCAGCGGGCGGTAGAAGCTCAGCACGTGCCGGGACACGTCCATCCCGAGGATCTCCAGCTCGGCCTCGACGACCTCGGCGGGCGTCATCGGCGGCAGCCCGGTCGGCGAGACGTCGCCGAGCGCGGGGTCCGCCAGGGGGTCCGCGAGGGGGGCGGCGAGGACGGGTTCGAGTTCGCCGTCGTCGAAGCCGAGCGGCAACTGCCCGTCCGCGACACCGCCCCGGCGCGGCCGTCCGGTGACCCGTTCGAGCGCGCCGACCCGGCACAGCAGGTCCCGCCGCGGCGCCGTCCGAGCGGGCACCCCGTACACGCCCGACTCCGACAGGTTCGCCCCGCTCTCGGCGGGGGTGTAGAGGGCGTCGAAGGCCCCGGCCAGGACGAGGCGTTCGGCGGTCGGGCGGGACACGCGGGCGCGGCGCCAGAAGTCGGTGAGGGAGCGGTACGGGCGCCCGTCCCCGCGGGCGGCGACGATCGCCGCGACCTCGGCCTCGGCGATGCCCTTGACCTCCGACAGCGCGACCCGGATCCCGGCCGGGCCGCCCGCCGCGACCGGTTCGACGTGCCAGTCGGCGGTGGAGCGGTTGACGTCCAGCGGAAGGATCGGCACCCCGAAGTGGCGGGCGTCGTCGAGGATGACCCGCTTGGGGTACATGCCGGGATCGTGGGTGAGGACGCCCGCGTAGAACGCGGCGGTGTGGTGCCGTTTGAGCCACGCCGACTGGTACGTGGGCAGGGCGAACGACGCCGCGTGCGCCTTGCAGAAGCCGAAGGCGCCGAACGCGGTGAGCGTCCGCCACACGCGTTCGACGGCGGCCTCGCCGTAGCCGCGCGCGAGGGCCCGTTCGCGGAACCACGCGCCGATCACGGCGTGGCCCTCGGCGTCGCCGAGGGAGCGGCGCGCCGCCTCGGCCGTCGAGAGCCCGCAGCCGGTCATCACGTCCACGACGCGGAGCACCTGCTCGTGGAAGACGACGACGCCGAGGCTCTCGCGCAGCGCCGGTTCGAGGTCGGGGTGCGGGTACTCGGGTTCGCGCAGGCCGTCGCGGGAGTCGAGGAACGGGCCCACCATGTCGGAGCTCACGGGCCGGGCCGGAACAGCGAGATGTCGATGACGAGGTCGTCGAGGTCGCGCGGCTGGAGCCGTCCGATCAGCTCCCGCTGGCCGGGCGACTCGATCTGGAAGCAGCCGAGGGTACGGGACGTGCGGATCAGCTCGAACGTGGCCGGGTCGTCGCGCGGGACGGCTTCGAGGTCGGGCCGCTCGCCGGTCGTGCGGGCGATCTCGTCCACCGTGTGCGCCATCGCCGACTGCATCCGCACGCCGATGACGTCCAGTTTGAGCAGGCCCATCGCCTCGACGTCGTCCTTGTCGAACTGGCTCATCGGGAACCCGAGCGCGCTCTCCTCGACGGGCGTCCGGTCGTGCAGGGTCGGGTTGGACAGCAGCACCCCGCACGGGTGCATGGCGATGTGCCGGGGGATCCCGTCGAGCCGTTCGGCGATTCGGAACAGCACCTCCAGGCGGCCCTGCGCGAGGTTGCTCTGCCGCAGTTCCGGCAGGTCGTGCAGGGCGGCGCGGATCTGCCGGGCGCGGATGCGCGGGAACGCCTTGGCGATCGCGTCGATCTCCTGCGCCGACGGCGTTGCCGACGTCGCGGAGCGCGCTGCGCGCCCGGTAGGTCTCCATCATCGACACGCACGCGGTGCCGTCGGCGCCGTACCGGTCGAACAGCGCCCGGTACGCCTCGTGGCGGCGCGCCGACTCGACGTCCAGGTCGATGTCGGGCAGGCCCTCGCGGCTGTCGGCGAGGAACCGTTCCATCAGCAGGTCGTGCCGGAGCGGGTCGAGGTCGCCGATGCCGATCAGGTGGTTGACCAGGCTGCCCGCGCCCGAGCCGCGGATCGCGCAGCGGATGCCGCGGGAGCGGATCAGCGCGGCGGCGTCGGCGACCGTGAGGAAGTAGGCGGCCAGGCCCTTGCGGGCGATCACGGCGAGTTCGTCGGCGAGCCGCTCGTCCGACGGGCCGAGCGGTCCATGCCGCGCCGCGCCAGCCCGTCGGCGCAGCGGGCGGCGAGCCGCGCGAGCGCGTCGCCGTCCACCGCGGGCAGGTGCACGCGGTCCATGCCGAGGTCGCGGTCCGGGTCGAGGACGCACCGTTCGGACAGCCGCCGGGTCGCGGCGAGGAGTTCGCCGGGGTCGTCCCCGGGGCCGCAGCTCAGCTCCGCGACCCGCCGCATCTCCGCGATCGACTTCAGGTACGCGTGGCCGGTGTGCTCGTCGAGGTGCCTGCGGTCCAGCGGGACGAGCTTGCGCGTGACGTCCAGGACCTGCGCCACCGGGTAGTCGCCGGGGTCCAGGTACCGGACGGCGTTGCCGAGGACGGCGGGCACCCCGGCCTCGCGGGCGAGCGCGACCATCCGGGCGGCGCGGTGCCCGTCGCCCTTGTCGAAGTGGTTGACGATCTCGACGGCGACGTCGCCGACGGCCGCGCGCCACGCCGCGAGCCGCCGCGCGGCCTCGTCCGGGCGCCGCTCGGCGACGGCCCGTCCGACGTCGGAGGCGGGCCCGAGCAGGACGACGAGGCCGTCGGCCGTGCGCGCCGACCAGCTCCCGGGTGACGACGGGCCGCCGCCGCGC
>NZ_MKJY01000133.1 GCF_001942465.1 Actinomadura sp. CNU-125
AGCCGGGGCCACGGGCCGTCGTCGAACGCGGTGCGCGCCGCCGCGACGGCCCGGTCGGCGTCGGCCGGGGCGGCGCCCGCGACGGACGCGATGACCTCCTCGGTGTGCGGGGAGACGACGTCGATGACGCGGTCGGTGGCCGGATCGGCCCACTCCCCGCCGATGAACAGCCGCTTCTGCTCGACCATGTTCGTTTCCGTTCCTTTCGCTGCCGGCGCCCCGATGATCCGCCGATGTCCGATGATCCGCTGGTGTTCCGTCGGCTGCCGTCGCGCCGCCGTCGGGTGCCGCTACTTTCCGGTGAGCCGGGCGACGACGGGCGCGAAGCGCTCCATCTCCCGCTGCTGGACGCTGATGTAGTTCGCGCCGAACGTCTCGCGGCGTTCGGTGAGCCGGTCGGCGACCTCGTCGAGCGGGCCGACCAGCACGTTGGGGTGCGCGGGGAGGCCGTCCGGCGGCACCCCCATGACGTCCGCGACCCGCTTGACGGCCGCGTCCGGGTCGTCGGTGATCGCGGTGAAGAACGGGGACGCCTCGATCTCGATCCGCGCGAGCCGGTCGCCCGCCGCGTCCCGGACGAGGCCGAACCGGTGCGCGGCCTCCTGCGGCGGCGTCCGTCCGGCGTCGTTGACCGCGTCGAACGGCACGTTGTTGATGCTGACGATGTCGGCCTCGCGGGCGGCGAGGGACAGGACGCGCCGCCGCGCGCCGCCGATCATGAGCGGCGGCCGGGGGCGCTGCACCGGGCGCGGCAGGCCCGCGTACCCGGCGGCGGTCGCGTGCTCGCCGTGCAGGTCGAGGGGTTCGCCGCTCCAGTGCCCCTTGACCAGGGCGACGACTTCTTCGAGTTTGTCGACGCGGCGGCCGGGCGCGGCGAACTCCAGGCCCATCGCCGCGTATTCGAGGGGGCTCCAGCCCGCGCCGATGCCGAATTCGAGCCGTCCGTCCGACAGCAGGTCGATGGTCGCGGCCTCCTTCGCCAGGACGGCCGGGACGTGGTAGTCGGCGCAGAACACGCGGCACCCGACGCGGAGCGTCCGGGTCGCGGCGGCGGCCGCGGCCATCGCGGCGATCGGGGCGAGGTGCTGCGGGGGCAGCCGGGACTCGCGGGCCGCCCGGCCGGGCCCCAGGTAGTGGTCGGACACGAACAGCGTCGCGTACCCGAGGTCCTCGGCTTTGCGGGCGAGGTCGCGCCACTCCGCTCCCGAGGTCGCCTTCGTCGCCTGGACGGCGAAGCGAAAAGGATGCATATTTGGCACCGTACATCAGAAGTTTGTCGCACAACAGGGAGCGAGGCGACCGATGGTCAAGCGCGCGAGGTACGCGGAGTACAAGGACAGCTACCCCAACTACCGGTTCGAGTTGAGCGACGACGGCATCCTGCTCATGCAGTGCCACACCGACGGCGGCAGCCTCGTGTGGGACTGGAAGTCGCACGACGACATGTCGGACGCGTTCGCCGACGTCGCCGGCGACCGCGAGATCAAGCTGCTCATCCACACCGGGACCGGCGAGAACTACAACGCCGACTGGGGGCTGATGCCGAACGGGGAACTGCCCGACCCGCCCGTCTACGACGCGATGCCCGGCATCAAGGGCCTGCACAAGCTGGACGAGAAGGCCTGGTACAACCGCAACCTGCAGTGGAACGTCCTCGACGTCGACGTCCCGATGATCAGCGTCGTCAACGGGCCGTGCAACATCCACTCCGAGGTTCCGCTGATGGGCGACATCGTCCTGGCCTCCGAGGACGCCTACTTCCAGGACGTCTCGCACTTCCCGCGCGGTCAGGTGCCGGGCGACGGCCAGCACGTCATCTGGAACCACATCGTCGGCCCGAACCGGGCCCGCTACCTGCTGCTGACCGGCAAGCAGCTGTCCGCGCAGGAAGCCATGGAGTGGGGCGCGGTCAACGAGGTGCTGCCGAAGGACCAGGTGCTCGACCGGGCGTGGGAGCTGGCCCGCGAGCTCGTCAAGAAGCCGCCGCTCGTCCTGCGCTACACGCGGCAGCTGTTCACCCAGAACCTCAAGCGCGCCTACCTGGACGAACTCGGCCACGGCCTCGCCCGCGAGACGTACGCGCAGCAGGAGTTCTTCCCGTTCGGCGGCGGGATGGCGCCGCTCGACCGCGCCTGGAACGACAAGCCCTGGACGTGACGCGGACCGAAAAGAAGACAGAACTCTATCCTCAGGATGGAAAAGTGATTAGTATCGGCGAGACGCCAAGGCAAGGAGACAGGTCATGACGGAGCTGCAACAGCGCCTGGCCACCGGGAAGGGCAAGTTCACGCCGCTGTACGAGGACCTCGACACCGGCCCGGTGTCCTATGAGGACTCGATCTCGCCGGAGTTCTTCGCGGCCGAGCGGGAGGCGGTCTTCAAGCGGTCGTGGCTGTACGTCGGACGGTCCGAGCGGCTGCCGCGTCCGGGCACGTTCTTCACCCGCGAGCTGAACGGCCTCGCGTCGATCGTCGTCTCGCGTCGCAAGGACGGCGTCGTCAACGCGTTCCACAACGTGTGCGCCCACCGCGGCAACAAGGTCGTCTGGCAGGAGCACCCGCAGGAGGAGTCCAAGGGCTCGTGCCGCGAGTTCGCCTGCAAGTACCACGGCTGGCGGTACGGGCTGGACGGGCGCGTCACGCACGTCACGAACGAGGAGGAGTTCTTCGGCCTCGACAAGGACTCGCTGCGGATGCCGCCGGTCCACTGCGAGGAGTTCGCCGGGTTCATCTTCGTGAACCTCGCGCCCGACCCCGTCCCGCTGCGCACCTACCTAGGCGACCGCCTCCTCGAACTGGAGAAGTACCCGTTCGACAAGATGACGCAGCACTACGGCTTCTCGGCGCCGATCCGCGGCAACTGGAAGCTCGCGGTCGACTCCGTCTGCGAGTGGTACCACCCGCCGTACGTCCACGCGCGGTTCATCGACAAGGACATCGCCAAGGCGGAGAAGATGGTTCCGCCGCCGGACTCCTACCACTACGACCTGTTCACGCCGCACATGCTCACGTCCGTGCCCGGCCCGCCGCCGCTCCCGCCGCGCGAGCCCGGGACGGCCGGTGCCGCCGCGCGCGACCAGAAGTGGGTCTACCGGCTGTTCCGCGCCGGCCTGTTCGGCCCCGACGACGTGCCCGACATCGGCCCGCTCCCCGAGTTCCTCAACGCCGGGAACATCAAGTCGTGGGGCAACGACCAGTTCTGGCTGTTCCCGAACCTGTCGGTGCAGATCTGGGCCCGCGGCTTCTACATCACCTACACGTACTGGCCCGAGGCGGTCGACAAGCACACCTACGACATCGACCTCTACTTCGTCCCGCCGGAGAACGCCCAGGAGCGGCTCGCGCAGGAACTCATCGTCGACAGCACCATCGAGTTCGCGATGCAGGACGTGAACACCATCGAGGCCACGCAGCAGGGCCTGTCGACCCGCGCCAACGGACAGTTCCACCTCAGCGACCAGGAACTTCTCATCCGCAAGTTCCACAAGACCGTCCGCGACACCGTCGCCGCCCACCGGGCGAACGACGCGAAGGAGGACTGATGTCGGCCACCGCATCCACCGGGACCGCGACCACCGGAACCGCCCGCACCCTGCCCGCGCAGTTCGCCGACCTCGAACGGTGGGTCGCCGACTGGGCGCGCCCCACCCGGCAGGAGCGCTACGACATGCGCCTGTCGAAGAAGTACGACGAGCTCGGCGACTTCTACGACGCGATCGCGCCGCGCGCGGAGGAGGCCATCGACTACCTCAACGGCCGCGACCTCACCGACCTCGCGGACGACGACGCGCGCCTGCTGCAGCTCCTCTACTCGATGATCCTCGTCTCGTACGCGGTCAACGTGTTCATGCAGCCGCGCATCCCCGACTCGGGCGCCGCGTTCTTCAACACGACCGCCGAACCGGCCGTCTGACCGTCCGACGAGCAACCTGATCAGCAACCTGACCTGGGGAGACGAATGTCGATCACGACCACCCCGCTCGGGCCGACCACCGGGCTGGAGATCACGGGCCTGCGGGGCCGCGCGCTCGTCGACCGGTCCGTCGCCGCCGACTGCCGCGCCGCGCTGGACCGGCACGGCGTCGTCGTCTACCGCGACGCCGGCATCGGCGACGACGACCTCGTGGAGTTCAGCGCGCTGCTCGGCGACGTCGTGCGGCTCGCGATGGGCGGCCACGAACGCAAGGAGATCCAGAAGATCACGCGGGACGCGTCGCAGAGCAAGCTGGCGGCGTACCGCGAGGCGACGTTCCACTGGCACATCGACGGCACCACCGACAACGTCCCGAACAAGGCGACGCTGCTCACCGCGCGGCAGGTGACCGAGGACGGCAGCGGCGACACCGAGTTCGCCAACACCTACGCCGCGTACGACGCACTGCCGGAGCGGGAGAAGGCGGAGCTGGCGGAGCTGCGCGTCGTGCACAGCTTCGCGGCCTCGCAGTCGCTCGTCGACCCCGACCCGTCCCCGAAGGAGCGGGCGGCGTGGGACCGGGTGCCGTCCCGCGAGCACCCGCTCGTCTGGACGCGCCGCAACGGCCGCAAGTCGCTGCTGATCGGCGCGACGGCGGGCGAGGTCGTCGGCCGCTCCGCCGAGCAGGGCCGGGCGCTGCTCGACCGGCTGCTCGACTGGGCGACCCGGCCGGAGTTCACCGTCCGGCACCGCTGGCGGCCCGGCGACCTCGTCATCTGGGACAACACGGGCATGCTGCACCGCGCGCAGCCGTACGCCGAGACGTCCCGGCGGCTGATGCACCGCACCAGCCTCGCGGGCGAGGAGGCGGTCGCGTGAGCGCCGACAAGACGGACCGGAACACCGGCGGGGCGCGCGTCGCCGTCGTCACCGGCGGCGGCTCGGGCATGGGACGCGCGATCGTGCACCGCCTCGCCCGGGACGGGTTCGCGGTCGCGATCCTCGACATCGACGCGGCGAGCGCGGACAAGGTCGCCGCGGAGGTGCGGGAGAGCGGCGGGACGGCGCTCGCCGTCGGCGACGCCGACGTCTCCGACCGGGCGAAGGTGGACGCGGCGGTCCGGCGCGTCCGCGAGAGCCTCGGGCCCGTGCTCGTCCTGGTGAACAACGCCGGGATCACCGGCTTCCGGGACTTCATGTCGATCACGGAGGAGAAGTGGCGCCGGATCATGGCGGTGAACCTCGACGGCCCGTTCCACTGCACGCAGGCCGTCCTGCCCGACATGATCGACGCCGGCTGGGGCCGGATCGTGAACATCTCCTCGTCCAGCGCGCAGGGCGGGCAGGAGTACATGGCCCATTACGTGTCGTCGAAGGCGGGACTGATCGGGTTCACCAAGTCTCTCGCGCTGGAGTTCGGCCCGAAGGGGATCACGGTCAACACGATCCCGCCGGGCTTCATCGACACCCCGATGCTGCGCGAGTCGGAGCGGCGCGGGATGTTCGGCGGCACCGTCGACGACCACGCCGGGCGGACGCCCGTCCGGCGGCCGGGCACGCCGGAGGACATCGCGGCCGCGTGCGCGTTCCTCGTGTCCGACGACGCGGGGTACATCACCGGTCAGATCATCGGCGTGAACGGCGGTCGCAACACCTGATGGACGCACCGCCGCGACGTCCCCGCGCGGATAGCCTTCCCGCGTGATGGAAGCGCACGTGGACAGCACCGTGAACGGCACCGCGGCCTCCGGCGCGGACGGCGGCGTGGAGGCGGCCGTCGAGGCCGTCGTCGACCTGCCGCGCGTCCAGGCCGGGTCGAACCCGCAGCACCTCGTCCTGGGGCTCATGACCGACTACTGGTTCGACCGCGAGGACTACCTGCCGTCGGCGGCGCTGGTCGAGCTGCTCACCGAGTTCGACAACACGGCGCCCAGCGCGCGCGCCGCGATCGCCCGGCTGGCCCGGCGGAACGTCCTGGAGTCGACGAAGAAGGGACGCCGGACGTACTACCGGCTGACGGCGACCGCGGCGCGCCCGCTGGAGAAGATCCAGGAGCGGGTCCTGCGGTTCCGCGCGGAGGACCGGCCGTGGGACGGGTCGTGGACGACGGTCATGTTCTCCGTCTCCGACGAGCAGCGGGAGCTGCGGTACGTGGTCCGGACGCGGCTGCGCTACCTCGGCTACGCGCCCCTGTACGACAACGTGTGGGTGTCGCCGCGCGCCGACCGCGACCAGACCGTCGAGCTGCTGGAGAGCGTCGGCGTCACGAACGCGACCGTCCTGCGCTCGGAGGTGACGTACGCGGCGGGCGGCGGCGATCCGCTCGCCGCCTGGGACGTCGAGGCGATCGGCGCCCGCTACGCGGAGTACATCGCACGGTTCGGACCGCTGCTCGACCGCGTCGAGCACGGCCGGGTGGGGGCGGCGGAGGCGCTCGTGGCCCGGACGGACGTCAAGGAGAGCTGGCGCGACCTGCTGAGCGTCGATCCGGAGCTGCCCGAGGCGCTGCTGCCGCCGGGCTGGCCCGGACGGCGCGCGCGGCGGCTGTTCGTGCGCGTCTACGACGGCCTGGGGCCGCTCGCCGAGGCGCGCGTCCGCCAGCTCGTCGCCAAGCACGACCCGGAGCTCGCGGCCAAGACGCGGCACCGGACCATCAGCACGAGACCTTAGGAAGAAGGGCAGGACGCCATGGAGTCCGGAAGCGAGCGGCTCGCCGGGAAGGTCGCGGTCATCACCGGGGCGGGCGCGGGGATCGGGAGGTCCATGGCGGTCCTGTTCGCCGAGCACGGCGCGAAGGTCGTGTGCGCGGACCGCAGCGGGCGGCAGGACGACGTCGCGGCCGAGATCGGCGCCGCGGCCGTCGGCGTCCACTGCGACGTGTCGCGCGCGGCGGACGTCCGGGCGATGATCGAGGCCGCGGAGTCCCGGTTCGGACGGCTCGACGTGCTGTGCAACAACGCGGGGTTCGGCGGCCCGCGCAAGCGGATCGTCGAGCAGGACGAGAGCACGTTCGACGACGTCGTGGCGGTGAACCTCAAGGGCGTGTTCCTCGGCATGAAGTACGGCATCGAGGCCATGCTGCGGACGGGCGGCGGGTCGGTGGTGAACACGGCGTCGTCGGCCGGGCTCGTCGGCTGGAAGAAACACTCGGTCTACGCGGCGGCCAAAGGCGGCGTCGTCCAAATGACGAAGTGCGCGGCCCTCGACTATGCCGAAGATGGCGTTCGGGTTAACGCCATATGTCCGGGAATGACATGGACCGATCTCGCGGGTGCCTCGGCGGAGCGTCCGGCCCCGCCGTCGGACGCGAAAATGCCGATGCAGCCGATGAACCGCTGGGGCCTGGCGTCCGAACTCGCCGCCGCCGCGCTCTTCCTCGCGTCGGACGAGTCGTCGTTCGTCACGGGCACGGCCCTTCCGGTGGACGGCGGCTATGTCGCGCGCTGAGCGCCCGCCGAGCCCGGGCGCCGGACCCGAGTGCTGCCGAGACTCTCACGGAACCAGACCCGGCTCCTTGATCAGTCATTTGGGGTATATCGGGTGACCGGCAACCGAATAACATTCTGTCCAGGTGCATTTCTGGCCGCATCCGGCCATAGTTCCGGAATGTTCCGGCTAAAAGGTAATTCGACCTAGACAGCCGATCTCACCCGCACCAAAATCACTCCCCGGATCAGCCGTGATCGGGGAGGAAAGCACCGGATGGGACGCTTCGTCGCGGGAAGCCGGGGCGCGCTGCGGCAATGGCGGTACCCCCGGGAGTTCCGGATCCCGGCGCCCGCGTGGCCGACGGACGCCCTCGCCGATCTCACCGAACTGGCCCGCCTGGAACTGGCCGGCCTGGAGGCCGCGGCGGCGGAGGCGGAAGCGGAAGCCGCGCGAGCGGGCCGCGGCGCGAGCCGCCGTCGCGGAGCCCGCGCCGCCGCCCGCCGCCGCGACCGTCGTCGACACGCCCGTCCCGGAGCCCGCCGGGCTCACCGGACGGTCGCTCGCGGACGTGGCGACGAGCCTGTGGCGGCTGCGCGCGCGCATCGAGCGGATGGACGATCCGCCGCGCGCGCTCGTCCGGCACCTGGAGTCCGCGTGGGACGCCTTCGCCGACGCGGGCGTCGAGATCAAGGACCACGCGGGCGAACCCTTCGACCACGGCCTGGCCATGTCCGTGGCGGCCTACCAGCCGACCCCCGGGCTGCACCGCGAGCTGATCATCGAGACCGTGCGTCCGGGCGTCTACCTCGGCGACCGATCGGTCCAGATGGCGGAGGTCATCGTGGGCACCCCCGAGCGGGCCCCTGAACCGGCTGCCGAGCGGGCCGAGGAACCGACCGGAGCGATGGAGGAGACGCGGGGACGATGACCAGGACCACGATCGACTTCGGTATCGACCTCGGCACCACCAACAGCGCCATCGCGATGCTCAGCGGCGTCGGCGCGGAGATCGTCAAGAACAACCTCGGCTCCGACACGACGCCGTCGGCGGTGATGATCGACCGGCGGGGCCGCCTCCAGGTCGGGATGCAGGCCAAGCAGCGCAGCGAGGACGACCCGGACAACACCTGCGTCGAGTTCAAGCTCGGATGGGCACCACCGGCAGGCCCGAGGAGTTCGCCGCCGCCGGGCGCACGATGACGCCCGAGGAGATGTCGGCCGAGGTGCTGCGGTCGCTGCGGCAGGACGCCGTCCAGCGGCACGGCGAGGAGATCGGCGCGGCGGTCATCACCGTCCCCGCCGCCTTCGACCTCGGCGCCTGCGACGCCACCCGGCGCGCGGCCGAGCTGGCCGGGCTGCCGTACGCGCCGCTGCTGCAGGAACCCACCGCCGCCGCGTCCGCGTACGGGTTCCAGACCGACACCGACAACGCGTTCTGGCTGGTCTACGACATCGGCGGCGGCACCTTCGACGCCGCCGTGATCAACGTGCGGGACGGCGAGTTCACCGTCGTCGACCACCACGGCGACAACAACCTCGGCGGCAAGCTGCTGGACTGGGCGATCGTCGAGAAGGTGCTGATCCCGGCGGTCGACCGCGAGTTCCGGGTGGACGACCTGCGCCGCGGCAACCCCGCGCAGCGCCGCAACATCGCCAGGCTGAAGGCGGTCGCCGAGGCCGCCAAGATGGAGGTGTCCCGGACGGACGAGGCGGCGATCACGGTCCCGATCGTCGACGCGTCCGGCGACACGCAGGACTTCATCTACGACCTCGCGCGCGCCGAGGTGGAGCGGCTGATGGAGCCGCTGATCGTCCGCTCGGTCAACCTCAGCCGCCGGGCGCTGGAGGAGAGCCGCCTCGGGCCCGGCGACATCGAGAAGGTCCTGCTGGTCGGCGGCCCCACCCTGATGCCCTACCTGCGGGAACGGCTCGCGGACCCGCGCGAGGGCCTCGGCGTCTCCCTTGACCACAGCCAGGACCCGCTCACCGTCGTCGCCCGCGGCGCCGCGATCTTCGCGGGCGCGCAGCGGCTCGACGCCGCCGCGGCCGGGCCACCACCGCCGCCCCCGAGCGGCGAGTACGCCGTCGAGCTGGAGTACCGTCCGGTCGGCCCCGACATCGAGCCGTTCGTCGGCGGCCGGGTGACCGGCGCCGACACCGCGGGCTGCTCGATCCAGTTCGTCAACCCCGGCACCAAGCCGCCGTGGCGCAGCGGCCTGATCCCGCTCGCGGCGGACGGGACGTTCACCGCGACCCTCTGGGCGGAGAAGGGCCGCGCCAACACGTTCGAGATCGAGCTGACCAACGCGACCGGCGACCGCCGCCCCATCACGCCCGGCACGCTGACCTACACGGTCGGGATCGTCGAGACGCAGCCGCCGCTCACCCACTCCATCGGGATCGGCCTCGCCGACAACGAGGTCGAGTGGCTGTTCCGGAAGGGCACCCCGCTGCCCGCCCGCCGCCGGACCCGGCTGAGCACGACCGTCACCGTCAGCCGGGGCAGCGGCGAGGGCATGATCCGCATCCCGGTCGTCGAGGGCGAGCACCACCGCGCCGACCGCAACCGCCGGATCGGCCGGCTGGAGGTCGACGCCGAACAGGTCACGCGGGACGTCCCGGAGGGCAGCGACGTCGAGATGACCATCACGGTCGACGAGTCCAGGCTCGTGGTCGCGCGCGCGTACGTCCCGATCCTGGACGAGGAGTTCGAGCACGTCCTCAACCTGCGGACCGAGTCCGTCCCGGACGCGGACGCCCTCGCCCGCGACGCCGCCGAGGAGAAGGCGCGGCTGGCGGCGGTGCGCCGCCGGGTCCACGAGTTCGGCGACGCGCGCGCCGCGCGGTGCTCGACCCGGGTCGACGCCGAACGGACCGTCGCCGACCTCGACGCCGACGTGGACGCCGCCGCCGTCCGAGCCCCAACGCGGCCGCGGCCGCCGCCGCGCGGCTGCTCGACCTGCGGGCCGCGGTGGACGAGGCCGAGGACGAACTGGAGTGGCCCGAACTCGTCCAGCACGCGCGCGACACCGTCCCGATGCTGCGCGAGATCGCCCGCGAGCGCGGCCGTCCGGCCGACGGGCCGGTGCTGGAGGCCGCCGTGGAGGCCATCCAGGAGGCGATCACCGCGCACGACGCCGGGCTGCTGCGGCAGCGCGTCGACGAGGCGTACACGCTGGCGGCGCGGGTGCTGGACGAGTCCGGGGACCTGCCCCACATCGTCTTCGAGCAGCTGCGGACCCTGCAGCCGGAGATGCGCGACCGGGACGAGGCCGGGCGGCTGATCGCCACCGGCAGCCGCGCCGCCCAGTCCGGTGATCTCGACACGCTGCGCGAGGTCAACTCGGCGCTCAACGAAATGCTGCCGACCCCGCAGTCCCCGCTCGGCGTGATCAGCACGGTCCGGCGGGGCCGGTGAACGGCCCCGCACCCGCGCCCGTCCGGGCCCGTCCGGGCGTGCGCGAGGCGGCGCTGGCGCAGGCCCGCACGCTGGCCCGGGCCGGACGGTACGCGGAGGCCGAAGCCCTGCTCGACGGCGAGCCGGACACGTCCGTCCTCGATCTGCGGGCGCGCATGTACGCGCAGCAGGGCCGGTTCGACGACGCCGACCGCTGCTGGGCAGAGGCGGCCAGGCTCGACCCGGACGACGCCGACGCCGCCCGGGGACGCGCCCGGATCGCCGAACTGGCGCGCGAGCGTGCGTCCACCGGATTCGGCCGGGCCTTCACCGGACGGCTCCTGCCGCGCGGCGGAGCGGCGGTCGCGGCGCTGCTCGCGCTCGTCCTGCTCGCCGCCGCGCGGCAGGCCGACCCCGAACCCGCGGCGGCCCCCGCCGTCCGCACCCCGCCGCCGTGCAGCCGCGCCGCCGCCCGCCCCGGCCGATCCGCTGTCCGGGTTGGACCTGGACGTTCCCGGGGTGCGGGCGGAACGCCGCGGCGGCGAGATCGCGGTCACCTTCGAGCGGGGGCTGTTCGACGCCGGGGCGACGCTCACCCCGGACGGACGGGACGTGCTCACCGCGCTCGGCGAACGGCTGCGCCCGCGCGCCGACCGGCTCGCGGTCGCGGTGATCGGGCACACCGACCGGACGGCCGTCCGGCCCGGCGGCGAGTACGCGAGCAACGTCGAGATCGGGACGATGCGGGCCGCGGTCGCCCGCGAGGCGCTGCGCTCGTCCGCGCGGATCCCCACGACCCGGTTCACGCTGTCGACGCTCGCCGGGATGCTGCCGCCGTACGGCGACGACGACGCGGGCGCTCCCGGCGACCCGCGCAACCGGACCGTCAGCCTGCGCATCTCCGCCGCGGGGGCACGATGAGCACGCCGAACCGGGACGCGGCCGCCTTCTTCGCCCGGGCCGACCCGCACCTGTACCGGCGGAACCCGTTCCGCGTCGCCGACCTGTCCGTCCACGCGACGGCCCGCGACGTGCGGCGCCGCACCGAGGAACTGCGGGTGAAGGCCAGGCTCGGCGCCGACACCGGCGCCGACACCGGGGGAGGCACGGGATTGCTGCCGCTGAGGCGGCGGCCCGCGCCGGACTCCGTCCAGGACGCGCTCCAGCGGCTCCGCGACCCGGTCCGCCGCATCGAGGACGAACTGTTCTGGTTCTGGCCCGCGCACAACGAGGCCGTCGAGGGCGCCCGGGACGAGGCCCTCGACGCCCTGCGGGAGCGCCGGATCCACGACGCCGAACGGCTTTGGGCCGAGCCCGGGCCCGGCCGCGCCGCCGCCGTCGCCGCGCACAACCTCGCCGTCCTCAAGCACGCCCAGGCCCTCGACGGCTACCTGGACGCGGACACCGCCGCCGACGGCCCCGGCGGCCGGGACCTCTGGAAACCGGCGCTGCGGCACTGGCGCACCGTCCTGGACACCGACGCGTTCTGGGACCTGGTCGCCGCCCGAGCCCGCGCGGCCAACGACCCGCGGCTCGGCCCCGGCACGGCCGACGAACTGCGCGAACGGTTGCCCGCCGTGCTCCTGCGGATCGCCGCCGACGCCGCCGTCCGGACGTCCCTGGGCGGCGACACCCTCGGCGGGTTCGCCCTCACCGGGGTGATCCGTACCTCCGGGTACGACGAGGCGGCCGTCGAGGCCGCGTTCCGCGCGGCGACCGCCCCCGAGATGGAGCGGCTCCGGACGCTCGCGCGGTCCGCGCTCGACCGCGCGACGGAGTCCCCGGAGACCGCCTGCGACGAGGCCGTGCGCATCCTCGACCACTCCACCGCCCCGCTCGACGCGCTCGACGAGATCCTGACCCCGGCCCACCCCCTGATGGAGGGCGTCCGGGACGAGATCGCCGAACGCGTCCAGCAGTGCACGATCGTCTACGGCAACGAGACCAAGGACTGGTCGAAGTCCGAGGAGATCCTCGGACGCGCCGGGGAGATCGCGGCGACCGTCACCGTCAAGACGCGGATCAAGAAGAACCTCGACACCGCCGGTGACAACCTTCTCTACGGCACCTGCTGGTTCTGCGGCGATACTCCCGCCGACGACGACGCGACGTACGAGAAGAAGATGTACGGGAACGTCCGCGAGGAGTTCGGCGGCTACGGGGGCTACCAGCGCCAGATCCGCTGGCAGAAACTGGCCGTCCCGGTGCCGCGCTGCTCGGGATGCGCCGCCGCGCACCGAGACCGCGGCCGGAAGGTGGCGGGCGTCGGCTGCGGGTTCGGCGCCGCGGCGCTCGCCCTGGCCGTCGCGCTGATCGTCGCGGGCGCCCCGCCGCTCCTGCCGGTCGGCCTGATCTTCCTGGTCATCATCGGTTTCTTCGTCGTCATGGGCACGGGCAACATCGACGGGCTGCCGAAGAACGCGCACGCGACGCTCGGCGCGTGGCCGCCCATCCAGGAGCGGCTCGGCGCGGGCTGGCTGTTCGGCGAGAAACCCCCGAACCTCGACTGACCGCGGGTCCGTTCACGGCCGCCCCTGCCGTGCGGGCCGCGGACGTTCTATCGTGGGCGGATGCCGGAGACGATGCCGGAGACGCAGTCCCGCCGCCTGCCCCGCGGCCGCCACGCGCTCGCCCGCGAGGAGGTCCGCCGGATCCAGCGGGCACGGTTGTGCGCCGCGATGGCCGATGTCATGGCCGAGAAGGGGTACGTCGACACGTCCGTCGCGGACGTGCTGCAGCGCGCGACCGTGTCGCGGCAGAGCTTCTACGAGCTGTTCGACTCCAAGCTCGACTGCTTCAACGCCGCGTTCGACTGCGCGGGCGAACTGCTGCTGGAGCGGCTGGCGGCCGACGTCGGCGACGTCCCGTCCCCGTCCCCGTCGGCCCCGGGCGCGGCCCCCGACCGGCTGGAGCTGTGCGAGCGCGCGATGAACGCCTACCTGCGGGCGCTCGCCGGGGAACTCGCCTACGCGCGGCTCTTCCTCGTCGAGGTGTACGCCGCCGGACCCGAGGCGATCGACCGCCGCGCCCGCACGCAGGAGATCATCGCGGGCGCGCTCGCCGACCTGCTGGGCGGCGCGGACGAGTCCGTCCTGCTCGCCTGCCGGGTGATCGTCGCCGGGATGAGCGCGATGGTGACGCCGCCGGTCGCCGAGCAGGACGCGGACGCGCTGCTCGCCCTCGGCCCGCCGCTGATCGAGCACGTCCGGGGGCTGTGGTCCGCGGGCGTCCTCACCGCGGCCTGATCAGAGCGCGCAGGGCAGCCGCTTGATGCCGTTGAGGAAGTTCGAGCGCAGCCGGTCCGGCTCCCCGGCCGCGTGCACGCCGGGCGCGCGGGCGAGCAGTTCCCGGAAGACGGCCGTCACCTCGCTGCGGGCCAGGTGCGCGCCCAGGCAGTAGTGCGGGCCGGGGGCGCCGAAGCCGAGGTGCGGGTTCGGTGACCGGGCGATGTCGAACCGTTCCGGGGCGTCGAAGACCGTCTCGTCCCGGTTCGCGGAGTAGTAGTAGAGCAGCAGCTTGTCGCCCGCCGCGAACCGGTGGCCGTTCAGCTCGCAGTCGCGGGCGGCGGTGCGCCGCATGTAGATGATCGGCGACGCGCACCGGACGATCTCCTCGGTGGCGGTCGCCGCGTACCGTTCGAAGTCGTCCGCCCAGCGCCGCTTCTGGTCCGGATGCGCGGTGAGGAGCAGCAGCCCGTGCGAGATCGCCGTGCGGGTGGTCTCGCTCCCGGCCTGCAGCAGCAGCCCGAAGAAGGAGCCGAGTTCCCCGGCGGTCAGCTTCTCGCCGTCCACGTTCGCGTTGACGAGCCTGGACGTCAGGTCGTCGGCGGGCGCCTCGATCCGTTCGGCGGCCAGTTCGTGGACCATGCCCGACAGGTCGGCGGCGGCGTTGAGGACGGCCCCGGGGTCGTCGCGCGGCGTGTACTCGCTGTCGCCCGCGCCCAGGATGACGTTCGTCCGCTCCGCGACGAACCGGTGCCGGTCCTCCGGGACGCCCATCAGCCGGCAGATGATCGTCAGGGGGAGCCGCTCGGCGACCTCGGCGACGAAGTCGCCCGCGCCCCGCTCGACCAGTTCGTCCACGATCGTCGCGGCGACTCGGCGGATCTCCGCCTCCAGCCGTCCGATCATGCTCGGGGTGAACGCGCGGGACACGATCCGGCGCAGCCGCGCGTGCCGCGGATCGTCCATGTTGATCATCGAGTCGAAGAATTCGAGCGACTCCGGCGGCCGGTCGAACAGGTTGATGCCCTCGGCGCTGGAGAAGTCGCGCGGCCGCCGGCTCGCCTCCACCACGTCGGCGTGCCTGGTCACCGCGTAGAACCCCGGGCCCCGCTTCGCCGCCCACGGGGGGCGCGGCTCGGCGAAGAACGCGAACGGTTCCTCCCGCCCCAGAGCGTCGCGAACGCGCCGCGCGCTCGTCCGGGGGAGCCGCCCAGAAGCGGCCCTTGGACAGGTCGATGCCGGCGGGAGCGGTCACGCTTGCCTCCAAGCTCGTCGTCGCATTTGGCATGCTACGTCCGGGCCGACGATCCGTCGATCATCGGCATTTCGTGTTATCCGCCGCGCTGCGGGACGTCTCCCAGGGAGCTCTCGGAAGGACGGTGACGCCCGTGCAGAAGGACGTGGACGTGGCCCCGCTGGTGCGGGCGGCGCAGGACGGTGACCACGCGGCCAGGGACGAACTGGTCGCCGGGCATCTGCCGCTCCTCTACAACGTCGTCGGCTGGGCCCTGGACGGCCACGCCGACGTGGACGACGTCGTGCAGGAGTCGCTGCTGCGCGCGCTGAACAACCTCGCCGGGCTCCGCGAGCCCGCGAGCTTCCGCTCCTGGCTCGTCTCCATCGCCATGAACCAGGTGCGCACCCGGTGGGCGACGCTCCGCCGCCGCGCCCCCGTCGACCCGGACGCGCTGGCGCGGCTGGCCGAACCCGCCCCCGACTTCGCGGAAACGGCCGTCCTCAGGCTCGAACTCGCCGGGCAGCGCCGCGAGGTCGCCGAGGCGACCCGCTGGCTCGACCCCGGCGAACGCGACGTCCTGGCCCTGTGGTGGCTGGAGGCGTCGGGCCACCTCGCGCGGCGCGAGCTCGCCGACGGCCTCGGCGTGTCCGCCGCGCACGCCGCCGTCCGGGTGCAGCGGATGAAAGCCCAGCTCACCACGTGCCGCGCGGTCGTCCGCGCACTGTCGGCGCCGCGCTGCGACGCGCTCGACGCGCTCGTCCTCGACCGCTGGGACGGGCGCCCGTCCCCGCTGTGGCGCAAGCGCATCGCGCGCCACGTCCGCGACTGCGCCGCCTGCGGGGAGCGCGAGCCGCGACTCCTACCGCCCGAAGCCCTCCTCGCGGGCCTCGTCATGGTCCCGCCGCCGTCGCCCGACCCCGACCTGGTGGCGGGCCTCGCCGCGACCGCGTCCGCCCAGGGCGGACGGGCGGGACGGTGGGGCGCGGCGGGCGGCCGGGAGTGCTGCCGTCGCCGTCGCGGTGGCCGTGGTCGTCTGGACGCTCGACGACCCGCCCGACCGGACGGCCCCCGCGCTCGACCCCGCTCCGCCCGTGCAGAGCACGTCGTCGGCGCCGTCGCGGACGCCCGTCGCGGAGACGACGCCCGCGAAGGACCGCCTCGACCGGCCCACGCCCACCCGATCGGCGGCGACGGTCGAACAGCAGGTCGTCCGGCTGGTCAACGCCGAACGCGCCCGCGCGGGCTGCGGCGCGCTGCGCGTCTCGCCCGCACTGCACGAGGCCGCGCGCGAGCACTCGTCCGACATGGCGGCACGCCGCGTCCTCGACCATCGGGGGGCCGGCGGCGCCGGTCCGGGGGACCGGATCACCGCCGCCGGCTTCCGCTGGTCGGCCTACGGCGAGAACATCGCCCAGGGACAGCCGACCCCCGGGAGCGTCGTCGCGTCCTGGATGGACAGCCCGGGGCACCGCGCCAACATCGTCAACTGCGGCTACGAGCAGATCGGCGTGGCCGTGGCGCGCGGCCCCGGCGGGCCCTGGTGGACGCAGGTGTTCGCGACGCCGAGGTGAGCAAGGTGACCGCGGTGAGCGCGGCGATCAGCGCGACCCGAACGCCTGCGTCCAGTACGGCCCGCCCGCCTTGACGACACCGACCCCGATCTCGTCGAACTTGCAGTTGAGGATGTTCGCCCGATGCCCGGGGCTGTTCATCCACGACCGCATCACGCTCTCCGGGCTCGACTGCCCCTTCGCGATGTTCTCGCCGTAGGCCGTCCAGCGGTATCCCGCCGCCGTGATCCGGTCGCCCGGGCCGTCCCCGTCCGGGGCGGTGTGGTCGAAGTAGCCCCGCGCGGCCATGTCCGCCGAATGCCCCTGCGCGGCCTGCGCCAGCTTCGCGTTGCTCCGCACCGGCTCGCACCCGTTGTCGGCGCGCGCGTCGTTCACGAGCGCCACCACCTGCGCCGCGACCGTCCCGCCCGCCGGAGCCGTCCGCTTCGGCGCCGCCTTCTCCGGGGTCGGCGTCGGCTCCGGTTTCCGCACCGGCGGACGCGAGTCCCGCTGGACGGGCTCGCGCGTCTCCGTCGCCTTCGGTTCCGGTGTCGCCTTCGTCGGCGACGGCGTCGCGGACGGCTCCGGCGAAGCGGCCCCGGCCGACCGCGTCGCGGTCGCGCGGGCGTCGGCGCCGACTCGTTCCCGGCGAGCCGCCCGCCCGGGTCGTCGCGGAACACGCCGACGAGCGTTCCGGCGATCGCGCCCGTCACGAGCAGCCCGGCCGCACCGACGGCCGTCCACACGACGGTCCGCTCCGAGCCGCCGCGCCCGTCCTGGTCCCTCATCGATGCCACGTCCCTTCCATCTACGGATCAAGACGGAGACCAGGGAGGAGGGCGGCGATAACGAAAACCCGGGACTTTTCGGATCCGCGGACCCGGTCGCCGCGGCGGGACGCCAACCGGCGCTCAAGATTTCGAAGGGCGACGTTTGCCCCGCGACCTGCGATCACTGCGCGATCGAGGGAATTGCCAGCGTGCGGGCGGACCGGCGCCCAAGTCGAAAAATGAGGATGGTCTGGAATGCCCACGGGATTGAACACCGGCGACTCCGCCTGGCTCCTGGTGAGCACCGCGATGGTGCTCCTCATGACACCCGGGCTCGCCTTCTTCTACGGCGGGATGGTCCGCTCCAAGAACATGCTGACGATGCTCTACATGAGCTTCATCTGCATCAGCCTGGTGACCGTCCTGTGGTTCCTCTACGGGTACGGCATCGCGTTCGGCAAGGACGCGGGCGGCGCCGGGCTCATCGGCTGGGGCGACTGGCGGTTCGGCAACGTCACCCCCGACACCCTCCAGGGGAAGATCCCGGAGCAGATCTACGCGTGCTTCCAGCTCACGTTCGCGATCATCACGGTCGCCCTGATCAGCGGGTCCATCGCGGGACGGGCGCGGTTCGGCCCGTGGATCCTGTTCGTCTGCGTGTGGGTGACGCTCGTCTATCTGCCCATCGCGCACTGGGTCTTCTCGCCGTCCGGCTGGATCAACAAATGGGGCGTGATGGACTTCGCGGGCGGCCTCGTCGTCGAACTCAACTCGGGCATCTCGGGCCTCGCGATGGCGCTGGTGCTGGGGCGCGGGGTCGCGTTCCGGCGCGGCGAGGGGCCGCGGCCGGGCAACATCCCGTTCGTCATGCTCGGCCTCGGGCTGCTCTGGTTCGGCTGGTTCGGCTTCAACGCGGGCTCGGCCCTGGGCGACGGGGCGGTCGCGGCCCGCGCCTTCGTCAGCACCATGATCGCGGGCTGTTCCGGGATGCTGACCTGGCGGCTGCTGGAATGGCTCCGCACCCGGCACTTCACCCGGCTCGGCTCGTCCAGCGGCGCGCTCGCCGGGCTGGTCGCCATCACCCCGTCGTGCGCGTTCGTCGGCGTCTGGGGCGCGTTCGCCATCGGTATCGTCGCCGCGGCGGTGTGCACGTACGCGGTCGAGATGAAGCTCGTCGCCGGTTACGACGACACGCTGGACGTCGTCGGCATCCACGGCGCGGGCGGCATCGTCGGCGTGCTCGCGCTCGGGTTCCTGGCCACCGGCTGGGACCGGCAGGGCACGGCCGGCCTCTTCTACGGCGGCCCGGCGTCCGTCCTCGGCAAGCAGGCGGTCGCGGTGCTCGCCGTCGGGGCGTACGCGTTCATCGTCACGTTCGTCATCGGCAAGATCATCGACCGGTTGTTCCGGATGCGCATGACCCCCGAGGAGCAGGCCAGAGGAACGGACGCCGCCTTCGTCGAGGAGTGACGGCCGATGCCCGAAGCGCGCGACCACGGGCCGCTGCCCGCGCTCCTCATCGTCCTGACCGGCATCACCGGACTGGTCGACGCCGTCAGCTACCTGGAGTTCGGCAACGTCTTCGTGGCGAACGTGACCGGGAACGTCATCTTCCTCGGTTTCCGGCTCGGCGGCAGGGAAGAGGCGACGGGCACGTTCGTGGCGACGACCGTCGCGATCGTCTTCTTCTGCGTCGGGGCCGCGTTCGGCGGACGGCCGAAGCTCGCGCGGCTCAGGCACCGCGGCCACCTGCTGTCCGCGGGCGCCGCCGTCCAGGCGTGCGCCTTCGTCGCCGCGGCCCTGATCATGACGATCCTGGGCCACACCCCCGCGCTCGAACGCCGGGCGCTGATCCCGCTGCTGGCGGCGTCGATGGGCTGGCAGTTCGCGATCGTGCGGCGCGTCGACGTCCCCGGATTCCGGACGATCGTCATCACCACCGCGCTGACCTCGCTCGTCGCCGACCGCGGGCAGCCCCGCAAGCAGGCCGTGCGCAAGGGCCTGTCGATCGTGGCGCTGCTGCTGGGGGCGTTGACCGGCACGCTGTGCATCAGGCACCTCGCGACGCACGCGCCCCTGTGGACGGCGTCCGCGCTGCTCCTGACCATCGCCGCCGCCAGTTTCGCCGCCGCGCGCGAACGGGCGCCGAGAGCTGGGGCTGACCCGTCCGGCCGGGGAGAAGACCAACGGCGCTCGGTCCTTACTTGGACAACTGTTGACGGAATTCCCATTTGGGCGGCGAACGGCCGGGAAGAGCGCCCATGTCGTCATCGCACGAACAGATGCGCGCGGACGACGAAGATCACTCAGAGTAATCGACTCGTGTCAGTTCGTGTCAGTTCGTTCGCAAGGGGAGTGTCCGTGTCGTCATCGCCGTCCGACGGATCGGGCACGGGAGGCCCCGGGGCGCACGAGCGCCCGCGGGAAGCCGTCCTCACGATCCCTCGCGGGGTCGCCCAGGTGGACTTCCAGTCCAATTACTGGACGGGCCTCATCTTCATCATCGCGCTGTTCGTCGGCGGCTGGGAGTTCGGCGTCTTCGGGCTGCTCGGCACGATCACGGGCACCGTGACCGCGTCGCTGCTCGGCGTCGACCGCGACCGGATCACGCTCGGCCTCGAAGGGTTCTGCGGGACGCTCGTCGGCGTCGGCCTGGTGCTCTACCTCGGCGTGAACTGGATGACGGTCGCCCTGGTCATCGGCTCCGCCGTCGCGACGAGCATCCTCACCGCGGCGATGCGGACCGTTCTCGACCCGTACGACCTGCCGACGTTCACCGCGCCGTTCTGCGTCGTCACGCTGGTGATGGTGATCGGCGCACCGTCCTTCGACCGGGTGTGGGCCGACCACCGCAACACCGCCCCGCCCTCGGCTACCGACCCCGGCACCGCGATGTCCTGGCACGACTTCTGGCAGGGCTTCTTCAACGGGGTCGGGCAGGTGTTCTTCCAGGACGACTGGTACGTCGGCCTGATCTTCCTGATCGGCCTCGCGGTGGCGAGCCGGCTCGTCGCCGCGGCGGCGGCCGTGTCGAGCCTGATCGGCCTGCTGGTCGGCTGGTGGCTCGGCGCGCAGGCCGCCGACCTCGGCGCCGGACTGTACGGCTACAACGCCGTGCTGACCGGAATCGCGCTGACCGGCACCTTCGTCGCCCTGAGCCGGACGGGCGTCGTCTTCGCGGCGATCGGGGCGGCGACCGCCGCCGCGCTGACCGCCGGCATCACCGACCTGTTCAACACGGTCGGCGGCCACACCCTGACCTGGCCGTTCGTGCTGGTCACCTGGGTGTTCCTGGCGGCCGTCCCGCTCATGTCGAGGCTACGGCGGGCCGGCTAGAGCACCGGCCCGCGCGTCCAGAGAGGACTCCGATGAACCTGTCACCACGAGAGATCGACAAGCTGCTCATCTTCACCGTCTCGGAGATGGCCGAGCGGCGCCGCAAGCGCGGCCTGAAGCTCAACTACGGCGAGACGGTGGCGCTGATCAGCTCCGCCATCGTGGAGGCGGCCCGCGACGGCAAGACGGTCGCCGACTGCATGAAGCTGGGCAAGCAGGTCGTCGGCCCGGACGACGTGCTCCCCGGTGTGCGCGGGATGCTGAAGCTGATCCAGGTCGAGGCCGCGTTCGACGACGGGACCAAGCTGGTCTCCTGCCACGATCCCGTCGGCGGCGGCAAGTGACCGTCCCGCCCGCGGCGACCTGCTCCTCGCGCGCGGCGGCACCACGACGCACCTGGTCGGCTGGCTCCGCGATGCCGTGACGCGGGCGCTGCGCGGCGGCACGGACCGCGCGGTGCTCCTGGTGCGCCCGCGGCGCCCCCGAGGACGACGCCGAACTGTGCAAGGTCGCGCGGCTCGTCTGGCGGCACCTGCGCGCCCCGTGGATCGAGGTCGCGTTCGGCGACGGCGAGCCGGGGATCGACGCGGGCGTGGACCGCTGCCGCCGGCTGGGCGCACCCGCGACGTCGTGCTCGTGCCCGCCGCGCTCGCCCCGGTCGTCCCGCCGCCGGACCGTCCGGACGTCCGGACCGCCGGGCCGCCGATCGGGCCCGGCGGCGCTCGCCGCGCTCGTCCGGCGCCGCGCCGCCGAGGCCGAGCAGCGGTGGCGCCGCGACGGCGACGACGGCCTCGGCGTCGCGGCGTCCGGGCACCACCACCATCACCACGACCACGCCCATCACCACCACCACGAGTCCGCGGAACCTCCGCACGACCCGTTTCCACGAACGACGGAGAACACCCTGAAGGAGGCGGCCGCTCATGGCCGATGACGTGTACATGTTCGGACGGGGCTCCATCGAGCTCAACGCCGGGCAGCGCAGAGAGACCCTGACCGTGCACAACACCGGCGACCGCGCCGTGCAGATCGGATCGCACTTCCACTTCTTCGAGGTCAACCGGGCGCTGAAATTCGACCGGGAGAAGGCGTTCGGGATGCGGCTCGACATTCCCGCCGGCACCGCCGTCCGGTTCGAGGCGGGCGACACCAAGGAGGTGCGGCTCGTCGAGTACGGCGGCGGGATGCGCATCGTCGGGTTCGGCGGCCTGCTCGACGGGAGCATCCGGTCCGCCGCCGCCAAGGCCAGGGCACTGCACCGGATGCGGTCCCGCGGCTACCTGGAGACGTCCGAGGAGGACGCCTCCGCCACCAAGAAGAAGCGGTCGAAGGGCTCGGCCGGCGGATCCCGGTCGAAGAAGGGCTGAACCCCGATGACGACGATCTCTCGCGAGCAGTACGCGAGCATGTACGGCCCCACCGTGGGCGACCGCTTCCACCTCGGCGACACCAACCTCATCGTGGAAGTGGAGAAGGACCACACCGAGGGCCACTACGGCGACGAATCCCAGTACGGCGGCGGCAAGACGGCCCGGGACGGCATGTCGGCCGACCCCGCCTCGCGCAACGCCACCACCGCGCTCGACACCGTCATCACCAACGCCGTGATCATCGATCCGGTGCTGGGCGTCGTCAAGGGCGACATCGGGATCAAGGACGGGAAGATCGCCGGAATCGGCAAGTCCGGCAACCTGCACACCCAGAACGGGGTGGACCGGCGGCTGATCATCGGCGCCGGCACCGAGGTGATCTCCGGGGAGAACCTCATCGCCACCGCGGGCGCGATCGACACGCACGTCCACTTCATCGCCCCGCAGCAGGCGCAGTACGCGCTGAGCAACGGCATCACCACGCTGGTCGGCGGCGGCACCGGCCCCGCCGACGGCACCCGCGGCACCACCTGCACGCCCGGACCGTGGAACATCTCCCGCATCCTCCAGGCGTACGAGGACATCCCGATCAACATCGCGGTCTACGGCAAGGGCAACAACAGCCTGCCGGGCCCGCTGGACGAGCAGCTCCGCGCGGGCGCCGCCGGGCTGAAGGTGCACGAGGACTGGGGCTCGACCCCCGCCGCGATCGACTGCGCGCTCCGCGTCGCCGACGACCACGACGTCCAGGTCACCATCCACACCGACACGCTGAACGAGGCCGGGTTCGTCGAGGACACCATCGACGCCATCAACGGCCGCGCCATCCACACCTACCACTCCGAAGGCGCGGGCGGCGGCCACGCGCCCGACATCCTGCGCATCACCTCGGAGCCGAACGCGCTGCCCGCGTCCACGAACCCGACGCTGCCGTACACCGCGAACTCGGCGGACGAGCTGCTCGACATGACCATGGTCTGCCACCACCTCAGCTACGACGTCCCCGAGGACCTCTCCTTCGCCGAGAGCCGCGTCCGCGCCGAGACGATCGCCGCCGAGACCGTCCTGCACGACCTCGGCGTCATCAGCATCATCGGGTCCGACTCGCAGGCCATGGGACGCGTCGGCGAATCGGTCACCCGGGCGTTCCAGATCGCCCACCACTGCAAGGACAAGCGCGGTGCGCTGCCCGAGGACTCCTCGCGCAACGACAACAACCGGGTGCTGCGCTACCTGGCCAAGCTCACCATCAACCCGGCCCGCGCCAGCGGGATGGCCGACACCATCGGCTCCCTGGAGGACGGCAAGCTCGCCGACATCGTGCTGTGGCCGATCCACTCGTTCGCCGTGAAGCCGTTCATGGTCGTCAAGGGCGGCATGATCAGCTGGGCGCAGATGGGCGACCCGAACGCCTCGCTGCCCACCCCGCAGCCCGTCTACCTGCGGCCCACCTACGGCTGCTTCGGCCGGGCGCTGCGCGAGACCTGCGTGACGTTCATGTCGGACGCGGCGATCGCGGCGGACGTCCCGCGAAAGCTCGGCCTCGAACGGCTGATCCGGCCCGTCCGGCAGTGCCGGACCGTCGACAAGCGGCACATGATCCGCAACTCGACGCTCGCCGAGATCGTCGTGGACCCCGAGACCTACCGGGTCACCGTGGACGGCGAGCCCGCCACCATCGAACCGGCCCGGAAGCTCCCGCTGAACCGTCTGTACTACATCGCATGACGCCCATGCCGCTGCTCGCTCAGCTCCAGCTCACCGACTCCGGCTTCCCCAGCGGCTCTACACGCTGTCGCACGGGCTGGAGGGCCACTTCCAGTCCGGCGAGCCGGACCTGCCCGCGCTGCTGCGCGACCTCGTCCGCGCCGCGGGCACCGGCGACGCCGCCGCGCTCGCCCTCGCCCACCGCGCCGTGACCGACGGCGACTGGGACCGGCTGATCGAGGTCGACCGCAGGCTGCACGCGATCAAGCTGAACCGCGAGCAGCGGACGGCGTCGGCGCGCACCGGACGGCAGGTGCTCGACATCGCCGGCCCCGCGTTCGAATCGGCCCCCGCGGCACGGCTCGCCGGACTCGTCGCGGACCGCGCGACGCCCGGCAACCACGCCGTCGTCGTGGGGGCCGTCCACGCGGGCCTCGGCACGCCCGTCCGGGACGCCGTCGCCTGCGACCTGTTCGCCTTCGCCGCGAGCTGCACCGCGGCGACCGTCCGGCTCGGCCGCGTCGACTTCCGGCGGGCCCAAGGGCTCCTGCGGGAGATCCGGCCCGACGTCGCCCGCGCCACCGAGACGGCGCTGGCCGCGACGGACCCGCGGGACCTGCACACCTCGACGCCCGCGGCGGACGCCGTCTCCGCCGCCCACGAGCGCGCCGAGGCCCGGCTGTTCATCACCTGAAAGGACGCACATGGAACCGCAGCACGTGTACAAGATCGGCATCGGCGGCCCCGTCGGGTCGGGCAAGACCGCGCTCATCGAGGCGCTCGTCCCCGTCCTGGTCGCCCGCGGCCACCGCCCCGGCGTCATCACCAACGACATCTACACGCAGGAGGACGCCGAGCACGTCCGCCGCACCCTCGCCGGAACCCTCGACGCCGACCGCGTCGCCGGGGTCGAGACCGGCGCATGCCCGCACACGGCCGTCCGCGACGACCCCACGATGAACCTCGCGGCCGCCGCCGAGATGCTCGACCGGTTCCCCGACATCGACGTCCTGCTGTTCGAGAGCGGCGGCGACAACCTCACGCTCACCTTCAGCCCTGCCCTGGCCGACGTCTACGTGTTCGTCCTCGACACCGCCGAGGGCGAGAAGATGCCGCGCAAGCGCGGCCCCGGCACCACCGACTCCGACCTGCTGATCATCAACAAGATCGACATCGCCCGCTACGTCCGCACCGACCTCACGGTCATGGAACGGGACGCGCGCGCCGTCCGCGGCGACCGTCCGGTCATCCTGACCGACTGCCTCGCCGGAACCGGCATCACCGACGTCGCCGACTTCGTCCTGGACCGCCGGGAGGCACTGTGCTCACCGACGGTCTGACGTCCGGCACCGTCACCAGGAACGCCGCCGTGCCCACCGACGGGCTCACACCCGGCACCGTCAGCAGGCACGCCGCCGTGCCCGCCGACGGGCTCACACCCGGCACCGTCAGCAGGCACGCCGCCGTGCCCGACACGCTCCCGGTCGGCGCGCCCGGCAAGGTCGGCGTCCTCGAACTCGGCTTCGCCCACGTCGGCGGCCGCACGGAACTGACCCGCCACGTCCAGAAGGCGCCCCTGCACACCACCCGCCCGCTCTACCCGGACCCCGACCGCCCGCACATGCCGCACGTGCTCTTCATGTCGTCCGGCGGCGGGATCCTCCAAGGGGACCGCTACCGCATCGAACTCGACTGCGGCCCGGACACCGCCGTGCACTTCACCACCCAGACCGCCACGCGGCTCTACCGGATGGAGCACGACTACGCCACGCAGACCGTCGAACTGCGCGCCGCCCGCAACAGCTACGTCGAGTACCTGCCCGAGACCACCATCCCCTTCGGGGGATCGCGCTTCTACCAGCACATGGACGTCATCGCCGACCCCGAAGCGACGGTCGTCATCGGAGAGAAACTGATGATCGGCCGGTTGGCCCGGGGCGAACGCCACGCGTACACCGTCTACTGCACCGACCTGGAGGTACGCGACCCGGACGGCCGGACCCTGTTCGCGGACCCGCTCCGGCTCGTCCCGTCCGAGCACTCGCCCGCCGGGCCCGCGACGATGGACGACTTCGGGGTGACGGCGTCCCTCTACGTGCTGACGCCACGGGCCCGCGAGACGGCCGACGCCATGCACGACACGATCGCAGCCACGGGCCTGCACGGCGGCGCGAGCCTGCTGCCCGACGACTGCGGCGCGTGGGCCCGCATCCTCGGCGACCGGTCGCCCGAAGTGGAGGCCGCGTACCTTCGCACCTGCGAAGCCGTCCGCGAGACGCTGCGATGAAGCCGGTGCTGGAGGGGCGCCTGGGCCACCGCGAACACGCGGAAGCCGCCGCGCTCCACCCGCACGCGGGCAAACCGCCGCCCCCGGGACTGAAACCGCGGGTCATCGCCGAGGTCGCGATGGGCGGCGCGCTCGGCGCCCTCGCGCGATACCTCCTCGGCGAGGCGATCCCCACCGAGAAGACCGGCTTCCCGTGGAACACGTTCACCGTCAACATGCTCGGCTGCCTCGCCATGGGCGTCCTGACCAGCTACCTCCTCCGCGGCAGGCCGCACCCGTGGGCGCGTCCGCTGGCGGTGACGGGCTACCTGGGCGGCTTCACGACCTTCTCGCACCTGATCGACGACATCCACAACCTCACCCAATCGGGACACACGCCCCTGGGCATCGGCTACGCGGTCGCCAGCGTCCTCCTCGGCTGGGCCGCGATCGCCGTCGGCCTCGTCCTCGGCCGCCGCATCCCGAGGAGGAACCGATGACCCTCGTCGCGGCGATCCTCGCCCTCGTCGGCGGTGCCGCGGGCGCGCCGGTCCGCTACGTCATCGACGGCTACGTCAAGTCGTTCGCGGGCAAATCGTTCCCGTGGGGCACCCTCTCCGTGAACATCCTCGGCGCGGCCTTCCTCGGCGCCCTCCACGGAGCCGGCACCGGGACGAACGTCGAAGCGCTCCTCGGCACGGGCCTGTGCGGCGCCCTCACCACGTTCAGCACCTTCGAACTGGACACCGTCCACCTGATCCAGGACGGGAAATACACCAAAGCGGCGATCAACGCCGCCGGCAGCGTCCTCCTGGGCTTCGGGGTCTTCCTGGCCCTCTACACCCTTCTCGACCACCTCACCTGACGGCCCCGCACGGTAACGGACGAGCACCGAGGTTTTAGACCATGAACCGGTTCTCCGGAAACGCCGTCGGCAGGTACCACCGGTGATCGCCGGACGGACGGCCGCGAAACAGAACGGCCGGATCGGCGGGCCTTGAACAGGACGCTCACCCGGATCAAGGAACAGGCCGCGCCGTACTACGGGCTCGCCGCCGCCCTCGGGATCGCGCTGCCGCTGCTCCTCGGCGTCCACTTCCGGCGGCTCGACCAGGGGACGCTCGCCGCCATCGGCGCGTTCCTGCTCGCCTTCACCGCACCGAGCGGCCCCTACAGCGCCCGCGCCAGGTCGCTGGCCCTCTCCATCATCGTGATCGCCGCGGGCGGCGCCCTCGGCGGGCTGCTGGCGGGCCACCGCTGGGCGGCGGTCGCGGCGATCGCGGCGGTCGTCCCGGCCGCCGTTTCGGTGTCCTGGATGAGGCCGACCGCGGTGATGGCCGTGGTGCTCACCGCGATCCGCCCGCCGCCCGGCCACCCGCTGGAGAACCTCCTGCTCATGGGCGCGGGCGGGCTCTGGCTCGGCCTGCTCCTGCTGATCCCGTGGCCCGCACGGCGGCTGCGTCCGCTGGACGGGGCGCTGACGCGGGCGGCCCGCGCGATCGCCGCGCTGCTGGACGCCACGGCCGCCGAGGTGGAGCCCCGCTCCCGGCCGGACGTCCAGTGGGACCGGCGGCACGGGCGTGCGGTCGCCGCCGTGCAGGACGCCGCCACCACCTGCCGCCTCTACCAGGCCGGCGAGGACGGCGAGCAGCTCGCCACCCGGCCACAGCAGCTCATCGACGTCTACTACCGAACGATCCGGAAAACGGTCGGCCTGCACACGCAGATCGAGGCGTTGAACTCCCGCGGCTACCCGTCCGGGGACGCCTGGCGATCCGCCGCCCGCGCGGCGATCGCCGGACTCGCCGTCCGCGCGCGCTCGCCGGGCGACACCGACGCCGACACGACGCCGCCCGGAACGGGGAGCGGGGGAGACCGGATCACCGCGGCGATCACCGCACAGATCAGCCGGTCGATCGACCGGCTCGACAGCATCCTGCGATCGGCCCGCCGTGCCCAGGACGTGCCGCCGGGTCCGCGCACCCGACGGCCGCGGCTCCGTCCCGTCGTCCGGCCGCGGGCGACGCGGCCGTGGTCGCGCGCGCGGTGCGGGACCGGTCGCCGCTGTTCCGGCACGCCGCACGGGTCGCCGTCCTGGTCACCGCGGCGATGACGATCTCCACGGGCCTGCGGCTCGAACACGGGCAGTGGCTGCCGGTGACCGTCCTGCTCAGCCTCCGCGACACCTACGGGCGGACGATGACGCGGGTCGGGCAACGCGTCGGCGGCGGCGTGATCGGCAGCGCCATCGCGGCCGTCCTGCTGGCGCTGCCCCCCGAGCCGCTGCACATCGCCCTGATCATGACGCTGTTCGCCGGTGTGGGGTTCGCGCTCCGGCCGGTCAGCTTCCTCTACTGGTCGGTCTGCAGCACACCGCTGATCATGATGCTCATGGACCTCACCCACCTGTCCGACTGGGACGCGGCGCTGGAACGCGTCGTCCTGGTCGCGGCGGGCGGCGCGATCGCGGTGGTGGGCGCCCGGGTGCTGTGGCCGAGGGGCGCCGAACAGCAGATCCCGGCCCGGACCGCCGAACTGCTGTCGGCGAACGCCGAACTGTCCCGCATGGTCGCGTCCGTGGTGGACGGCCAGACCTCTCGCCTCGCCCGACCGGCTCGCCGCCTCGAAGGCGGCCATCGAAGGCGCCACGGACCTGCGGGAAAGGCTGGAGAACGAGCCGTCCCCCGACACCGCCCGGATCGACCGGCTGAACACGATCATCCGCACGTCCGTGCACGTCCGGGACCGCCTGATCGCGGTGGTGGACGTCGCGGAGGAGAACGCGGGCGGCGACGACCCCGTCGCCCGGATCCTGGACCGCGTCGCCGACGGCATCGAGGCCGCGTCCGTCCGGCTCGACCTGACCGGCCAGTTCGCGGCCCTGGACGCGCGGATCGAGTCGCCGCTCCCGGACGCGCAACTGCGCTCCCTCGCCACGACCCGCCACATCCTCGCCGCCCTGGTCGACGACGTCAACGAGCTGATCACCGCGGTACGGGCGGACGCCGAAACGATCTCCTTGCCGAATCATTGAGCCGCCCCGGGCGAGCCGGAACCGCTCCGGGGGAGGAACGTTCCAGGACCATCCGGGAAGGGGCGGTTTGTCGAGGTCTGAACGCCCCGGTGGGCGAGTCCTCCCTCCGGGACGCGCGATCGTGCCCGCGCACGGCCCGCTCGCGACGTCCCGTCGGCCGAGGCTCCAACTGCGCCACGGTGAAGGCGACCGAAGCCGCCTGACGAGCTTCCAGGGCCTGGTCGCGCTCTCCCTGGACGCCCTGAGCTCGGTCGCCTACGGGCCCGAGGCGGTCGCCCTGGCCCTGGTCGCCGCCGGCGCCTCCAGCGTGCGCCTCACCCTGCCCGTCGTCCTGGTCATCGTCGGCCTGCTGGCCGTCCTGGTGGTGTCGTACCGGCAGGTGATCGCCGTGCATCCGGACGGCGGCGCGTCCTACGCGGTGGCGAAGGACGACATCGGCCCCCGGGTGGGAACCCTGGCCGCCGCCGCGCTCATCATCGACTACGTCCTCACGGTGGCGGTCAGCCTCGCGGCCGGCGCGGCCACCCTGGCCTCGGCCTTTCCGGCGCTGCTGCCCTACCTGCTGGAGACCTCGCTGGCGGTCCTCCTCGTCCTGACCGCCGTGAACCTGTACGGAATCGCCGACAGCGCCCGCTTCCTGATGGCCCCGACCGTGCTCTTCATCGTGACCGTCCTCGGCATCGTCGCGGTCGGGCTGATCAGGGCCCGTCCAGCCGCGACGGTGGGCACCGAGATGGCCGTCCACGCGCATGAGACGATCGGCGTGCTGCTGATCCTCAAAGCGTTCTCCGCCGGCTGCACCGCGCTGACGGGCGTGGAGGCCATCGCCAACGGCGTGCCGATGTTCCGCAAACCACGCGTCGCCCACGCGCAACGCACCGAACTCATGCTCGGCGGACTCCTGGCCCTGATGCTGATCGGCATCGCCCTGCTGATCCGGCGCGACCACGTCCTCCCCCGCGCGGACGTGACGATCCTCGCCCAGCTCACGGCCGGATCCCTCGGCACGAGCTGGCTCTACCAGGCGGCGAGCCTCATCATCGCGCTCGCCCTGATCCTCGCCGCCAACACCAGCTTCGGCGGCCTCCCGGTCCTGCTCAGCCTGCTCGCCAAGGACCACCGGTTGCCGCACCTGTTCGCGCTCCGCGGGGAACGCCCCGTCCACCGGTACGGCGTCCTCGCCGTCGCGGTCGCCGCCGCCGCACTGCTCGTCGCGGTCGACGCCCGCACGCACCGTCTCCTCCCGCTGTTCGCCGTCGGCGTCTTCACCGGGTTCACGATCAGCCAGACGGGGCTCGTCCTGCACTGGACACGACTGCGCCCGCCGAACTGGGCGGGCACCGTGCTGATCAACGGGACCGGGGCGGTCCTCACCGGGATCGCCACACTCGTACTGCTCATCAGCAAGTTCGACGAGGGCGCCTGGGCGGTCGTCGTCGTGATACCCCTGCTGATGCTCCTGTTCAGCCGGATCCGCCGCCACTACGACCGGATCAGGACGGAACTGGACCTGGGGCACCTCCCCACGGCCCGTCCCGTCCCCCGACCGCACCGGAAAGCTGGTCCTCGTCCCCATGGAAGAGGTCGGTGCCATGACCGGCCCCGCACTGAGCACCGCCCTCGGTCTGGGCGACGCCGTAGCGGTCATCGTCTGCTCCGACGAGCACCGCGCCCGGACACTGCGCGACCAGTGGAACCGCTGGGATCCGGGCGTACCGCTGGAAGCGCTCACCAGCCCCCACGAGGCGAGGATCCGCCCCATCGTGGACTACACGAACAGGACCTCGGCGCGAGACGACCGGTCGATCGTCGTCCTGATCCCGTTCGTCGAGTCAACGCACGACCCGTGGAGCCTGCTGCTCGCGGAAGCACTGCGTGAGCAAACAGACGTAATGGTCTGCCTGCTGCCGACCGGCGCAGCCCGGACGCGCTGATCAGGGCAGGACGACTCCGCCGATCTCCGCGGAGCGCCCCTGCACGCCGAGGGTACCGGCGCCGAACGCCCTGCTCCCCGCCGTCGTCACGCCGGACGCGCCGCCGTTCAGCAGGACCAGCGCCCCCTCCGAGCCGTCCTCGCCGCGAGACCCGACGGTCAGGTCGGCGTTGCCATCGCTGTTGAGCTCGGCCAGCGAGACCTGGGAACCGAACAGGTCGCCCGCCTCCGCCGTCCCGGGCACCCCCGCGCTCTTCTGGCCGAGTTGCTGCGCGTCGACCCCGTACAGGACGGTCGCCGCGCCGGCGTCGCGTACGGTGCCGATGTCCTCGTTCGGGGGCGCCGACGGCGATGTCCGCCCTGCCGTCGCCGTTGACGTCGCCGGTCGCGACGGACGCGCCGAAGGAGTCGCCGGGCTCTGCGTGCCGGGGACACCGTCGGTGTCCTGGTCGATCACGGTGGCGGGGCCGACGCCGGACGCGGTCCCGGGGAACACCCGGATCTCGCCGCCCAGCGACTCGACGCCCGCGACCAAGTCGTCCCTGCCGTCGCCGTCGACATCGCCCGCCGCCAGCGAGCGCACCGCGAGGTCGGACGTGGTGAACGCCGGGGAGCCGGAAAGTCCGGACGCCGAGCCCCGATAAACGTTCAGCCGCAGCCAGTAGTCGTCACCGTCGATCGGCGACCACGTGAAAGCGATCGCGAAGTCGGCGTAGCCGTCGCCGGTGAGGTCCGCGGCGGTGGTGGACACCCGGACGGTCTCGCCTTCGCCCGAACCAACGACGGTGGTCTCTCCGGTGAGGTCGCCCGAGGCCAGGCCGCCGTACACGGTGAACGAGCCGCGGCCACCGGAGACCAGGTCGGGCGCGCCATCGTGGTCGACGTCGCCCGCGCTGACGGTGACGCTGCCGACGTCCTCCCGAACGCAACCGCCCGGGACGACAAACCGTTCACACCACCATAAACAACCGTGATGCGACCGCCTTCGAGGGGCGCGCCGCCGGAATCCTCCCCAGCCGCGACGACGGCGAGGTCGGCGTAGCCGTCGAGGTCGAAGTCGGCCGAGGCGAGCGAGGCGCCGAACCGGTCCCACTCCTGCGAGGCACCCGGAACGCCGGCGCTTTCCTGCGTGATGACCTGCCGGTCCGCGGCGTCCGGACCGGACGCGCCACCGTAGACCACGGTGACGAACCCCGCCCCCCGGGCGCCGCCCGCGGTGCCGGACGGACTGCCGAGCGCGAGGTCGCGGTGACCGTCCCCGTCGAAGTCACCGGGCAGCGCGGAAACGCGCGGAGCCGCCTGCGCCGGAACCGCGACGAGACCGGCCGCCACGACAACGACCGTAGTGAGTGTCGCGCCGCGCAGGCGCCAATCGCGTCGAGTCATGTGCACGACCTCCCTGGGCAATCGGCTTCACAGAGGAGACGGCCCACGCCCACCCACGGTTTACTGTCCCGACGCCCAGCATTTCGGCCACCCGGCGGAGCAATCGGCCAGGCGTCAATCTCCCAAATCGGGCCGCGTCTCCCCGATGCGCACTTCCGACATCGAAGTGACCCGGGCACCACCCCGGCGTGAACTCGCCCGACCTGGTAGCCGAAGCGTTACAACGAGCGCAGGCCTATTCACGCGCCTGGAGTTCGAGCTGAGGCAGCGTGCGGACATCCGACGATCGACGTCGCGGCGCCGACCAGCGAAGTTTCGCCGACGGATGTGTCCAAGCCCCCGGGCAACTCAGCCGAGGCAACCACATCGAGAGGGACCAAGAAGACGGCTTGCAAGGAGCGCCCGAATCCGATCGGGCGCCTCCCGCGTACGCGGTGTCCATGGCATACGCTCGGCGCCATGGCGCTGGCAGAGATCTCCCGTGTGGATGTACTCAGGGCAATTGCCGAGTACCGAGAACTCGGTCGTGATCGGTTCCTGAGCCGCTACGGCTTCGGAGAAGCACGCCAGTACCTCCTCGTACACGAAGAGGGCTTCTACGACTCCAAGGCGATCGCGGGCGTCGCGCACCGGTACGCCACCGGGACCGCGCTCACGGCGGGAGACTTCTCCGGTGGCGCGAAACACGCGGTTCGGGCGCTCAAGCGGCTCGGCTTCGAGGTACGCACCACGCGCAACCCGCCGTGGGAATGGGACGAACTTGTCCTCGCCTGCGATTTGGTCGCTTCCAACGGCTGGCGCCGGCTCCTGCCGAATGACGAACGCGTACTTGAGCTTTCCGACCTTCTCCAGCGGTTGCCAATCCATCCGCTCGCCGCACGCGGAGAGAAGTTCCGCAACCCCAACGGAGTAGCGCACAAGACCTCGGACATCGCCACACGGCACCCCGACTACCAGGGCAAACCAACCAATGGCGGCGTCCTGGACTTGGAAGTCTTGCAAGCGTTCCTTGATGACCCAGCGAGGATGCACGCTTCTGCAGCGCTGATCCGAACGGGAGTCAAATCAGGGGCCTCTTCGACGTCGCTTGGCCTGATGCCGTGGTCGACGAGGACGTCAGCGCGCCCGATGGGAGCCTTCTGCTTCGCAAGCACTTCGTGCGGGAGCGTGACCCGAAGCTCCGCAAGAAGCGGATTGAGCAGGCACGTAAGCAACACGGAGACCTCGCCTGTGAGGTCTGCAGCTTCGATTTCGAACGGACCTACGGCCCTCGCGGGGCCGATTACATCGAGTGCCATCACGTAGTCCCGCTCCATGTCTCCGGCGAGACCAAGACGCGCCTGCAGGATCTGGCCCTACTATGCGCGAACTGCCATCGGATGATCCATCGGGCTTCCCCTTGGCCGACGCCCGACGAACTGCGCGCCCTGGTCGCAAAGCACCGCGAAAGCACCGCTGAGCTGGAGGCCGACGCCTAGGACGCCCACCCGCGAGAGGCTCTCTCGTGAGCACTGCTAGACAGTGAGAACGGGCGGGACTCAGTTGGACTGAGTACCCGCCTGGTTTCGTGGTGCCTGTGCTGGTCAGCGAGGTGGCTCCGCTGGTCCGGTGGAGGTGCCCCCTGGGGGACCCCACACACAGGGGAACGCCCCACACCCTCCAGCGGCACCCTGACTATCACCGGCTCGTTCACAGTCGGAGCCCCATAGCGCCGCGCGGCAGGGCAAGCGCGACCGTGTAGGCGTCCATGGGGGTTCATATCGGCGGGGCGACACGCACCGACAGCACATGGCCCACCGGCACCCCGATCGGTGCGCCGTACCGCATCCCGGTTGGCGCATAGTCGGGCAACCGCCGTCGTATCGATCCCGCCATGCAGGCCGAAACGCCTGCATGCGGACCCGAGGCTACCGTCGCTGGCGGGTCTGTCGGAGTTGGATAAGGTCGCTTAAGCGAGGGCTTCGACGGCGTCGGGGCGCGGACGTCGGTGGTGACCGCGAGCGTCTCGACCCCGTGGCCGTCCGCCACCCGGCTCGCACCGGCGGTCACCTCCTCGGTGCGCAGATCCGACAGGACCACCCGCATGCCGCGGGTGGCGAACGCCTCGGCCAGGGCGAGCCCGATGCCTCTGGCGGCACCCGTTACGACGGCCACCTGGCCGCTCTCGAGCCTCATGTTCGGTCTCCGTTCTGGTTGTCGACCCGGTCGCGCGGCGGGGTTCGCCCGTGGACGGCCGGACCCGCCGGGCGGGCTCAGCGACCGGCGTCCATGTTGGAGCCGCCGTCGACCATGAGTGTGTGCCCGGTCATGTAGGAGGAGGCGTTCCCGGCCAGGAACACCGCGACCGTGGCCACCTCGTCGGCGCCACCGAAGCGTCCGAGGGGGATCTGGCCGGTCATGTAGCCCTTCATCTCGTCGGTGGCCTTCGACAGGAACTCGTTCATGGAGGGGGTGTCGTAGGCCGCCGGGCAGATCGTGTTGACTCTGATCCCGTCGGGGCCCCATTCCCGGGCCACCACCCGCGTCGTCGCCCTGATCGCCTCCTTGGTCGCGGCGTAGGCGAAGTGATCCTTCAGCCCGGCCACCCCGGCGCCCGAACCGATGTTGATCACCGATCCCCGGCCCGACTTGAGGTGCTCGTAGGACTCCTGGAGGAAGTAGTAAGTGCCGAACAGCCCGCTGTTCAGGTGGCGCCGCAGGAGCTCCTCATCGGTCTCGATGAAGGGCATCTGGACCACACGGAGGTTCTGCGCGTTGTTGACGACGATGTCGATGCCGCCCCATTCGGCGACGGTCCGCTCGACGACCGACTTCACCTGACCTCTGTCGCCGACATCGCACGTGATCGCGAGACCGGGCTCGCCGTACTCGGAGAGTTCGGCGGCGACGCTCTCCGCGGTAGAGGGGTTGAGGTCCACGACCGCCACCCGTGCGCCCGCCTTCGCCATCTCGACCGCGATCGCCCTGCCGAGGCCCTGGCCCGCCCCAGTCACGATCGCGATCTTGCCGTCCAGCGTGCCTTCGACCTGAGTCATGCTCACTCCCTGTGTTGGAACTGGAGTTTCATTTTTAGCACACCAGTTCCGACTTTGAATCCGGAGTTCAACTAGCATGAGGGCCATGGCCGCCTTGTCCACCCGCGAGATCGCGCACGACGCCATCCGGACCCGCTTGGCGCACGTCACCCTCCAGGAGGTGATGCGGCACGGCTTCGACGGCGTCACCCTGCACGAGCTGGCGTCCGCCGCGGGCGTCTCCCGCAGCACGTACCTGCGCTATCTCGGCTCCAAGGAGAACGCGGTCCTGGTCGGTCTGTCGGCCATTGGGGAGGACCTCGCCGAACGGCTGGGAGCCCGTCCCGCCGCCGAAGACGACTGGCAGGCGCTGCGGCGCGCGATGGATCTCATCACCGAGACCCAGAACCAGGACGACACCGCCGCGCTCAATCTCACCAAGCTGCTCAAAAGCGACGCCTCGCTCGGCGGAGCCCAATGGCAGCACCGGCGCTCATGGCGAGACGCCCTCACCTCGGTGCTGCTGGGCCGCGCCCCAGGGCGTTCTCATCTCGCCACCGCCGCCTTGGCCGCCGCCGCGCTGGGGTGCCTGGATGCCGCCACCGACGCGTGGACCGACTCGGACGGCGCCCTCGACTTCGACGCCGCACTCGACGAAGCGTTCGCGTCCCTCGAACCGTCCTGACTCCGGCCACGGTGCGGCGGGCGTTGCGAACGGCCCGCGGGGGTGGGCGTGATGTGTCCAGGTTGATCCTTGACGGCCGGGTTGCCACTCCCTTACCTTCCAATGCATGTCTGATCGTGACCGCATAGAAATTCACAATACGCGGGATCCGGTGTTCGGAGCGGGGATCTGGCACTTCGCGAGCTATGTCGACCGGTATGCCACGGACGGCTACGGTCCGGCCAGGACGGTGCTGGACGCCATCGAGCTCGCCGGGCAGGTCGAGGGACTTTCGGCCGTCGACCTCAACTGGCCGTTCCCGCCAGGCGGGATTCGGACGGTGGAGGTCGAGGAGGCGCTCGCGGCGCGGGACCTGCGTGCCATCGCCGTCACGCCGGAGATCTACACCGGCGTGTTCGCCAAAGGAGGTTTCACCAACCCCGATCCGCAGGTGCGGCGCGCCGCCATCGACCTGGTCGCCGCTTCCGCGGAGGCCGGACGCGAGCTCGGGGTCGGACTACGTGAAGCTGTGGCCCGGGCAGGACGGGTACGACTACCCGTTCCAGGCCGATTACGCCGACCTATGGGACATGTCGGTGAGCGCTGTCCGGGAGTTGGCACTGGCGTTTCCCGACCTGCGGTTCGCGATCGAGTACAAGCCGCGTGAACCGCGCAACCGGATGGTGCTCTCCTCCGTCGCGCGCACATTGCTGGCGATCGACGACATGGGCGTCGGCAACGTGGGGGTGCTCTTGGACTTCGGCCACTCGCTGTTTGGGGGCGAGACGCCTGCCGAGTCGGCGCGGATGGCGATCGCTCGGAACAGGCTGTTCGCGATCGACGTCAACGACAACTTCCGCGGGTGGGACGACGACATGGTCGTCGGGTCGGTGCATCTGCTGGAGACGTTCGAGTTCTTCTTCGCTTTGCACGATGCCGGCTGGGACGGGGTGTGGCAGCTCGACCAGTTCCCTTTCCGCGAGGATCCGGTCGAGGCGGCGCGCACGGGGATCCGCACGATGCGGGCGTTCCATCGGGCACTGGGTTACCTCGACCGCGGGGAACTCGCCGAGGCGCAGGCCGCGCAGGACGCCCTCAGGGCCCAGCGGATCGCGAAGCGCGCATTGTTCCGGGCTCTCGCGGAAAGCGAGGACGAGTGATGGCGCTGGAAACTCCACTGCGTCCGGACGATGCGGCCGCTCTGGCCTACGCGGAGTGCAGCGCACGGCTGCGGTCGGCGACACCGGCACAGGCCGCCCCGGAACTGGCGGGCATCGCCAAGCGGATCCGCCGTGACGTGCTCACCACCATTCAGGCGGCCCGGATGGGGCACGTCGGCGGTGACCTTTCGGTGACGGACCTGCTGGTGACCGCGATGTGGTCCGTCCTACGGCTCGATCCGCGCGATCCGTCCAGCGCGTCGCGCGACCGGTTCGTGCTAAGCAAGGGTCACTGCGCGGCTGCCCTGTACGCCACGCTCGCATCTTGCGGCTTTTTTCCGCGCAAGCGGCTGAGCGAGTTCATGGCACCACTGTCGCCGCTGAACGGGCACCCCAACCGGGTGAAGGTCCCGGGCGTGGAGACCAACACCGGGCCTCTCGGCCACGGGTTCCCGGTCGCCACCGGGTGCGCGCTGGGAGCGAAGCTGCGCGGCGAGACCTGGCGCACGATCGTGGTGCTCGGCGACGGGGAGATGCAGGAGGGCAGTAATTGGGAGGCGGCGATGACGGCCGCCCACCACGGTCTGGCAGATCTCACGGCCGTGGTCGACCGCAACCGGCTGCAGCAGGGCGCCCGCACCGAGGACACCAAGGCACTGGACCCCTTGGACGCCAAGTGGGAGAGCTTCGGCTGGGAGACCCGCGTCATCGACGGGCACGACCACGCGGCGATCAAGCAGGCACTGGAACCGTCGACGAGCGGCCGCCCGGTCGCCGTCGTGGCCAACACGACCAAGGGCAAGGGAGTGTCGTTCATGGAGGATCGCGCTGAGTGGCACCACAAGGTGCCCACCGACGAGCAGGTCCGGTTGGCTCTCGCGGAGCTGGCCGGATGACCGCCGTGGCGGAACAGGCGCCCACCTTCGACTGCCGCGCCGACTTCGCCGACGAGCTCGCGGCCCTGGCACGGGCGGACGAGCGCATCGTGGCCGTCTGCAACGACTCCGTGGGATCCAGCAACCTGGCGAAGTTCCGGGAGGAGTTCCCCGGTCGGCTCGTCAACGTCGGCATCGCCGAGCAGGACATGGTGGGCGTCGCCGCGGGCCTGGCCAACGCCGGGTTCGTCCCGTTCGCATCGGCCGCCGCGCCGTTCCTCACCGGGCGCGCCCTGGAGCAGATCAAGGCCGACGTCGTCTACAGCGACCGGCACGTCGTCCTGTGCGGGCAGAGCCCAGGGATGGCGTACGGCGCCCTCGGCCCAACCCATCACGCCATCGAGGACCTGGCCTGGATGCGGGCCATCCCGGGCCTGCGGATCGTCGTGCCCGCCGATCCCCGGCAGACCCGGGACGCCGTCCGGTGGGCGGCCGGATGCGGAAGCCCCTCCTACCTGAGGATCCCGCGGTTCAAGGTTCCCGAGGTCACACCCGTCGGCACCCCCTTCCAGGAGGGAAGGGCGGTGCGCTTGCGCGATGGCGGTGACGTCACCCTGATTGCGATCGGGACGATGGTCTCGCGTGCCCTCGAGGCGGCGGCACTGCTGAGCCGGGACGGCTTGGCGGCCCGCGTGGTCAACATGACGTTCGTCCAGCCGCTGGACGTGGGCGAGACACTCGCCGCGGCCGAGGAGACCGGGGCGATCGTCACGGCGGAGGAGGGGCTGCTCTCCGGCGGGCTGGGCGCCGCCGTCGCCAAGGTCGTCGCGGAGCATCGCCCCCTACCGGTGCGCATGCTGGGGGTACCCGAGTTCGCACCGACGGGTGGCGCGGCGTTCCTGCTCGACCACTTCGGGCTCAACGCGGCCGGGATCGCCGCGGCCGCGCGCGAGGCGCTGGGACGGACCTGATGGGACCGTTCGTGCTGGCGATCGACCAGGGCACCGGTTCCACCAAGGCGCTGCTCGTGGACTCGGACGGAGCCGTCGCCGCTCAGTCGGGCGTCCAGGTGGGCGCCCGCCATCCGGGGCCCGGACTGGTGGAGCAGGACGCCGGGGAAGTGCTCGGCAGCGTCCATGCCGCCGTCGCCGCCTGCATGGACGGTATCGACCCCGCTTCGGTCGCGGGAATCGGGCTGAGCACCCAGCGTGAGTCGGTGGTGCTGTGGGAGGCCGCGACCGGCCGGCCGGTCGCCCCACTGGTCGGCTGGCAGGACCGGCGCGGCGCCGCGCGAGCGGCCGAACTGGCCGACGAAGGCCATGCCGATCTCGTCCGGCAACGGACCGGGCTGCCCCTCGACACGATGTTCTCCGCGCTGAAGATGGCGGCCCTGCTGGACGAGCACGACCCTGCCCGGATTCGTTCCAGGCGCGGCGACCTGCGGCTCGGCACCGTGGACGCATGGCTGCTCGCCCGGCTGACAGGCGCCTTCGTCACCGAGATCGGCAACGCCTCCCGCACTCAGCTGCTGAATCTGCGCAGCGGCGATTGGGACGCCGAACTCCTGGAACTGTTCAACGTTCCCAGGGAGGCGCTGCCGGACGTCGTCTCCTCTACGGGGCCGTTCGGCGAGGTCGGCGACCTGGCTCCGTTGTCCCCGGGCGTGCCGGTACTGGCGGTGCTGGGCGACTCTCACGCCGCGCTGTTCGCGCACGCCGGATGGCGGCGCGGAGTCGTCAAGGTCACCTACGGCACCGGCTCGTCCGTCATGAGCGTCACCGACGCCCCCCGGCCGGGCGGGACGCTCTGCGACACCATCGCCTGGTCGATCGAGGGGGCAGCGTACGCGAACGAGGCCAACATTCGCTCCAGCGGGCGCACTCTGACGTGGCTGGCCGAACTGCTCGGTGTCTCCACGGAACAGATCGTGGACATGGCGGCGCAGGCCGAGTCGGGCGACGTGGCGTTCGTTCCCGCGTTCGGCGGGCTCGGCGCGCCTGGTGGGACGCGCGTGCGGTACCAATCCTGGCCGGGTTCGACTACGGCACCGGTCGCGCGCAGCTCGCGCGCGCCGCCCTGGAATCGGTCGCTCACCAGGTCGACGACGTCCTCGCCGCGGTCCCCGGCCTGCGGCGGGTCATGGCCGACGGCGGGCTGGCCCGCAGTACCGCCCTGCTGCGGTTGCAGTCCGACCTCCGGGGCATCGAGGTCGCGCGCACACGACATCATCAGCTGTCCGCAGGGGGTGTCGGCGACCTCGCGGGATTGGTGCTGGGCTGGTGGACGATCCCGGATCTGGAGGCACGGGCGGACCGCGGCCTCGAGGTGTTCGGCCCGTCGTGGAGCGAGGAGGAGCGCGCTCGAGCGGTGGCCCGGTGGCGGCGGCGTCTCCGCGCCGCCCGGGAACTTGGTACACCGGCCTGAGAGGTCCGGTCCCGCCCCGGACGAGCGTGATGCCCGTGGCGGCTTCGCCCTCGCACGCGTGCTGCGTCTACCATCGCCAGCGGGCGCTCGGCACCGCAGCGCCGTGTACGAGGAGCTGAATCCGTGGTGATCGCATCGACGCCCAGCACCGACCATCTGCGTCTGCTGGTCAAGGTGGCGCGCATGTACCACGAGCGAGGGCTACGGCAACCGGAGATCGCCGAGCGGCTCAACATGTCCCAGGCGCGGGTTTCCCGCCTGCTCAAAGAGGCCGCCGACCGGGCCGTCGTCCGCACGGTGGTCGTGTCTCCCGAGGGCGTGCACGCGGAGCTCGAAGACGCTCTGATCGAGGAGTACGGTCTGCGCGACGCCGTCGTCGCCGACGCGGGCGGCGTCGGCCCCGAGGTCATCCCCGCACTCGCGTCCGCCACCGCCACCTACCTCGATGCCACCCTCAAGGGAGGCGACGTCATAGGCATCTCCTCTTGGAGCGCCACCCTGCTGGAATCCGTCAACGTCATGCCCGCGAAGACGAACTCGGTCGCGCGCGAGGTCGTCCAGATCGTCGGCGGGTCGGGCAGTCCCGAGGTCCAGCTGCACGCCACCCGGCTCACGAGCCGGCTCGCCGAACTCACCGGGGCGCGGCCGGTGTTCGCGCCCAGCGCCGCGCTCGTGCACAGCCGCGAACTGCGCGACCTGCTGTCGAAGGAACCGGACGTCGCCGAGGTCATGCAGGCGTGGTCACGGCTGACCCTCGCCCTGGTCGGTATTGGCACCCTGGAGCCGTCCCCGCTGCTGCGCCGGTCAGGCAACGCGATCACCTCGCAGGACAAGCGCAGGCTCGAAGAACTCGGCGCCGTCGGGGACGTCTGTACCCGTTACTTCGACGCCGACGGGCGGCCCGTCAATGCCGATTTCGAGGACCGCATCATCGGGATCGACCCCGAGCGGCTACGAGCGGTCGATCGGCGGATCGGCGTCGCCGGAGGCGCGTCCAAGATCGCCGCGATACGGGGTGCGGCGCGCGGTGCCTGGATCAACGTCCTCATCACCGACGCCGATACCGCCAAGTCGCTTCTCACGAGCGGGTGACCGGGCACTCACTCATGCCCGGGTGACATCCCCCCTTGGACTAGGTCGATCTCCGCTTCGGAGAGAAAGGACCGGTCCGCGCTCGTGAGCACGCGCGCATCACCGGTCAGCGTGAACGAGCCGGTGAGGCACCGGTCGTCGGAGTTGAGGCCGACGAAGAATTCGACGGCCGCAGGCTCGACCGTGAAGTCGCGCGCGAGACCCGTGTGCCCGAGCTGTGCGGCCGCGACTGTGAAAGTGACCCGGCGGGATTCGTTCTGCGGCAGGTCGACCCGGCAGAAGCCCGCGAGCTGCTGTGCCGGCCGGGTGACGCCGAAGGCGTCGACCCGGACGTACAACTGCACGACGGTGGCGCCGTCGACGGGGCCGTCGTTGCGGACGGTCACGCTGATCTCGGCTGCTCCGCCGGTGTCGACCTCCGCGTCGGCCGACAGGTCACCGAGTGTGAAGCCGGTGTAGCTCAGGCCGTGCCCGAACGGGTACAGCGGCGTGGCCTCCATGTCGAGGTAGTGGTGGTCGGTGTCCGGGGGCAGCGGGTTGCGGAAGCCGGTGCCGGCGTGCTGGTGGTGGTACACCGGGATCTGCCCGCTGTGGCGGGGAATGCCGTAGGGGAGTTTCCCGCTCGGGTTCGTGGCACCGAACAGCACGTCGGCGATGGCCTTGGTGCCGAAAGGTCCGCCGTAGGCGGCCACCACGATGGCGGACGCGTTCTTGATCACCTCTGGGAGCGCGTAGGCGCGCCCTTGGACGAGCACGGCGACGATGGGCTTCCCGGTGGCCGCCACCGCCTCGGCCAGGGCCGTCTGCGCCGCGGGGAGCGAGATGTCGGCCGAGTCGCTGCCCTCGCCCTCGGTGCGTTCCCCGTTGAACCACATGCTCGCGCCGCCGAGAGCGAGCACGACGACGTCGGATTCGCGCGCGGCGGCCACGGCTCGCTCGAGCGTGTCCGCACCGAGCGGCCGGGTCAGACCGCTTCCCTGCTCGGACCGGACGCAGCGGGCGAATTCGGCGATCTCCTCGGCGAGGCCACGGGCGCCGTACCGGTCGCGGACGAACGTCTCGGGGTCCACGTGCGGAACCAGTTCTTTGAGCCACGCGAGTTGGGGCCGCTCGGCCCCGACCATGGTGCCGACCTCGCCTTCCATCATCCGGAGGGACGCCTCGCGCCAAGCCGGGTAGGTGTAAGCCGGGAACTGCAGGTTGGCGGGCTGCGCGTGCGGTCCGATCACGGCGACGTTCAGAGCCCCGTACGGCGTCCGCGAGGCCAGCGGGAGGATCCCGTCGTTCTCGACCAGCACGACCGACCGCCGTGCGAGCCGCTCTGACAGCGCCTTGCCGTCGGTGGCCGCCGCGGTCAGGTCGATGCGTTCGGCCGGGTAGGGATTTTCGAACAGTCCCAGTTCGAACTTGGCCTTGAGCACGCGTCGGACGCAGACGTCGACGTCTTGGACGTTCACGTTGCCGAGCTGCACCTGCTCGGCGAGGACATCGCCGTAGGCGTACGGGGTCGGCAGCTCCACGTCCATCCCCGCGGTGATCGCCAGCCGCGCCACCTCGCCGGGCCCGGACGCCGCCTTCTGCCGCGTCACCACCTGCTCAAGGGTCGCGTAGTCCGACGACACGAAGCCGTCGAATCCGAGGATCTCTCGCAGCAGCCGTGTCAGCACCTCGTGGGAGACGCCGGCCGGAACGCCGTCGACGTCACCGTAGGCGTTCATGACCGACCGCAGACCGGCGAGCCGGATCGCGGCCTCGAACGGGTAGGCGAACAGGTCGCGGGTTCGCCGCGCGCCGCCCTCGTACGCCGACTGGTTGACGCCTCCCGCGCCCAGGGCGTAACCGAGGAAGTGCTTGGCCGTGGCGATGACGCCTTCGCGTAGGTCCTCTCCCTGAAGGCCCCGGGTGAAGGCGACTCCGAACGCGGCGGTGAGGTACGGGTCCTCGCCATAGGTCTCGTGGACACGTCCCCACCTCGGGTCGAACGCCACGTCCAGCACGGGCGACAGTGCCTGCAGAACGCCGACGCGGCGCATCTGCCGCCGGATCAGGTCCGTCATCTCCTCGACGAGTTCGGGACTCCAGGTCGCCGCGAGCCCCGTGGGGGTCGGGAAGATCATGTGGCCGCCGGCGAGGAGTCCGTTGACCGCCTCGCCGTGCACCAGCGCCGGGACGCCGAGCCTGGTCCGCGTCACGAACTGCCGCTGGAGCCGGCCGATCAGCCGCGCCTGCTGCGCGGGATCGTCGAGGTAAAGGGCGGCGATGTGTCCCGGCGGGTGTCGGAGTGTTTCCTCCGCGCCCGTCGCGGCGGAGCCGTCCGCCTGGACCAGCGCCCACGGGAAGACGGAGCTGAGCTGGCCGCATTTCTCTTCGAGAGTCATCTCCCGCAGCAGAAGTTCGGCTCGGACGTCGTCGGGCAGGTCGGCGTTGCGGTGGCTGTCCTCGGGCATGGTCGATCTCCTCTCCCTGGCGCGCTGGACGTGCTGTGCTGCCGGACCGGACGCGGCCTGAAGCGCGCCGGCGAGGTGCGGGTCGGTCCGCCGCCCCTGCTTGCTCCGGAGAGTTCGTTCCGCCGCTTTCGCGGTCAGTGGGCGGTGACGCGGAGCGCGATGTACTCCCGCCCGGGGAGAGCGACGCGAAGCGTGCCCTCCCGGCAGACCTCCTCGCGAGAGTCGATGGTCATGTTCCAGGTGTCGATCACGTCGACCCGGTACCTGCCTTCACTCAGCGACAGGGTGCTGAACAATGGACGAGCGATTCCGAAGTAGAGCAGGTCGCTCCCGTCCGCTCCCTTCGCCGCCAGCCCGTCAATGCCCAGGCCGGTCGGTTCGAGGACTCCCGAGCCTTCTTCGACGACGCGTCGCAGGAAGGCGATGCGTTCCGGCGAGTCGCCGGTGAGTTCGCCGCCCTTGGCCCACCAGAGCCGCTCGTCGTCGCGGTGGTAGGTCTCGCCGTGCCCGACGTATCCGCCGCGGACGGCCCCTTCCCAGAAGCGCCTGGTCAACTCTTGGCCGGTGATGTTCCCCCAGCCGTACTCGATGTTGCCTTCGTACCCGCATTCGTCCAGGACGACGGGCTTCTTCCAGGTCCGGCGCCACTCCTCGATGCGCTCCGCGGCGCCCTGCACGCTGACGTGGGTGATCCACTCCTTCGAATGGTCGTAGGGGACGACGCCGTTGTGGATGGAGCACAGGTGACCGCAGGGATCGTTGCCGACGACGACCTGCGCCAGCCGCTCCCAATCCGACTCGGTCTTGGACGCGACGAAGTCGTACTCGTTGGCCATCGACCACCAGACGTTGGGGAACGCCCAGAGGCGGCGCACAACGTAGGAGAGATAGCGGTCGTCCGCGGTCGGCCCCATGTCGGCGAAGCCCCACCGGTCATAGGGGTGGAAAAGGATGATGTCGGCCTCGATGCCCAGCGCTCCGAGCCGCCTGACGGCATCCTCCAGGCGCTGGAAGAAACGCGGGTCGAACCGGGTGAGGTCGAAGGCGCCATCGTCGCCTGCGGAAACGGATACAGGTCGGGGTCGTTGGAGTTGTACACCATCGACTTCGGGAAGACGGTCATGCGGATCTTGCTGAACGGCCCCTCGCTCAGCGTGCGCAGGGTCGCCTTCCGCACGTCCTGCGGCTGGTGGAGCCACGCGTAGGCGGTGGTGCCCAGCGGCAGGTGGCGAGCGCCGTCGGCATGGACGAAGTGGAAGCCGTCCACGCGCACCGGACCATGTTCCCCGTCGAGGGCCTCGCCGACTTCGACCTCACCGGAGATGCCGTTCAGGCTCCGCGCCGTCGACGTGGTGGTGAAGTGCAGCGTGCCCGTCTCCTCGGGCAGGAACCGGATGATCCACTGCCCGTCCCCGTCGTAGAACCCGCCGGCGGTCTTCTCCACGCCGTTGATACTGAACCTGGCCGTGAGGTCGACGTCGGTGAAGGGGTTGCCGTGCGAGGGACCGTCGAGCCGGATCTCCACTGCTGCCCAGCGCGACGCCCGCGACGGAACGGTCACCACCGCCGATCCCTCGGCGACATCCTCACCCTCGTAGTCCGGTCGCGCCGCGGGAACCGGCTCCGCCTCCTGCGGTGGAGCGACCACGTCGATCGAGGCGAGATCGCGCCAAAGCCGTTCGGCCCTGCCACCCTCGTTTCGGAGGACGGAATGGCGTTCGGCTACCCACTCGACCGGCATGACGCGGAGTAGTTCGATTTGCGCATTTTCGAGCACGTCGGGCATCGCTTCCCCTAGCACGGCTCGGCCTTCGGCGCTGCGGAGGATGTCTTGGATGCGTGAATCACGGCTGTACTTCATGAGATGTTGTTGTCTTTCTGTGAAGCGGAGGGATAGCCACCGGAGTGCTTGCGGACGACGGATCGGTGAGCCGTTCACGATCGGGTGTCTTGAGGTGGTGCGGCGCGCCGTCCCCCGAGGCCCGGCCATGGTTCGCAGAGCAGCGCAGCCAGAGCGGCGAGGCAACAGGCGGCCACGATCGGCGCTCGGCCGCCGTAAGCGGTCACCAATATTCCGCTGAGTGCGGATCCGGCGGCGCTGCCGACGGCGAACGCGCTGCTCATCCAGCCGAACGCCACGGTGGTGGACTCGTGCGGCGCCACCGACGACAGCCGCTCGAACAGTCTGGACATGGCCGGGGCGACCGTGAGCCCCCAGCAGAACAGCAGAGCGGTCAGTACACCCGGGTTGGGAGCGAGCAGCAGCATCGCCAGCCCGCCCGCGACCAAGAGCATCAGGTGGCGCAACTGGGCCCGGTGGCGGGTGCGCGAACCGTAGACGAACCCGCCCACGAGAGAGCCGAGGCTTCCGCACGCGAGGACGAAACCGGCGTTCGCCGACGCCTGCGGACCGCTCACCATGGCCACTACTCCGACGACCTCGCCGCCCAGCGCGCCGACCAGCAAGGTGCCCGCCACGAGCAGGCGCGGGACACCCGGTGACCGGAGCACCCGCCCGCCCTTGGCGGGCGCGTTCACCTGCTCGCGGGTGTCCACGTTGCGGTCGCGTACGTAGCCCAGGGTTCCGATGAGGACGAGGACGGCGCACGCCACGACCGCGAGCCGGGGGCCCCCGAGTGCGGCGAAGACCGCCGTGGTCGGGGGACCGGCGACGAAGATCAGTTCTTGGAGTGTCGATTCGAGTGCGAACACGCTCCGGCGCCTGCCGGGACCGGCGAGAGCGGGGAGCACCGCCCGAACCGACGCCGTCATGGGTGGTGTGCAGAGCCCGGCGAGCAGCGAGAACGTGGTGAGCAGCAGCGGCTCCGGCGGTGCCAGCGCCAGCGAACCCATCGCGAGCGCGTGCAGTATCGCGGTGAGGGAGAGCACCCGGCGGTGCCCATGGACGTCGGCCAGCCGGCTGAGGAGCGGTCCGGAGATGCACCCCCCGAGCACGCCGGCCGCAGAAACCGCGCTGTACACCGCGTAGGACTGGTGCTCGGTGGTGAGCATCAGCACGGCCAGGCCGGTCATGCCCTGGTTGAAACGGCCGACTATGGACGTCGTGATGAGCCATGGAACGGACGGTGTGCGGAGGAGTTCCCGGTAGACGGCGGTAGGCATGCCGGATCACCGCCGATCGACGGCTTCGAGCGTCACGAGCGGCCCGTCCCGCGATACCGGAACTCCGCGAAGCGGACGACGCCCTTTTCGGCGAACATGCCGGTGACCCGCCCGGTGAAGGGCGCCGCCGTCTCCACCGACCAGAAGCGCCCGTCGAGTTCGGCGAGCCGGTGCTCGGTGCCGGTGTCGTCCGCGACGACCAGCCGGATGCGATCGCCCGATGACGACCATGGGGGAGTTCCGCGCGGCAGGTCGGTCTCGATCCGCAGCAGCACCTTGTCGCCACCGACCTCGGCACTCCACGACTGTTCGAGCGTGGGCAGGCTCGCGCCCGCCGTGATCCGCGTTCCGCTCCCGGACGGAGCCCTCTCGGCGGTCAGGGTGATCGTGAACTCCTCGTTGTAGCGCAGGCCGAGGCCGCCCCTGCCCTCGGACGCGTCGACGCCGGTCTCGAAGACGCTCCGGTGGTGGCGCTGGCGCGGCCGACGAAATCCGGCCGGAAGGCGTCGAGGCCACCGTGCTCGGCACGGATGGTGAGGTAACCGGGTTTCTCGCCGAGGGACGCGACGTCGTGCGGCGTTCGGCCCACCGAGATCCAGCCGGGATCCGCGAGGGCGGAGCCATCCGCGAAGTCAAAGTGCTCTTCCAGGTCTTCCGGACGAGGGTTGAGCACGACGGGTGCCGGGATGGGCCATCCGTCGATCCATTCCAGGCCGGTCACGAACGTCTCTCGCCCCAGTGGAGAGTGTTCGCCCGCCTTTCGGGTGGCGAGCAGGACCAGCACGTCCCGCCCGTCCGGGGCGCGGACCAGGTCGGCGTGCCCGACGCAGGTGACAGGGCTGCCCGTGCCCGAAGGACGCAGCACGGGATTGCCCGGTGCCCCCTCGAACGGGCCCTCGATGGTCGGGCCGCGCGCGACGCTCACCGCATGGGCCCAGCCCGTCCCGCCCTCCGCGATGAGCAGGTACCAGTGACCGTCGCGCTTGTAGAGGTGCGGCGCTTCGGGCGCGATCAGCCCGGTACCGGACCAGAGCGGCCGGGGCACTTCCAGGAGCGTTCCAGAGGTGAGATCGACCCGGGACTGCAGGATGCCCCGGTGAGCGACCACCGCCGTCCCTTCGAACTTGAGGTCGCTCCAGGTCACGTAGGCCGCACCCGCCTCGTCCCAGGCGAGATCGGGATCGATGCCGTTGACCCCGGCGATGGAGAGCCCGTCGCTCCAGGGACCGGCGGGGTCGGCCGCGGTGAACACGACACAGCTCCGCGAGCTCGCCGCCATCGAGACGATCACGTGGAACAGGCCGTCGTGATGGCGGATCGTCGGCGCCCACACCCCGGCGCCTGAAGGCGTTCGAGCCAGGCCGACCTGTTCCTCCCGAGTCACGACGTTGCCGATCTGCTTCCAGTCGACGAAGTCGGTGCTGCGATGGATCGGGATGCCGGGCAGGTACTCGAAGGATGACGTGATCAGGTAGTACGTCCCGTTGACGAGGACGCAGCTCGGGTCCGGGTTGAAGCCCGGAATCAGGGGATTGGGAAGTTCGGACATGCTCGGTGCCCTCCGCTCTTCGTCAGGCGCGATCGTGTCAGGGGCGGCGGGACTCGAGGATCGCGTCGACCTTCCGCTGCAGTGCCGTCGCCAGGGGATCGGCGTGATTCGGGGCGAGGGCGCGGACGAGGCCGGCGACCGGCGCGTCGAAGTACGCGGTGAGCCGTTCGGCCGCCTGGGCCTCGCCCCCCGGGGTCAGCCCCGCCGCGACGGCCGCTGCGACCACCGCGGACCAGATGTCCGGGTCGTCGAGCACCTCCCGGACGGTGGCCGGGGCCGGTTTCTCGGGCGAGTCCGGGACGGCGACGTCCCATTCGTGCACTCCGTGCCCGACGACCACGGGTTCGTCGCCGCCCGGCAGGTGCACCCGGGCGGTGGCCCCGACCGGGACGCGGACGTCCAGGCGGAACCGTCCGTCCACCCGCTCCCAGGCCACGCCCGCCTCACCGTACGGCGTGACGTGCCGTGCCGCGGCGCGGGTGAGAGCGGCGTTCGGCAACGGCCTGACGAGGATCTCGCGATAGCCGGGCGCGGCCGGGGCGAGACCGGCGACGCAGCGGTGCAGCCAGTCCGCGACCGCGCCGAGCGCGTAATGGTTGAAGGACGTCATCTCGCCGGGATTGATCGTCCCGTCGGGGAGCATGCTGTCCCAGCGCTCCCAGATCGTGGTCGCGCCCATGGTCACCGGATACAGCCACGAGGGACATTTCGTCTGCAGCAGCAGCCGGTAGGCGACCTCGACGTTGCCGGTCGAGGTCAGTGCGTCGCTGACGAGAGGAGTGCCCACGAATCCGGTGGCGATCCGGAAACCGCTGCCGCGGACGAGGTCCGCCAGCCGCCGGCCCGCCGCCGCCCGCTGCCGCTCGCCGGGAAGCAGCGCCCACTCGATCGCGAGGGCGTAGACGGTCTGCGCGTCCGACAGGATCCGGCCCGCGGGGGTGACGTAGGCGCGGGCGAACGCTTCGCGGACCTCGGCGGCCAGGGAGGCGTACCGGGCCGCGACGCCGGGACGGCCCAGGACCCGCGCGGCCTCGGCCACGACTTCGGCCGAGCGGGCCAGATGCGCGGTGGCGACCACGTCGGGATCCGCCTTGGCGCGGCCGGGGGCCTCCGGCGGGGCCTGCGGGTCGAGCCAGTCGCCGAACTGCCAGCCACCCGACCACAACCGTTCTGGCCCGGCGAGCGCCTCCATCCTGTCCACCCAGCCCCGCATGCTCGGCAGTTGGCGTTCCAGCACGCCGAGGTCGCCCGTGCGCTGGTACATCACCCAGGGAACGAGCGTCGCGGCGTCTCCCCACGCCGCGGCCGCGGGTGACGGGTCGTGCAGCACGTCCGGCACGACGAACGGCACCGAACCGTCCGGTTCCTGCTCTGCCGCGAGGTCGGCCAGCCAGGAGCCGAGGAAACCGGCCGAGTCGAAGAGGAACGTCGCCGTCGGCGCGAACACCTGGATGTCGCCGGTCCAGCCGAGCCGCTCGTCGCGCTGCGGGCAGTCGGTGGGCACGTCCACGAAGTTGCCGCGCATGCCCCACACGACGTTCTCATGGAAACGGTCGAGCAGCTCGTGCGAGGACGAGAACCAGCCCGTGCGCCGCAGGTCCGACCCGATCACGACCGCCTCGAGATCCTCGGCGCGCAGCCCGTCGCACCGTCCACCTCCGCGTAGCGGAAACCGTGGAAGGTCAGCGACGGCTCGAGGACCTCCTCCTTCCCGCCCGCGACGAAATACGTGTCGGTGGCCTGCGCCGAGCGCAGCGGCCGGGTGCTGAGCTCGCCGTCCTCCAGGACCTCCGCGTGGCGGACGACGACCTCGTCGCCGGGGGACAGATCGCGGACTTCCAATCGCACCCAGCCGACCACGTTCTGCCCGAAGTCGACCAGGGTCCGGCCGGTCGGAGAGGTCCACACTCGTCGCGCCGGGAGAACGTCGGTGACGCGAACGGGCGGGCCCTGGGGAGCGACCAGGCGAGCGCGGTCGCCTCCCACCACCTCCACCCGGTCCGTCGCCGGGCGCCACCCGCCGCCGCGGCGGCGCAGGTCGGTCAGCTGGCCGTCGTACAGGTCGTCGGCGAGGACCTCGCTCTCGCGCGCGGTCCACGAACCGTCCGTGGCCAGCACGTGCACCCGCCCGTCGGTGGTCGTGACCTCGAGTTGCGCCAGCAGCGCCAGCCGGTCCCCGTAGAGGGCGCGCTGCCCGTGAAAGCCGAGGCGTCCCCGGTACCACCCGTTCCCCAGAAGGACCTCCAACGCGTTCTCTCCGTCGTGCACCAGGTCCGTGACGTCGTACACCTGGTACCGCAGGCGGTGCCGGTAGGACGTCCAGCCCGGTGCGAGAACGTCGTCGCCGACGCGCCGTCCGTTCAGCGTGGGGACGTACGTACCGTGCGCTGTGGCGTAGAGGCGGGCTTTCCGGACCTCGCCGGGGACGATGAGCGAACCGCGCAGTACCGGAGCGGGCATGTTGATGCCGCCGAGGCGGGCGGGGCTCACGAAGTCCGCCGTCCAGTCCGCGGAGTCGAGTAGTCCCGCCTCGACCACGGCAGTCTCGCTCCAGCCGCTCCACTCGTCCTTGTGGGCGACCCGGATGCGGACCGCGGCGGCATCGCGGGACGCGAGCGGCTCCGCCGGCCAGGGGACCAGCACCTGCTCAACGCTGTCGACGCGGTAGCGGTCGCTGCGCCCGTCCCGGGTGATCTCGACTTCGTAGGAGGTCTGCTCGTATGACGGGGCCGCTTCGGGGACCGTCCAGGACAGGCGGGGAGCGCTGTCGTTCACGCCGAGAACCGGCGAGGCGTCGGTGCGGTGCTCGAAACGGGGCGCGCTGGGAGCGACGGCCACGACCATGCAGGTCTCCAAACTTCTCGTTGAGGATGGCCGGACCGAGGCGTGCAAAAGGCAGGCGTTGCTCGGAACTTCGCGCGCGAATCCAGACGGTTCTCGCGTGCCGGACCGTATGTATAACGTTCTACAGAAAGTGTATGGAGGAGTCTCGGGTGGCGTCAATAGTGTAATGATCGTCGAGTGCAACGTTCTACGCACCTGTAGGATGAAATGCGTGGACGATGAGGAGAGCGGCCGGGACGACGCCGTCCAGGGGGACGCGGCGACTGTGCCAGAGGCCGACCGGGCGCTTACGGCCCGGTCCACCGGCGGGCGTCGCGTGACGATCCAGGATGTCGCGAGGGAAGCGCAGGTCTCGGTCTCCGCGGTCTCCAAGGTGCTCCGCGACGCCTACGGTGTCAGCCCGCAGATGAGGAAGAAGGTCACCGCGGCCATCGAGCACCTCGGGTACCGGCCGCATGCCGGCGCGCGCGCCATGCGGGGTCGCTCCTACACCGTCGGCGTCATGCTCGTGGAGCTGTCGTCGCCCTTCCAGCCGGAGATCGTCGAGGGGATCACCGACGAGCTGGACGCGACCCCCTTCCAGGAGATCCTCGTCGCCGGGGGAATGTCGCCCGAGCGTCAGAAGCGCAGCATCGAGGCGCTCGTCGACCGGCAGGTCGACGGTCTCATCCTCATCGCCCCCTGGATGGATAAGTCGTATCTGGATCGGCTGGGCTCTCGTCTGCCCACGGTCGTGGTCGCGAGACATGGCGGGGCCGACAGATACGACACGGTCGTGGACGATGATCACGAGGGTGCGCGGCTGGTGGTCAAACACCTCGTGGACCTCGGGCACCGGCGCATCGCGTTCACGAGTCTCTCGTCGGGAGGGTTGGAGAGGCCCTTCGTCCTTTCCCACACCGCGCGGTGCGACGGCTACGTCCAGGCCGCGCAGCGGCACGGCCTTGTTCCCGATATCACCGAGACGTCCTACACCGAGGAAGGCGGGTACCGCGCGGGCCTGGAGTTGCTCTCCAGGCCCGCGCCGCCGACCGCCGTCTTCGCGGGCGCGGACATTACGGCGCTCGGCGTGCTGCGGGCGGCGGAAGAACTCGGTCTCCGGGTGCCGGAGGACGTTTCGGTGGTCGGGTACGACAACATCTACATCGCGACGATCGGCCGGATATCCCTGACGACGGTCGACCAGTCGGGCCACCTGACCGGCTCGAAGAGCGCCAGGCTCCTCCTCGAACGGATCGACGGACGCAGGGAGCCGGTGCGCTACATCGTCGCGCCTCGCCTCATCCCCCGCAGCACGAGCGCGTCGCCGTCGTAGCGCCGCCGTCGTCCCAGCGCATGGCGGGGACGTTGCGGAACCGTTACATCGCGGTTTCCGGACATGCTCTTGACGTCTTCGCGGTCCAGTCTCTACGTTCTTCCGTAGAACGTTATACATCTCACCTGTCCGACCTATCGTCATCCTGACTGTGTAGAACGTTTCACAATAGTCATCGGCATACAGTTCGACGCGCCGAAAGGACGCTCCCGCGCTGGTCGGGCAGGTCCTCGCCCTGAGCGTCACTCGGGTCCGAAGGAGCAACAATGCGAAGCAGGCAACGACCCGCCCGCGCCGCGCTGGCGATGGCGACGGCGCTGGTCGCACTGGCGGCGGTGGGCGGTTGTGGTTCGGGCGGGGCCGAGGATGCCGGAGGCACGGGCACCCTCACCCTCGGGATGACGGCGGACATCCCGGGCTGGGACCCGGCCGACCAGCCCAGATACCAGGGCTGGGCCGCCGACGCCGTCTACAGCACACTGATCGAATGCGACGCCGGCGGCGCACCGCTGCCGGACATCGCCGAATCCTGGACGTTCAAGAAGGACAACACGGGCGGGACGTTCAAGCTGCGCGCCGGGATGAAGTTCTCCGACGGCACCCCGGTGAACGCGGAGGCCGTCAAGAAGTCCTACGACTACGCGAAGGAGAACGCCGCCGGCGCGCCCGTCTCGCCGGTCTCGAGGTCAGCACGCCGGACGAGCGAACAGTGAAGATCGACATCGCGGAGCCGAACCCGCTGCTGTCCCTGCGCCTGTGCGACTTCCTGGTCGCCAGCCCGAAGTACCTGGCCTCGGGGAAAACGGAGAACGCTCCCGTCGGGTCCGGCCCCTACGTGCTCGACCAGTCCGGCACGACTCGCGGCTCCGTGTACGCGTTCACGAAGAACGAGTCCTACTGGGACGCGAAGAACTACCCGTACAAGAAGCTCGTCATCAAGGTGCTCACGAGCGAGTCGGCGGTGGTCAACGCTCTGCGGACAGGACAGATCGACGGCTCTCTCATCCAGAACACGACCTACAACGAGGCCAAGTCGGCCGGGCTGAAGACGCAGACACTGCGCGGGGCGACCACCCGGCTGCTGCTGACGGACCACCTCGGCAAAAAGGTCCCCGCGCTGGGCAACGTCGACGTCCGTCGCGCGATGAACATGGTGTTCGACAAGAAGGCCATGGCGCAGCAGCTGTACCAGGGGCGGGCCGAGCCTGCGTTCCAGATCTTCCGGCCCGGCAGCGCCGCGTACATCGAGGGGCTGCAGGACCCCTACCCCTACAACGTCGAGGCCGCGAAGGCGCTCATGGCGAAGGCCGGGTACGCCGACGGGTTCAGCGTCGAGATCCCCGTCATGCAGGGGCAGGGCCTCGAGACCCTGATGCCGGTGGTGAAGCAGCAGCTGGGACTGCTCAACATCGAAGTCAAGCAGGTCACGCTGTCCGGGCCGAACGCCATCAGCGAACTGCTCAGCGGCAAGTACCCGATACCCCTGTGGCCGCTCGGCAACTACGGAGACTCGCTGCTCGACATCTACGACTACGTCCTTCCCGACGGCATCTGGAACGTCATGCACCAGCCCGACAAGACGGTGGAGAAGCTGTACGACCAGGTCGCCACGGCCACGGGTGAGCAGGAGTCGGCCAAGGCCCAGCAGGAGATCAACCGCTACATCATCGACCAGGCGTGGTTCGTCCCGATGGTCTACCCCGACGGGTTCTATGCGTACAACCCGGACATCATCGTGCAGAAGGCGACGGACTATGCGGCGCTCCACCCGCTCCTCCGGGACTTCCGCTAGACGCACGGGGGACGAAGAACGATTGGAGCCGCGGATGCTCGGTTCTGTGCTTCTGAAGCTCGGGCGCTCGGTGGCGGTGCTGTTCCTCGTCAGCTTCGTGACCTTCGCGCTGATGTACGGGAACGGGCCGGGCATCGCGCGCGCGTCCTGGGCGTCCGGGCCACCGATGCCGAGGTCCAGGCGGAAATGGTGCGGCTCGGTCTCGACCGGCCGTTGCTCGTCCAGTACGGCGACTGGCTGGGCGGAGTCCTCACCGGCGACCTCGGCAGCTCGTTCTTCACGGGGCAGTCCGTGACGTCCGCGCTGGCGACGCGTGCACCCGTGACGCTCACGCTGATCATCGTGACACTGCTGCTGACGTTCGTGGTGAGCGTTCTCGCCGGCGTCGCCGCGGCCGTGTACGGAGGGTGGATCGACCGGGTCGTCCAGTTCCTGGCCGTGCTGGGCGCGGCGGTCCCACCGTTCATCACCGCGATCGTCCTCATCTTCGCCTTCGCCGTCTCCATGCGGATCTTCCCAGCGACCGGATACGTGCCCATGAGCGACGGCCTGCCAGGCTGGATCGAGTCCGTGACGCTCCCGGTCCTCGCCCTGCTCATCGGGTCGATCGCCAGTGCGGCCTCGCAGTTCCGGGGAGCGGTCCTGGACACCCTCTCCCGGGACTTCGTCCGGACGCTGCGCGCTCGGGGGATCCCCGAGTCGCGGGTCGTGTTCCGGCACGTTCTGCGCAATGCCGCCGGTCCCGGGCTCACCGTGTTGAGCCTGCAGACGATCGCGCTCATCGGAGGTGCGATCTTCGTCGAGGACGTGTTCGCGATCCCGGGGCTCGGGCAGCTCGCGAACGGCTCGGCCCAGCAGGGCGATGTGCCGCTCGTCATGGGGTGCGTCCTGGTGACCGTCCTCATCGTCCTCACGGTCAACCTGCTGGGCGACCTGGCGAACTACGCCGTCAACCCGAAGGCGAGGAAACGATGACCGCGACTCCTCCCGTGGAGGCCACCGGCCCGGAGGAGCGGCCGGACGCCCGGAAACGGTCCGTCCTGCGGCGGCTGCTGACCCACCCGCAGGGGGCGATCTGCCTGGCCTTCCTGATCACCGTGGCGATCCTCGGGCTCGCCAGTCCCTGGCTGGCGCCGACCGGGCCGAACGTCACCGATCTCCAGAGCGTGAACGCGCCGCCGTTCACGTCCGAGCATCCGCTGGGCGGGGACGCGACCGGCCGGGACATCCTGTCGAGACTCATGTGGGGCACGCGCCAGACGCTGCTCGCCTGCCTGATCGTCCTGGTCGTCTCGGTCACGCTCGGGGTGACGAGCGGTCTCGCCGCCGGTTTCTACCGGGGCAGGTTCGAGACGGTGTCGAACTGGGTCTCCGACGTCATCATGTCCCTGCCGGGCATCGTCCTGCTCATCGCGCTCTACATCCGGACGGGACCCAACGTCACCGCGGCCATGGCCGTCTTCGGGCTCCTCACCGCGCCGACGTTCTACCGCCTGGTCAGATCCGTGGTCGTCGGCGTCCGGGGCGAGCTCTACGTCGACGCGGCGAAGGTGGTCGGCCTGTCCGACCCGCGGATCATCGGACGGCACGTGCTGTGGGCGGTGCGCGCGCCGGTGATCATCCAGAGCGCGTTCGTCCTCGCCGCGGGCATCGCGATCGAGGCGGGCGTCGACTTCCTCGGCCTCGGCGATCCGGCGCAGCCGTCCTGGGGGAGCGTCCTGCAGGAATCCCTCGACAACATCTACAACAACAGGACGGGAGTGCTCTGGCCTGCCCTCATCATCAGCCTGACCATCCTCGCGTTCGTCCTTCTCGGCAACTGCCTGCGCGACGTGCTCCAGGCGTCCGCACACAGCATGAGGCTCCCGGCGCGCCGCCGTCGCGGGCTCGTCCGGCGGGCACGGGACGAGTCCCCACAGGACATGGCCGGTGCGCACGTGCCGTCGGCGGACGCGTTCCTGTCCGTCCGCGGCCTGCGCATCGGATATCCGGGCGGTGACCGGGACGTGCGGGAGGTCGTGCACGGCGTCGATCTCGACGTGCGGCGCGGCGAGATCCACGGGCTGGTAGGCGAGTCCGGGTCGGGCAAGACCCAGATCGCCTTCTCGGTCCTGGGCCTGCTCCCCCGGGAGGCGCTCGTACTCGGCGGAGGCATCTTCCTGGACGGCCGGGACCTGCTGGCCGACGAGGAGCTCATGCGGCGGGCACGCGGCCGACGCATCGCCTACGTACCGCAGGAGCCCATGTCGAATCTCGACCCCTCGTTCACCGTCGGCGCCCAGCTCGTGCACGGGCTGAGAGCGGTCAAGAAGATTCCGAAACGCGAGGCCGAGGAGAAGCTGCTCGGCCTGCTCGCTCGAGTCGGCATCAAGGACCCCGAGCGCGTCTTCCGGCTCTATCCGCACGAGATCTCCGGGGGCATGGCGCAGCGCGTGCTCATCTGCGGCGCGGTCGCCTCCGAGCCCGACCTCATCATCGCAGATGAACCGACGACCGCCCTGGACGTGACCGTGCAGGCCGAAGTCCTCGAACTCCTCCGGGAACTGCGAGAGGAACGCGGGCTCGCCATGGTCCTGGTGACCCACAACCTCGGCGTCGTCGCGGACATCTGCGATGTGGTGAGCGTGATGAAGGCCGGACGGATCGTCGAGCGCGGCGATGTGGACTCGCTCTTCACAGCGCCCGCCGACGCGTACACGCGGGAGCTGCTGGAGTCGTCCCGCAGCGTCGAGATCGCGGAGGTCTGAGGTGGCGCAACCGGTTCTGCGGGTCGACGACCTCGTCGTCCGCTACGGCGGCAGGCGGGGCGGTACCACGGTGATCGACGGTGTCTCGTTCGAACTGGAGGCCGGGGAGACGCTGAGTCTCGTCGGCGAGTCCGGATCCGGGAAGACGACGATCGGCCGCGCCGTGCTGGGGCTCGCTCCCGTGTCCGGCGGTTCGATCAGCTTCCGCGGCGAGACCATCAGCGATCTTCCGCGTGCCCGGCGGCGCAAGGTCGCCCGCGACATACAGGTCGTGTTTCAGGACCCGTACTCGTCGCTGAACCCGTCGATGACGGTGGAGAGCATCCTGGTCGAACCGCTCACGGCGACTGGGACGTCGCGACGCCGGGAGCGGGTGCGGGGCCTGCTCGACGCCGTGGGCCTGCCCGCCGATGCCGGCGACCGGTACCCGCGGGAGTTCTCCGGCGGGCAGCGGCAGCGGATCGCGATCGCCCGGGCCCTCGCCCTCGACCCCGCGGTCATCATCTGCGACGAACCCACCAGCGCCCTGGACGTCACCACCCAGGCACGAGTGCTCGCCCTCCTCAAAGATCTTCAGCGGGAGACGGGCGTCGCGTACCTGTTCATCAGCCACGACCTCGGTGTCGTGAACCAGGTCAGCGACCGCATCGCCGTCCTCCACCGCGGCGCCATCGTCGAGATCGGCAAGGCCGGCGACATCTCAACGGCGCCCCGCCACCCCTACACCCGCCGGCTCCAGATGGCGGCCCCGGTCGCCGACCCGGAGAAGCAACGTCTCCGCCGCGCAAGGCGCCTGCGACTCGCCTCGGAAGAACCCCCACCCCCAGGAGATCTCGATGAGCGAACCGGACCGATGGACCCCCGATGAACACGGCGCGGTACCGCCGCACCCCAGCCGGCCGATCCTTCGGCTCGCGGCGGCGAGCACCGTCGCGGTCGTGGCCTCGTCCCTGGCACCGGGGGTGAGCGCGGCGGCGCAGCCGCCCGAATGCGCGCCACGTGAGGCCGACGGGCCGATGTGGATCACCCCGGAATGTGTCGACCCGCAATACAGCCGCCCAGTGATCGACGGCGAGTCGGACCAGAGCGCCCCGGTGCCGCACCACCGAGTATCGGGACACTTCGAGGGCACCGGCGTCAAGTTCAACTTCTACTACCCGCCGAAGGATCAGTGGGAGGGCCGGTTCTACCAGCTCGTCTACCCGACCCAGAACGAGAACGCGACGGCCGGGACCATCGGCTTCGGCGCCGACAGCGGGGCCTACACCGTCCAGATCACCGGCACCGCCGGCTACCGTGCCGACGCCGCCGCGGCCAAGTTCTCCAAGACCGTCGCGGCGCGCCACTACGGGATGTCGCGGCAGAAGATCTACGGCTACATCTTCGGCGGCAGCGGCGGCTCCTTCCAGACGATCGGCGCGATCGAGAACACCACCGGCGTGTGGGACGGCGCCGTCCCGTACATCCCGGGAACACCCACATCGATACCGAACAACTTCTTCGTCCGCGCCTTCGCCCGCCTCGTCCTCCGGGACAAGGCCCCGCGGATCGCGGACGCCGTCCGTCCCGGCGGTTCGGGCGACCCGTACGCCGGGCTCACCGCCGTCGAACGATCGGTGCTCCGCGAGGTCACGGCGATGGGCGTCCCGCTGCGGGGATGGCAGAACCCCTCGTACGTCCTCGGCCTGGAGACACCCGACGGGTTGCTCGGCTTCGCGGCCACGGTCAAGACCATGGACCCGACGTACGCGGACGACTTCTGGAGCAAGCCCGGCTACCTCGGCACCGAACGGTCGGAACTCGGCGACCTGGTCCGCGCGGCGCGGATCGATCACGCTGCGAGCATAAAGCGGGTCGAACGGAACGATCAGGGCGCACCGACGAAACTGTCCCTCGACGGCGCCCCCGCCAATCCGGATCTGACCCCCTTCGATTTCACGGTCTATCAAGCCGACGGCACCAAGGTGGGAACGCTCACTGGCTCCCTGGACCCGGCGGCGAAGACCTTCACCATCGGGAGCGGGAACGCCCCCGAGGTGCTCGACGCCCTCGCCGAGGGCAATCGCCTGCGCATCGACAACCGGTGGTCCCTAGCGGCTCTCACCTACCACCGGCATCAGGTCCCGAAGCGCTCCGGATTCGACGTCTGGGACCAATTCCGGGACGCCGACGGGAAGCCGATCCCTCCGCAGCGTCCCATTGAGGCGGGTCCCACCATCTCCCGAGGCGTCAGTGGCGGCGGCACCCACACCGGCGAGATCACCGGCAAGGTCATCATGGTGACCAACCTCCTCGACGTCGATGCCTATCCCTGGCACGGCGACTGGTACGGCCGGCAAGTAAAGCGGGCACTGGGAGCGCGCTACAACGACGAATTCCGTGTCTGGTACAACGACGACGCCGACCACATCGGTGCCCACCTTCCCGGCCTCGTCGACTACACCGGCATCCTGCAGCAGGCCGTGCGGGATGTCAGCGCCTGGGCGGAACGAGACGTCGCGCCTCCGCGATCGACCCGCTACGACGTGAAAAACGGCCAGGTGAGAGTGCCGTCGAACGCCACCGCGCGACGCGGTGTCCAACCCGTCGTCGACCTGACGGTCCGCGGCACCGACCGCGTCGAGGTCAAAGCCGGCACGCCCGTCACCTTCACGGCCAAGGCTCAGGCTCCGCTGGGAGCGGGCGAGATCGTCACCGCCGAATGGGACTTCACCGACGGCGGAAAGCCCGCGGCCGCACCTCTCCGGCGTCCCGGGCGAACCGTGCATCTACGGGAGACGTACACCTACACCGAGCCCGGCACCTACTACCCGGCACTGCGGGCCACCGTCCAGCGCGATGGCGATCCCGACACCCCCTACGCCCGCGTGACCGGCCTCGGCCGTGTGCGCGTGGTCGTCCGCTGATCCCGAACCAGGTGCCTGTACGCACACCCGCACCGCGGAGCCACCGCCACCATTCGAATAGCGCGGCGACACCTTTCATTCAAGGCGATCATCATCTCCACAGCGGCCGGCTGAACGCCACTCGCTGAAATTCGAAATACGTCCACCCCCTCATCTTCGATGTTGAGGGGGTGGGCGTATTTCCTTGGTTCGCGCAACATAGTTCCCTTGGCAATGTATTGCCACGATGTCTCTCTGATGCTTGTTTTCGCAATGTTCACAGACTAATCTCCAAGAGATCTACTGGCCGGTAGGAAGCATCCTCTCCACCCCCTCCCCCGAGGAGAAAGCGGATGCGAATTTTTACCTCTCCCACCCCCAAGCAAGGAGCGCAAGTGAGCAAGTCCAGATCCCCGCACTCGGTGGTCGCCACCCTGCTGGCCACCTTCATGGTGCTGGCCGCCCTCCTCGCCCCCGGCTCCGTCGGGCGCGCACTCGCGGCGCAGGAGAACCCGTACGAGCGCGGGCCCGCGCCCACGGCGCAGAACATCACCGAGGACGGTCCGTTCGCCTACGCGACGGCCACCGTGCCCGCCCAGTCCGGCTTCGCGGGCGGCGCGATCTACTACCCGACCGACACCAGCCAGGGAACGTTCGGCGCGGTCGCGGCCGTGCCGGGATTCCTGACCCCGGTGGACGACGTCGCGTGGATGGGGCCGCGCCTGGCGTCCCACGGGTTCGTGGTGTTCACCATCGAACCCAACTCGCGGTTCGAATTCCCGAGCGGCCGGGCCGCGGCGCTGAAAGCCGGGCTCACCTACCTGACCCAGTCCAGCGCCGTGCGTGATCGCGTCGACCCCACCCGACTGGCGGTCGCGGGCCACTCGATGGGCGGTGGTGCCGCGCTCGAGGCGGCGCTCAAGGACCCGAACCTCAAGGCCGCCGTCGCGCTGCAGCCCTGGCACACGGGCGTGAACTTCTCGACGGTGAACGTCCCGTCCATGATCGTCGGAGCGGAGAACGACCCCATCGCCTCCCCGGCCTCCCACGCCGAGCCGTTCTACGAGCAGATCCCGGCGGCTTCGGAGAAGGCGTACCTCAATCTGGCCGGCGTGGGCCACGAGGTCGGCGGGGTCGTCACCAACGACACCCAGTCGTCCATGATGCTGACGTGGCTCAAGCGCTACGTCGACAACGACACACGCTACGAGCCGTTCATGTGCCCCGGGCCGTCCGGCTCGAGCGTCCTGGAGTACCGCGGCACCTGCCCCGGCTGACGGGCGAGGGCTGCCCCGCGCAGATGCCGACGCCTCCCATCCGGGCACCTGGATGGGGGCGTCGGCCCACGGCCGGTGCACGTCTCCTGCGGACGACCGATGCCGCCGCGCGGTTCCACCGAGCGATGGGTCGGAGTCGAGTCGACACCACGTTCCCAAGATGGTGCCGAGTTCCAAGTTCGAGGACGGGAGTGATCATGTCGGCAAGTGAAGCCGGTAAGGCGTGGGTCGGGGAGGTTCTGGCGGGTAAGGCCGCGATCGTGACCGGGGCCGGCCGGGGGCTCGGGCGTGACATCGCGATCGCGATGGCCCGGGCGGGCGCGCGGGTCGCGGTCATCGACCTCGACCCCTCGACCGCGGAAGGCGTCGCGACCGAGCTCGGTGCGTACGGCTTGCCGGGCATCGCGATCGAGTGCGACGTGAGGAGGCGGGCTCAGGTGAAGCACGCGGTCAGGTGGACCGTCGCCGAGTTCGGCGGTCTCGACATCGTCGTCAACAATGCGCAGAACCTCAGCGTCGTGCAAGCCTCCTTCATCGAGACCGACGACGAGCACCTGCTGCGGCATCTGAACAGTGGACTGTTCGGCACTTACTACTTCCTCCAGGAGTCGTACGAGCACCTGAAGGCGCGCCGGGGGAGTGTGATCAACATGGGATCGGGCGCCGGAGCGGGCGGGCGGTGTGAGCATTTCTCCTATGCCGCCACCAAAGAGGCCATCCGTGCCACCACACGGGTCGTGGCGCGAGAATGGGGTCCGGACGGCATCAGGGTCAACACCATTTGCCCGGCTGCCTATGACACCCCCTCGATGAAGCGGTTCCTGTCGAAGGCAAGTGATGAGCAGAAGGACGCGATGGCGCGCCAGATCCCGCTCGGGCGCTTCGGCGGCGGGGACGAGGTGGCCTCCGTGGCGGTGTTCCTGGCGAGCGACTCCGCGAGTTACATGACCGGGCACACGCTGATGGTCGACGGCGGTTCCACCATGGACGCCGGTCGCTGACCGGGCGCCGCGGTGCCACGCTTCACGGCAGGTTGGGGTCCCACTGCTTTGGGGCGAGGTGGGTGGCGGACCAGACACCGGAGCCGATCAGCAGGCCGGTCTCCCTGCGGATGACGTCCCCGATCCGGTGCGCGAGTTCGCGCGGCAGCTCCAGTTGGGTCGTCACGGCCACCCCGAGCCGGTGGGTGAGCGCGGGCCCGCGCAGCGGGGCGTACCGCAGCCGCTCGGCGGCGATCTCCGCGCCGCAGGCAGAGAGCGGCAGGACGCCGTGGGCGAGGCCGGCTTCCATGAGGTCGACGGCGACCGGGAGGGAGTCGGTGGCGAACCGGGAGTCGATCCGCACCTTGCGCCGCAGCGCGACGTTGTCGATGATCCCGGCGATCCCGGCGTGTGAAGCGGGCAGGACGAGCGGGAGGCGGGCGAGGTCGGCGAACTCCAGCGGGCGGTCCGGCCGCAGGTCCGAGTGCGGTCCGCCGACGACGACCAGGTCCTCGACCAGGAGTTCGCGGCAGAACACCCGGTCGTCGGCGACCGGATCGATCAGGGCGAGATCGATCGTGCCCTTCAGCATTTCCTGGACGAGCGTGTCGGTGCCGGCGACCGTCAGGTGGAAGCTTACCTTCGGGAACATGCGCTTGAGGGTGGTCAGCAGCGGCGCGGCCAGCACGCCGGCGGTGGTCGGGGGCAGGCCGAGGTGCAGGCCCCGCTCGACCCGCGCCAGGGGCGAGCCGGCATAGAGCAGGGCGAGTTCGAGCTGCCGCAGCGGCGCGGCGGTGGACGCGCGCAGCCGTTCGCCCTCGTCGGTGAGCTCGACGCCGCGCGGCGTCCGGTGGAAGAGCGTGACGCCGAGGTCCTCCTCGAGGAGCCGGACATGACGGCTCAGCGCCGGCTGCGCGACGCCCAGCACGTTCGCGGCGCGGGTCATCGAGCCCTCTTCGGCTATGCACAGAAAGTACTTGAGCCTGTGGATGTCCATCGCGTACCGCAGGCTACACCATAACTTTCTGATATGGCTGGGCGTCGAAATCTATATTGGCATCTTTAAAGTGCGCAGTCGTAAACTCCCGGACACAGGCCGGAAACGAGGCTTGCCGCCCTGCTGACCTGGGCGCATCCAGTGGAGGAGTCGGTGGGAGGAGTTTACATTGGACGCTGAAGAACGGGATTGGGGCGAGGTGATGGGCCTCGATCGGTTGCCAAGGCACATCGTGGAGAAGCGCGTTACCGACCTGATGGATTTGGGCGGTAAGAAGGCGATCGTGACCGGTGCCGGGGGCGACGGGCTGGGGCAGGCGATCGCGAACCGGCTCGGCGGCTGC
>NZ_MKJY01000134.1 GCF_001942465.1 Actinomadura sp. CNU-125
CCAGGAGCAGGTACCCGGCACCCCGCACCCACCGCCACCGGACGGGCCCGCAAGTACCCCGACCGGGCCGGACTGGGCACCCGCACGGGAAACGCCCGCACCGCCCGCACCCGCCGAGCGGCCCGCCCGGCCGAGACCAGGCACGCGTACGCAACGCGCCCGCGCCGTTCGTCCAGGAACAGACGCCCGGCCGCGGGACACCGCGACCGGCGCGCCCGCGCCCGCGAGCGGCCCGCCCGGCCAGGATCGGGCACGCGTGCGCGAGGCGCCCGCGCCGCCCGTCCAGGAGCAAGCGCCCGAGGCACGGCCGCGGCGGCGTTCGATCGGCCGCAGAGCATGCCGACGCCCCCGGGACCGGCGGGGCAGCGCGTGTTCCGGCCGGGCCTGCGGTCGGGGATCGCGGTCGCGGCCGTCGCCACCCTCATCGTGGGCGGCGTCGCGTACCTGGTGAAGGGCGAGGGCATCCCGGGCGTGAGCACGGGGCCCGGTCCCGGCGCCGACGGCGCGACGGATGCGAGCGGCGCCTTCCCGGTGCAGGCCGCCCTCTACGACGGGCACGAGCAGGCCATCACGGGCGTCGCGGTCAGCGGGGAAACGGCGGTGACGGTCGGGAGCGAGACGGTCGACCGGCCACGCGGCCAGATCCTCGTGTCGGCGGACGGCGCGGACCAGTGGGCCGTCGCGGAGGTGCGGCGCGAGGGGGCGGCGAGCCCGTTCGACGTGCCGAGCGTCGTCGCCACGTCCGGCAAGGCGTGGGCGGCCCTCGGCACCGGCCCGGCGGGCGTGGCCGTGTGGACGAGCGGCGACGGCAGGACCTGGACGCACCGCGCGTCCCCGCAGGGCTTCGAGCAGGGCGACACCGTCGCCTCGCTGACCGCGACGCCGAGCGGTTTCGCGGCGGTGGGCGAGGGCGCGGACGGTCCGGCGCTCTGGACGTCCGCCGACGGCGAAACCTGGCGGCGCGCCGCCGCGAAGGAGGCGCCGATGAGCGTGGCGGCCACCGGCCGCGAGCTCGTCGTCCTCACCGAGACGGGCGAGTTGTGGCGGTCCGCCGACAACGGCGACACGTGGACGCGGGCCGAAGTGCCGCAGGCGGACGGCTCGTACGGGCGGGTCGTGGCGCTGACGAACGGCCCCGGCGGGGTGTTCGCGGCGCGCGAGGGCAAGAACGGCGACCGGCGCCGGGCCGTGATCTACCAGTCGACGGACGGCGTGGGCTGGACGCGCGCGAGCACCATCGACCGCCGCGACTACGAGAGTCTCGCCGCGCTGAACGGCACGTCCGAGAGCCTGACGGCGCTCATCCCGATCTCCGACGGGCGCCTCAACGTGCAGCGCAGCGACGACGGCGTGAAGTGGGATTCGGTCGAGCGGCTCGACGGCGGCGACGGCAAGAACGCGACGGCGTCGGCCGCGCTGCCCAAGGGCGTGCTGGTGGCGGGCACCCAGGCGAACGGCGCGTACCTCACGGCGCCCGGGGCACGGCACGGCGACATCGACCTCCTCGCCGTCCCCGGCGCCGTCACCCCCGACCGCACGCTCACCCGCCTGGTCTCCGCCGACGGGACGACGCTCGCCATCGGCAGCGGCGCGGGCGACGCGGCGGTGTGGTCCACGCGGGACGGCGAGTCGTGGACGCGCGCGGGCGGCGAGGGGCTCGGCGGTCGGGGCGTGCAGCGCCTCGCCGTCGCGGCGCACGGCCCGCAGGGCTGGGTGGCCGCGGGCGGCGGCCTGCTGGTCACGTCCCCCAACGGGGCCGCGTGGAGCCCGGCCGCGCCCCCGACCGCGGACCTCTCGGGTGCGGCGCACGGCAAGGCCGGGTACGTCGTCGTCGCACCGCCGGGCGACGCGCCCGCCGCCTGGCACTCCGCCGACCTCACCGCCTGGACGGAGGGCACCGGCGACCTCGGCGACGGGCGCATGCGCGACGTCGTCGCGACGACCGCCGGTTACGTCGCGGTCGGCGAGGCCGCCGCGAACGTCCCCGCCGCCTGGACGTCCGCGGACGGCAAGTCGTGGACGCCCGTGCAGCTCCCCGAGGGGGCGGGCGCCTTCACGAAGGTCGTCGCGCGCGGGGACGTGCTGGTCGCGACCGGCGACCGCAACGTCGTCGGGGTTTCGGCCGACGCCGGCAAGACGTGGGCGCTCAGCACCATCGAAGCGTCCAGTATCACCGCGTCCCTCGCGACGACCGGCGGCTTCGTCCTCACCGGCACCCCGGCGGGCGCCTCCGACGTCGCGCTGTGGACGTCCGCCGACGGCAAGTCCTGGCAGGTTCGGCGCCCCGAGGGCAACGGCCTGAACGGCGACGGCCCCCAGCGCCTCACCGGCCTGGCCGCCCTCGGCGACCGCCTCCTCGCGACCGGGACGAACGGCACGACCCCCACCCTGTGGCGCACCGACCTTCCGTGACGTCAGTCGCCGCCGCGCTCCCGGTCGGCCGCGGCGGCGCCGAGGATCATCTCGTGGACGACCCAGCGCGCGTTCTCCGACAGGTCGACGAGCGCCCGCAGCACCTCGGCCGGGATGGCGCCGTCCTCGACCTCCCGCCGCAGGGCCTTGAAGGTGAGGTCGTCCTCGATGGGGGCGGCCTCGATCGGGAATCCGAAGTAGCCGATCGGGACGCCGAAGAAGGTGGCGAGCGCGGTCAGCGTCTTCAGCTGCGGGTTCTCCTGCCGTCCGGTGCGCAGCTTCCACACCGTCGTGGAGGAGATGTCCTCGCCGGTGGCGCGGGCGATCGCCGAGGCGGTCTCGACGTTGTTGCGCGGCGGCCCGGCCTGCGCGGGCCACTGGTTGCGGATGAGCCATTCGACCTTGTCGGCGAGCGCCGCCCCCGGCGCGACGCCCCCGGCCCCCGTGTCGTTCAGCATCGTCAGGTCCTCCCCGTCTCGAATGCTCAACGACTTTAGTTGACCACAACCCACCTCGTCAGCCAAGGACACGCGGTAGTCACCCCGAAGTCTGCATCGCGGACCGTCCCTTCACCCGTCCACCCCGGATCCGAGGCGGAACTCCACAACGCCCCGGCCGCATCCGTACGGGTGCAGGCCATGGGAAGGCCGACGGCGGATCAGTCTCACCAGAAATCCCACGAATTGAAGCCGACGGGAGACTCCGCATATGCAGTCAGCGGGCGCGGGTGGCCGTTCTGCCACACATTGGCGGGGCATAACGCGAAATACTCGGCCGCGATGTGTAACGCTTTGAGGAAGATGCCGGACGGACGTCCACGAGGACGACGCACTGACCTGCAGAACAGATGGACGGACTTGTGGTTGAGGGTTTGTGGGAGTGAAGAGAAAGAAAGCGCTAGGAGCCTCCTTCGCCATCGTCCTCGCGCTGGCGATCACCGGGGTGGTTCTGGGGTTCGCCTGGCTCTACGCCGACTTGGGGGACCCGGACGACGGGTGGCCCGGCCCCGATGGGCCGCGAACGGTGAACACACCCTCGGAGATCTACCGGTCACCGTTCCCTTCGAGCGGTCCATGAGGAACCCGGATCATCCTTGACCGCGGAAACGGGAGGCGGAAGGCGCCTGCGTTCACCGGCCGGCGGCCAGCACCGCCGCGAGGCCTTCCTGTAGGTCCTTGACGAAATACTCGGGAACCTCCAGCGACGGGAAGTGTCCGCCGGTCTCGGGCTCCTTCCATCGGACGATCCGCCGGTACCGCTCCGCCGCCCAGGGGCGCGGGCATTTCTCGATGTCGCGAGGGTACATAGTGATCGCCGCCGGGACGTCGACCCGGAGTGCCGGGTCCATCGAGCTGTGACTTTCGTAATAGATGCGGGCCGACGACGCACCGGTGCGCGTCAGCCAGTACAGGGTGACGTCGTCAAGGATGCGGTCTCTGGAGATCGTCTCGAACGGGCTGTCTTCGGTATCCGACCACTCGGCGAACTTGTCGAGGATCCAGGCGAGAAGCCCGACCGGTGAGTCGACGAGCGAGTAGCCGATGGTCTGCGGCCGGGTCGCCTGCTGCTTCGCGTACGCCCCGTGGGGGCCCTCGTAGAAATCGCGGGTCTCCTCGGTCCACTTGCGTTCGACCGCGGTCAGCCCGTCGGTCGTCAACCCGGGCGGTGCGTCCGCGAACGTTGTGTGGATACCGAGAACGTGCTCCGGGAACCTGCCGCCGAGAACCGTGGTGATATTGCCTCCCCAGTCGCCGCCGTGGGCCGCGAACCGGCCGTAGCCGAGCCTTTCCATCAGTTCCACCCATGCGGCCGCGATCTTTTCGGTCCCCCATCCGGTGGCGGCCGGCTTGTCGCTGTAACCGAAGCCCGGCAGCGAGGGAACCACGACGTGGAACGCGGGCGCTTCCGCATCTTCCGGATCCGCCAGCTCGTCCACTGCATCGATGAACTCGGCGATGCTGCCCGGCCAGCCGTGCGTCAAGAGCAGAGGAGCGGCGTCCGCGCGGGCGGATCGGCGGTGCAGGAAGTGGATCCCCAGATCATCGATGGTCGTGCGGAACTGGCCGATGCGGTCGAGGCGCTCTTCGAACGACCGCCAGTCGTACCCGGTGCGCCAGTAGTCCACGACGTCGACGAGGTCGGCGAGCGGAACGCCCTGCCCCCATCGTCGGGGGCCGGGCGCGGCGCGATGGACCGTTTCGGGTTCCGGTAGCCGCGCCGCGGCCAGTCGTGCGCGCAGATCGTCGAGGTCGGCGTCGGTCGCGCGGGCTTCGAATGTGCGCACGTCGCTGCTCGGAGCGGGCATGAGACCTCCTTGGCCTTCGTGGAACCGACTGCGAACCGGCTTAGGCAGTTCTAGCACGCCTTCGCGTCGATGGAGAACCCGCTAAGGTGGTTCCATGAGTGCCCGGTTCCCCGATTTCCGTCTCGGCAACGTGCTGGCGACCAGCTTCACGGCGACCCTGACGGAGCGGTGCGGCGACGCCGTGGAGCGCATCCCCGTGCCGCGGCGACTCGTCGACTGGCTGGCCGTGAGCGGACTGGCCGTGGAGACCTGCACCCCCGCCCAGCTCGAACTCGCTCGGGAACTGAGGGAATCGATTCACGCCGCCGCGACGGCGACCGCACTCCGAGACGCTCTCCCCGTGCCCGCCGTCCAGGTCATCAACGACTGCAGCATTCAGGGGCGGGCCGCGGCCGTCCTGACGCCCGAGGGCGATCGCCGGTGGCGGCTCGGCTCGGCTTCCCGCGTAGAGGACGCGCTGGGCGTGATCGCCGCCGACGCGATCAGCATCATCGCGGGCGAACGAGACGGCAGAATGGCGCTGTGCGCATCGCCGACATGCAGGGCGGCCTTCTTCGACACCAGTCAGAGTCGCACCCGTAAATGGTGCGAGATGAACACGTGCGGGAATCGTCAGAAGAAGGCGCGCTTCAATGCGAACCGGCGCCAGAACGGGACTGCCGCACGGACGGATGTCGTCTGACCTGACCTGCCCGCCGCCCGGGCCTCGGTTCGCCGACATGTGGACGTGGCGGTCCGCCCACTAGTGTGCGGGGATGCCGTCCCCCTACGAAGGTCTCCTGGAGCACGCCGAGCGCTACCTCGGTCCGGTCACCCACGCCGAGCCGCCGGACGTGCTGGGGCACAACCGCGGTTTCGCGATCGGCTTCCACCGGCATCCCGAGCACGACATGGTGTCCGCGGCCAGCACCGGGCTCCGGTTCCAGGACCTGGAATTCCAGATTCCCGAGGAGATCGTGTGCTCCGCCCGTCCCGGCCAGGAACGGGAGGCGAGCTATCTCGTCCACCTCGCCGCCACGTTCGCTCTGAAGAACGGCACGGGGCACGGGCACAGGGGCGGATACCGGAATGCCGAGCCGCTGATCCCCGAGACCCGGATCTCCAGCATCGCCTATTCCGTGCACCCCCATCTGCCGGACGAGTTCGACCACTTCCGCGACGCCGACGGCGAGGCCGTGCTCAGGTTCGTCACGATCGTGCCGATGACCGACCCCGAGTTCCGCTTCGCCCTGGACTCGGGAGACGGTCTCAACAGCCTGATGGAGGTCTGGAAGCTCAACGGGACCGACCTGCTCGACCTTCACCGGGAGTCGACCGTCTGAGCCGCCGCACCGCCTGATCGGCCGCGACGGAGCGTGAACCAGGCGGTGGGCACGTCGTTCGTGCCGGGCGTGACGTCGGTCAGGGTCCAGTCCGCGAACCGGGTGCGGAGTTCGTCGGCGGTGACGCCGGAGATCGGGTCGTCGAACGCCTCGGGCCCGTATCCGAACATCAGCAGCCGGGCGCCGGGGGCCGCGCGGCGGGCGAGCCCGGCGGCGTAGGCGTCGCGGCGGTGCGGCGGGATGCCGCAGTAGCAGCTCAGGTCGAAGAACAGGTCGTACGGGCCGGGGACGTCGAGGTCGTCGAGCCGGGTGGCGTCCCCGCACAGGAGCCGGACGGTCGCGCCTGCCGCGTCCGCCTTGTCCCGTGCCCGCCGGACCGCGCGGTCGATCAGGTCGACGGCGACGACGTCCCACCCCCGGCGAGCCAGGTAGATCGCGTTCGTCCCGGTGCCGCAGCCGAGTTCGAGGGCGCGTCCGGGCGGCGGGGCGCCGTCCCCTTCCACCCGGTTCACCAGTTCGGGCGGTGTCACGCCCGTGTCCCACGGCGGCTTCCCGGCGGCGTAGTAGCCCTCCAGTTCGCGGCGGACGGCGTGCTCCTGAGCGGCGGCCTTCGGGTCGTCCATCGCCCCTCCATGTTTTTAGAGTTGAACTCTAGTGATGCTCTCTAGTTATAAGCTCGGATCATGGAGACCGTCAAGCGGCCGGACAAGCGCGCGGAGCGGTCGCGGCGCACCCGGGAGAAGGTCATCGAGGCGGCGCGGGAGCTGTTCGTCGCGCAGGGGTACGGGGCGACGAGCCTGCAGCAGGTCGCGGACCGGGCGGGCGTGGCCGTCCAGACCGTTTACTACGTCTTCTCGAACAAGCGCACGCTGTTCAAGGACGTCGTCGACACGTCCATCGCGGGCGACGCCGAGCCGGTCGCCACCATGGACCGCGCGTGGTTCCGGGACGCGTGCGCCGCGCCGACCGCGACCGCGCAGCTGCGGGCGCACGTTAGCGGCACCCTCGGAATTCTCGGCCGGGTCGCACCGATGATTCCGCTGATCGAGGCGGCCTCGGCCACCGATCCGGAGATCGCCGCGCAATGGCCCGGTGGCGGCGATCCGCGCCTCACCGTGCAGCGGGCCGCCGCCGAAGCGCTGGTCGGCAAGCCCGGTTTCCGGGCCGGCGTCTCCGTCGAGAGGGCCGCCGACGTGCTCTTCGGCCTGCTCAGCCCGCAGCTCTACCTGCTTTTCGTCGACGAACGGGGCTGGTCACCCGACGAGTGGGGCGACTGGGCCTACGCCACCCTGGCCGCCCAGCTCTGCGGCGATCCGCCCGGGGAGTGACGGCCGCGAACCATTCGTCCCACCGCGTCGTCCCATGGGGGAGATCAGGACGAGCGAGAACGACCGAACGGGGATGGCCATGACCGCGGAAACGACCGACGCTCCGTCCGCCTGCCCGCACTGCGGCGGCGGCGCGCCGATCCCGATCGTCTACGGGCTGCCGGGGCCGGATCTCTTCGAGGAGGCCGAACGCGGGGAGGTCGCCCTGGGCGGCTGCGTGGTGTGGGAGGGCCGTCCGCTCTGGCACTGCTCCGCGTGCGGGCACGGCTTCGGCGGCACGACCGAGGACGCGCGCAAAACCGGATGAAGCTCGCGCATCCGGCCCCCTAGGCTGTCGCGATGATCGAGTCAACGGGGTTCGGCGACGCCGTCGAGGTGGGGATCGCGGCGTTCTGCGGGGGCGCGGAGCCGCCGGGCGACGACGAGGTGTGGGAGCGGCTGACGGGGGCCGGTGTCGAGCCGTGGCTGGCCGAGCGGCTGCTGGTCTTCCTGCCGATGGCGTTCACGCGGCGGTTGCTGCCGGAGGTCGGGTTCCCCGGCGAGCTGACGGCCCCGGGCGGGTCGCTGAGCCTTCCGGACGAGCCGGTGTTCGTCGCCGCGCTGGCGCGGGCGCAGCGGGCCGACCGCGGCGAGATCGAACGGGTGGCGCCGCGCAGCGCCGAGTTCAACGCGATCAACAACGCGCTGAACGGCGGGTCGCGGCTGTCGGACCTGATGCTCGCCCCGGTCGCGCTGGCCGAGGACCTGGAGCCGGTCGGGCGGGGCGACGGCGGGATCCCTTCGGCGCGGGCCGTGTTCGAGGCGCTGCTGCGGGGGCACGGCGTGCCGCTCGACGGCGGGACGAAGGTCGACGCGCGGCTGTTCGTCCATCCCGCTCCGGCCGGGTACGTGATGGCGCAGGTCGACTTCGCCGTATCGCATCCGGCGCTGGCCGGGTCGTGGCTGGTGGAGAGCCTCGCCGGGCACGGCGCCACCTGGCGCGACGCGATCGGCGGGGCGGTGCGCAAGTTCGAGCGGGGTTCGCTGCATCCGATCGTCGAGGGCCTGCTGCGTCCGGGCGCCGCGCCCGACCAGGTGGAACGGGAGCGGTACGAGCATCCGGACGGCGCGTTCGAGGTGGTGACGGGCGCGCAGCTCACCATGTTCACCGACCGTCCGGTGCCGCCCGCCGGGCCGCTGCTCGACCGGCTGCTGGAGGCGCTGCGCGCGGAGCCGCTCGAACCGCGGGTGCACGGGCTGCGCCTGTTCGTCTCGTACCAGGACGGCGTGCCGCAGACCAACGAGGTGCTGCTGGACTCCGAGACGTGGCCCGGCGGGCAGGAGGTGGTCGCGGGCTTTCCCGCGCCGCTGCCGGACGGTCCGGTCGCGGTGCGGGTCTTCTGCCTGCTCGTGCCGCGCTGACGGGACGGGCGCCGGATCAGTGGTTCCGGCGGCGGCGGTGGTAGGCGTAGGTGACCGCGGCCAGCAGCGGCCCCCACAGCAGGAGCGGCAGGTAGCAGGCGTAGAAGATCGCGGCTTCCCAGCCGCCCCGCTGGGAGGGGAAGTCCGCGGACAGGGGTTCGCCTTGCAGGGTGAGCCCGGAGAACCCGGCCACGAAGGAATAGGTCCACAGCACCGTGAGGATCGCGGCGCCGAGGGCCGCGGGGACGATCGCGACCGGCGGCGGCACCGTCCGGCCGCGCAGCACCGGGATCCAGCGGGGGAACCGTTCCCCCCAGGCGGCGACGAGCCCGACGGCCGTGAACGCCACCAGTTCGGAGAAGATCGACAGGAAGACGACGTACAGCCGCTCGCCCGCCCCGACCGGGTCGTCGAAGCCCAACTGACCGCCGAACGCGAGCGGGAGCCGCCAGAGGCTCGACGGCAGCACGGTGAACGGGACGGCGTAGGCGGCGATCCGCGCCCAGCGCGGCACCCCGGGCACCGGGGCATGGGCGGCCCGCCACGCGGTACGCAGCCGTCCAGCGTTCATCGGGGCGTCGGTGAGCGCGGTCATGGTCCTCCTCCGGTCGGGCGGGTCCGGGCGGCCCGCTCCGTACCGAAGGTCGCAGCCGCGCGGGGCGCGAGTCCCCGCCCGCCGGGGTGAAGCCGCTCCCCCGCCCGGGGGAGATCGAGGGAAAAAACTCCCGGCCGGCACCGACCGGACGTCGTTCATAACCGAACGCTTACCGCCTGCATAGACCCGCGATATGAGGGAAGTTCACGTCCAAGCCCCCGGCATCCCAGAAGGGCGGGCACGGATCGTGAACCTCAGCGGTGTGTCCTGGCGTAAGAGTTCCCACAGCGGCCCGAACGGCGGAAACTGCGTCGAGCTGGCCTCACTCCCCGACGGCGTAGGCGTCCGCGACAGCAAGGATCCGGACGGCCCCGTGCTCCTCCTCGCGCCCGCCGCCCTGCGGGCCGCCCTGCGCACGCCGCCGCCGGCGAACCCCGGCTAGGACGCGCTGCGGACGAGGTCGCGGACGGCCTCGCTCATCGTCACCGGGTCGACCGCGCCGAGCGGCACCGTGCCGGTCGGCGCGTTCGCGGGGGCCGGGCCCGCCCACAGGGCGCCGATCGTCTGATCGTCGCCCTCGCCGTACATGTAGGCGTACAGGCCGGGGCTGAGGTCCGCGACGACGTACAGGCCCGCGGGATCGCGGCGGGCGAGCCATCCGCCGGCGAACCCGCCGTCGGCGTCGACGGACTCCCAGCGTCCCTGGGAGTGGCCCTTGGCCTTGCCGTACGGCAGGACGAGCCCCTCCACGCGGGCGAGCCGGTGCGCGGTCCGCTCGTCCTCGGTGAGCCGGTGGACGGCACGTCCGAGCTGCTCGAACGGCTGCAGGATCTCGTAGTCGGCGAACAGTTCGACCCACGCGTCGAGGTCGTCGAGCAGGACCGGGTGGGCGATCGCGACGCGGGCGTCCGGTGCGGGCGTGAACGGCTCGTCGGCGACGTCGGCGTACGTGCGGTCCTCGGCGACGCGGAACGCGGTCCCGGTGTCGGTGATCCACACCAGGCGGCGGACGATGTGTCCCAGCAGCGGGTGCTCGACGAACAGCGCACGGAAGTCGTCCGGCGACCAGCCACGCCGGTCGATCATGGCGAGTTCGAGTCGTCCGATCTCCTGGCCGGCGATCGTCCGCACGTCCTTCTTCAGGCCGGTGAACAGGGCGTGCGCGGCCGGGGCCAGGACCGGGTCGTCCTTGGGGCCGGGCTTGGGCGCGCTCTTGCGGATCTTCCCGTTCGGCTCCGCGACCAGGGGGACGAGCCGCTCGTCGAAGGTGACGGTGAAGCGGCGCGGGCCGTAGTCGAGGACGAGCGTGCCCGTCCCGTCCAGGCCGAAGTCCGGGACGGCGCGGTCGGCGAGGCCCTCGGGGGTGATGCCGCGCGCGGCGGCGATCTCGTCGATCTTCGCGGCGGCGCGGGCCCGGAGCCCCTTGGTCTTGCCGCGGCGGGTCAGCTCGAACAGGTGGGTGAGGGCGACGTCGGAGCCGATCCCGGCCAGGACGTCCAGCCCGGTGTTCGCGCGGGCCGCGCCGCCCTCGCTCGGCCAGATCCGGATCAGCGGGCCGAGCCGCCGCACCGTCGTGTCGTCCCCGATCAGGCCGAGCTGCGCCAGCGCCCAGTTGTGCTTGGTGGCCGCGCCGAGCGCGAACCAGCGCTGGAACAGCGCCCAGGAGAACTCCGCCAGCGAGTGCCGGTCGCAGAACGCGCGGACGGCCGCGATATCGGCGGACGCGGCGGACCCGGCGGCGGGCTTGGCGGCGAGCAGGCGCAGCAGGTTCCGCGTCGCGTCGGCGGGCAGCGCCCGGTCGCCGCCGCGGGTGCGGATCGGCGGAAGGAGGGCGGGGTCGGCCCAGTCCACCTTGGCGCTGCGGCCGGGCTTGCCCGCGAGGACGGACGGCAGGCCGCCCGCGTCCGGGACGGACGGACGCGGCCGCAGCTCCTCGGCGGCGCGTGCGGGCAGCTCCCCGACCAGTGCGGGGTCGCCGTACAGCAGCCCGCGCAGCACGCCCGCGACGCGCAGGCCCCGCGTCGTGCCGTCCTCGGCCAGCGGCGCGAGCGCCCGGACGGCCTGCACCGGGTGCCGTCCGGCCGCCTCCACCAGCGCGGCGGGCATGTCCTTCTCGCCGAAGCCGTCGAGCAGGGTGGGGAAGAGCCGCTCGTCGGGGATCTCCAGCAGCGCCCGCACGAGGAGCGGGCGCGTCTCGTCGGCGTCGTTGCGGAAACGCCGCCGGAGCGCCTGGTCGAGCAGCGGGAAGGCGTCCGCGCCCAGCCCGTCGAGCAGCGTCCCGACCATGGCCGGGGACACCGTGATCCAGCCGACCCGGCCGATCCGCTCGACGTGCGCGGCGCCGGACAGCGACGCGAGGACGTGGTCGTAGCGGAGGACCTGGCGATGGCCGGAGTCGTCGAGGTCCTTGAGGGACTCGTCCGTCCAGGCCGTCTCGGTGGGGACGAGGTAGGAGACCGCGCGGCGGCGGCGGGCGTCGCCGCGATGGGCCGCCAGGCGTGCGACGGCGTCGCGGTACTCGTCCTCGGGAGCCGCCGCGAGCAGCGCGCGGAGCCGCTCGACCACCGCGCCGCCGTCCTCGCCCTCGGCGACCCACCTGCCCAGCGGGAAGGCGTCGGCGTCCGTCATGCGCCGGATCTCGCCGCGCCACCCCGCGGGCCGATCGGAGCCGGTGTGGGCGACGAAGGCCCCGACGGCGACGCCGGTGCCCGAGCCGCGCGTCGCCCGCACCGGCACCGGGCCGAGTTCGACGGACACCGCCTCGGTGACCGCGCAGGCGGCGAACGCGAGGCCGTGCTCCAGCACCCAGGCGTCCAGGAACGCCCCGCCGGCGGTGCGGTCGAGGTACTTCACCGCGACGGCGGCGACGGCCGCCGCGCCCACCGGGTCGGGTTCCCCGTCCAGCCACGCCCGGACGGCCTTGCCGAGCACGGGATCGGTGCGCTCGTGCTCCGCCGTCTCCACCGCGATCGGACGCGCCGCGACCGCCAGCTCGCGCGCCCGCCGCGCGGCGTCCTCGTCCGGAACGACCGTCCGCCCGGCGACCCCGCCGCGCCGGGGATGGATGTGCTCGCGCCACTCGACCGGGATGCCCACCGTCTCGTCCATGGCACCGGAACCTAACGGTGCGGACGGACATTCACGGCCATGCCCGCCTACCGCGCATAGGATCGTCGACGTGGACGAAACGATCATCACGGTCCGCGGGCTCGACGTCGAACTGGGCGGCAGGCCCGTCCTGCGCGGCCTCGACTTCGACGTGCACCCCGGCCGCCTCGTCTCCGTCCTCGGGACGAACGGCTCCGGGAAGTCGACGCTGCTGCGCTGCCTCGCGGGCCTGCAGTCCCCCACCGCCGGGGACGTGACCGTCCTCGGACGGCCGCCGGAGGACGGGCCCGCGTTCTGGCGCGACGTCGTCTTCGCCGCCGACGAACCGGCCTGGTACCCGGGGCTGTCGGTGCGCGAGCACATCGACCTGATGGGGACCGTCTACGGCACGTCCCGGCTCGGCACCGGCGCGGTGCTCGACCTGTTCGAGCTGGCCGGACGGAACGACGCGACGCCGCTGCAGCTCTCGACCGGCCAGCGGCAGCGGCTCTCCCTCGCGATGGCGCTCGTCCGGCCGAGCCGGCTGCTCCTCCTGGACGAGCCCGAGCGCGGCCTCGACAACGACTTCCTCGACCGGCTCCCGCCGGACATCCTCCACCCGTACCTGCGGGAAGGCGGGACCATCGTGATGGCGACCCACGACGACGACCTCGCCTGGGCCACCGACAGGCTGCGCCTGGAGGCCGCCTCGTGAGCGGCGCGCGGACGGTCCGCGGATACCTGCGGGTGCACGGCCGGACGTCCGCGGGCTGGACCGACTGGTACACGCGGGCGGCCGCCGCCCTGATCCTCGCGGTGTCGCTCGGCGGGTTCGCCCGCACCGCGCTGCCGTCCGCCGCCCGGGAGGCGGACCCGGCGCGGGCCGGAGCCGGGCTCGCGCTGATCGCGCTCGCCTACGCGGGGTTCCTGACCCTGGCCCGCCGGTTCGGGCCCGTCGCGCTCCCCGCCGCCGACGCGGCGTGGCTGGTGCTGTCGCCGCTCCCCCGCCGCGGCGTGCTCGCCCGGTCCGCCCCGCGCTCCTGCTGCTGCTCGCGGTCGCGGGCGGCACCGTCCTCGGGTTCGCGCTGTCCGCCGTCGTCGGCGCGGCCGACCCGGTGCGCCTGGCCGGAGCGGTGGTGCTGGGCGTCGCGGCGACGATCGGCGGAACGGCCGCGGCCGTGCTGGCCCAGGCGTCCACGCACTGGGACGCCTGGCTGCAGGCGATGATCGACCGCAGTGGCGTCGTGGCGCTGCTGGCGGTCGGCCCGG
>NZ_MKJY01000135.1 GCF_001942465.1 Actinomadura sp. CNU-125
CGGTAGTGCTTCAGCAGCAGGTACTTCGCCATCGTGTCTCTCCTCGATGCTCGTACGACCCATTCTCGGCCGCGCTCCCCCCGGGGACGGAACCGGTGACGGATTCTCGACATCCCCGTCCAAGATTTTTTGTTCGTGAACGAGCCCGGTGCGGACCAGGCCGTGATCGCCGTCCGGCGGCCGGCCCACCGGACGGCTTGTTCACCGGCCCCGGCGCTTGTAGGTGCGGACGGACAGGGGGACGAACACCACCAGCAGCGCGGCCGACCACAGCAGGACGGCGGCCACCGGATGCGCGAGCGGCCAGGCCACGTCGCCGGACGGGACGCCCGGATTGCCGAACAGCTCGCGGGTGGCGGCGGTGAGCGCGCTCACCGGGTTCCAGTCGGCCAGGAAACGCAGCCACGCGGGCATGCCGCCGGTCGGAACGAACGAGTTCGACAGCATCGTGACCGGCAGGAACAACGGCACCATCTGGTCGGCGACCTGCTCGTTCTTCACGACCAGGCCCACGTAGACGCCCACCCAGCTCAGCGCGTACCGCAGCACCACGATGAGCAGGAACGCCTCCGCGGCGGCCAGCGGACCGCGATGCGGCTGCCAGCCCACCAGCAGCCCGGCCCCCACCATGATGCCCAGGCCCAGCAGGCCCTGCAGCAGGTCGCCGCCGGCCTGCGCGAACGGCACCGCCGTCCGCGCCATCGGCATGGAGCGGAACCGGTCCATCACCCCGCGGGACGCGTCGTCGGCCACCCGCACCATGACGCCCATCACCGCCGAGAACGTCACCATCGAGAAGAGCCCCGGCATGAGGTACTCGCGGTAGTCGCCGCCGCCCGGCACCGCGATCGCGCTGCCGAACACGTACCCGAACAGGAGCACCATCACGGCGGGGAAGATCAGTGCGGCGACGAGCCCGCCGGGCTCCTGGCGCAGCCGTCCGACCTCGCGGCCGATGAGGGTCAGCCCGTCGGTGACGGTCCAGCGCAGGCGGCGTCCGGGCGGCGCGGTGAGGGCGGTCACTGGACGGACTCCTTCCGGTCGGTGAGGCGCAGGAACACCTCGTCGAGGGTGGGGCGGCGCAGGCTCACGTCGGCGGCGGCGACCCCGGCGCGGTCGAGCTCGCGGACGATGTCGGCGAGCCGGAGGCCGTCGCCGGACAGGGCGACGCTGAGCCGGTCGGCGCCCGTCATGGCGGGATCGGTCCCGGCCAGGGCGCTCAGGACGGCCGCCGCCGGACGCAGCGCGCCGGGATCGTCGAGGACGACGTCGAGGCGGTCCCCGATCGTGGCCTTCAGCTCGTCGGGGGTGCCCGTGGCGATCACCTTGCCGTGGTCGATGACGGCGATGTCGTCGGCGAGCCGGTCGGCCTCCTCCAGGTACTGCGTCGTCAGGAGCACCGTCGTGCCGTCCGCCACCAGTTCGCGGACGCCGTCCCAGATCTCGCCGCGGCTGCGCGGGTCCAGGCCGGTGGTCGGCTCGTCCAGGAACAGCACCTCGGGGCTCAGGATGAGGCTGGCGATCAGGTCGAGGCGGCGGCGCATGCCGCCGGAGTAGCCGAGGACCTGACGGTCGGCGGCGTCCATCAGCCCGAAGCGTTCGAGCAGTTCGTCGGCCCGCCGGTGCGCCTCGCGCCGCGACAGGTGGTAGAGCCGCCCGAACATCCGCAGGTTGCCGCGGCCGGTGAGCTTCTCGTCGACGGCGGCGTGCTGGCCCGCGAGCCCGATCCTGGCCCGCACCTCGTCGCCGTCGCGGACGACGTCGTATCCCGCGATGCGGGCGTGCCCGGCATCGGGGTCGGCCAGGGTCGCCAGGATCCGCACCGCGGTCGTTTTGCCCGCGCCGTTCGGGCCGAGCACGCCGCAGACCGTCCCTCTCGGGACGCTCAGGTCCAGGCCGCGCAGGGCGTGGGTGTCGCCGAAGGACTTGTGCAGCCCCTCGGCGACCACGATCGGTTCCGCCATGACCCCTCCATTGGGTACTTTGTACGCGGTCATCGTGGTGAGCGTAAGCCACTGGGTACTATGTACGCAACAGAGGAGGCGACCCGGGTGTCCGACGCCGAATACGTGAACATCTGGATGCGGCCCGAGCGCCCGGCCCGCGGGCCGCGCCCGGCCTACAGCCGCGCCCAGATCACCGAGGCCGCGATCCGCGTCGCCGACGCCGAGGGCATCGAGGCCGCCACCATGCGGCGGATCGCCGCGGAGATCGGCGCGGGCGCGATGTCGCTCTACCGGTACGTCCCCGGCCGCGACGACCTCATCGAACTCGTGGCCGACCGCCTGATGGGCGAGATCGACATGGAGGGCGTGCCGTCCGGCGACTGGCGCGCGGACCTGACGCGCTATGCCGACGGGCTGCGCGGGATGTGGCTGCGGCACCCGTGGATCGCGCGGGTGAACCGGTCGCTGCCCGGCTTCGGCCCCAACCAGCTGCGCCTGATCGAACGGGTGATGGCGGTCCTGGTCCCGCACGTCTCCATCGACGAGGCCCTCAGCCTGCTGTCCATCTTGAGCGGGTACATCGAAAGCGCCGTCCGCGAGGAGGTCGCCCAGGCCGACGAGGCCCGCCGCAGCGGCCTCACCGCGGCGAAGTGGATGGCCCGGAACTCCCCCTACATCCAGCGGCTGGTGGAAGGCGGGGAGTACCCGATGTTCACCAAGATCGTGCTGGAGGCGCGCCAGCCGCACCTGAGCCCCGGTGACCAGTTCCGATACGGGCTGGAACGCGTCCTCGACTGCATCGCCGCGCCCCTTTCGTCACCGGTCGAGTCAACCCCGGCGCGTGACGAAACATCCGTCCGTGACGAAACATCGGACACCCCGTGCCCCGTGTGCGGCAACGCCGTCCCCCCGACCTCGACCGGACGTCCCCGCAGGTACTGCTCACGGGCGTGCCAGCAGCGCGCCTATCGCGCCCGGAAGAGCCCCGGGGCCCCCGAGTGATCCGGCGCCGACGACTCTCGCCCGAGACGTCGCGGCCCACCCTGGCCGTTCCCCCGGCGCGTCGACGGTCAGGCGGATCAGCGGAAGCGACGGAAGCGAGCGCCCCGGGAAACGTGATCCGCATGGCGCAGGTCACCTGCCGTCCCCCGTAACCTCACCGGTGTCTCGTGCTCGACAGCCGGAATCGAGAGAACAGCACGAGCAAGATCTGGTGCATGCCCTGCCTCACCGGGTGCGGGCCTCCCTCTAGTGGCCGCAGCGCTGCTGGGCGCGTTCCCGGCAGGACTGCCTTGGGCCGTCCTCCTCGGTGTCGGGAAATTCTGGCGCCCTCGGCCTCCATTGCCCTGCGGTACCGGGTAGTGCAGCGTCGGTCGACGATCGGCGCGCTTGGGTTCGTCTCGTTCAACGCGCCGTGGACCGGCCTGGCTTTCCTGCTGTCCGCGGCGCCGTATCGCTACTCGGCCGTAGTGAGACGCGCCGTCCGGCCGGACGGTGTCAGTGATGGGCGGCTCCCCTGTCCTCGGCGCGGGCTCGGAGCAGGAGCGCGACCCAACTGCGATACGGCCTCCAGCGGTCGGCGATCCCGGCCAGTCGCGGCACGTCGTCGGCTTCGGAGGTGTCGAGGCCGTACTCGTCCGCCATGGACGCGTGCAGGCGGCGTTCGTGGAGCGGGAAGACGTCAGGATGTCCGGCGCCGCGGATGAGTACGAGCTCGGCGGAGAAGGGGCCGATGCCGGGTACCGCGCGCAGCGCCGTAAGGGCGTCGTCCACCGGTTTCGCGCGGAGTTTCGCGGCATCGAGTTCGCCGTCGGCCGCCGCATCGGCCAAGGCGTGGAGCCGTTCGACCTTCACGTCCGTGAGTCCGGGGACATGGGTGAGCTCGAGAAGGGCTTGCGGGCCCGGGAAGGCGTGCAGGGTCCGCCCGGCGACCCGTACGGGCGATCCGTGCCGTTCGGCGATGTGCGCCTTGACGGCGGCGGCCTGCGTCATGCGGACGCGTTGCCCGATGATCGCCCATGCGGCGGCCTCGTACGGCGAGTAGAAGCACACCGGGCGGAGACCGGCGTAATCCGCCATGAGCCCGGCCACCACTGGATCGGTGGCGAGTGCGGGGAAGCCGGCACCGTCGACGTCGAGTGAGAGGATGCGCGCGATCTGGTTTCGGACGGCCTCGGTCGAGGGTTCTTCCCCGCCATCCGATTGGACGGCGAAGTCGACGCGAACCGCGCCCGCGCCGTCGTCCGTCGGCTCGTCCTGCCGCACGGCTGCGGCGACCGTCGCGTGACCGTCATCGGCCGGAAAGGCCAGCCGGAGGGTGCCGTCGGCGGCGTCGTCGTAGCTTGCAGGCGTGAAACCCTCCAGAAACCGGACACTCGCCGCGAGTGAGAAGGGGCCGGACGGGGTGATGGTGACGGTCGTCATCGTCGGTCTCCGTGCACGGTAATGGCGTAGCCCTCGGGGCCCGCGAAGGTGAACATTCGGCCGAAGGGGCCGTCCTGCGGAGGGCCGATGATCGGTACCCCGGCTGCGGCGATCCGGTCGTGCAGTTCCTGAGCGTCCGTGGCACGGAACCACAGAGCCACCCCGAGGCCGGGTCGCGCGACCTCGGAGAGGTCCACGCCCGGAAGCGGCTCGCGGACGGCGAACGGGATCGGCTCGGTGGCGAACACGACCGCACCCGGAGGGGCCGCAGGGGCTCTCCGCAGCTGGAGGTGCTCTTCGAAGAAGGCGGCCGCAGCCTCGACATCGAGCACCTGCAGGGCGACGAAGTCTGGGCCGGCAACGGTGACGGTCACGTGTCCTCGATTCCTCGATGTCAGGACTTTGACATAGCCGAATGTATGCGGGAGCGGCGACCTGTGTCAAAATCCTGACATGGAAGACCGGAAGCCCGTGGATCCTCCGCATCCCGCTCGGGACGTCACCGAGCACGTGGGATACCGCCTCAAGCGCTCCGCCGCGGCGTTGCGCAGCGCCATGGACAGGGCCCTGCGCGAGCACGGCCTGACGGTGCCGCAGTACGCGTGCCTCGAACTCCTCGATCAGCGGCCCGGCCTGTCGAACGCCGAGCTCGCCCGGGGGGCTTTCGTGACACGACAGTCCATGAACGTCGTCCTACGCGGCCTCCAGGACGCGGGGCTGGTGTCACGATCCGCCACGACCGACCACGGCCGCGCGCTCCCCGCGCACCTCACCGCCGAGGGGCGCGGACGTCTCGACACCGCCCGGTCGGACGTCTACACCATCGAGAGCCGCATGATCGCCGCCGTCCCACCGGAACGTTTGTCCGCCCTCCTCGCGGACCTCGATCGCATGGCAGAGGCTCTCGGCGGCTGACCTGACTCGCCACGATCAAGGCTCGTCCAACAAATCCCGTGGTAGGCCCTTGTTGAACCACCACGAGCGATGCCCTCTCGCATGAGGTGGCGTACCGGGCGGGCCACCGACGATGCCGTGCCCCGTCCGCCGCGAAAGATTGGCGGGTGCGGCCGGGGTTGTCACAGGACGCGCTGGATCGTACTCCTACCTCCTTTCGGACGCCTGCGGTCATCTGAAGCATCACCTGTCCAAGGCAGTGGCGATGCATTGGCCCACGAGGTGTGGATGGACTAGAGCGGCATCTGTCTCCGATGCGTCCGGCAAATGCCAGGGTCTGCCGTAAGCGGGCTCGGGGCGGGACTGCACCCGGATCCCTGGCCGCGCCCGTTCCCATACCAGGGTGCGTAAGTGGGAGACGTTCCGATTGCACGGCACCCAGGCCGGGCGCCTGCACGCGTATCGTTCGTCGGTCTGCCCGCCGACGTCACGCCGGAGCGGGCGGCGGCGCTGCCGCCGGGTACGTCGGTGTCGGCCCAGCCTCGGTCACCGCACTCCCCGGAACCGCCCCGGTCCCGTGGAAGGGCGGCTTAGTGGGGGGATGACGGACCGCTGACGGTGGTGTTCCGGGAGGCCCGGACGAGCGGCGGGGCGACCGGGCTGTTCCGGTGCGGCCGCCGCAGGGCGCTAGGTGTACTCGGTCATGGCGTTGGTGACAGTCGCGTGATGGGTGGGTGGCCACCGAGTGCGGTGTGCGGGTGTTGGGTGATTCGGAGACGTGGCACAAGGTCGATTTGGTGCGGTGCCGTGCCTCGTCCGAACCGGTTGGTGGGCTTACGAGGCGCATCTGATGGTGCCGAAACCGGCGTTCGTGCCCGGCTCCACGGCCGCCCGGTGGGGCGCCACAGCCGCCGGGCGGCGGCGGGGCGGAGTGCACGGCAACGTCTCCAACCTCGCCGTCGTGCCCCTCCCGGCATGCCCCGGCACTGACCCGCCCGCCGACGTTGTCGGTGCTGTGGTGTCGTCCGAAGCGGCCCTGCCCGAGGATGAGCGGGTCCGGATCGAGCGGCGGCAACGTAGACGGCGGGGACGGCGGCGGGCGCTGGAACGCTCCCGCCACGCCACCAACACCACCCAATACGGGCCGGGCAAACGGTAGGCCGAACATGAGCGCCGCCGCCGCGCCGCCGGGCTCCTGCCCAAACAGGTGCAGGCGCCGTCGGGTGCCGCGCCTCCCGCACCGATGGCCAACCCCGCCGGACCTCTCGCCACGGCCCCCTGCCCACGCCCCATCTGCGGTTGCGCGCCAGCGAGGGGCACGCCGCTCGCCGGCGCGCGCCTGGGTTACGTCGCATTCTCCAGCACCGTTTCTCGATAAGTTCGGCGACACCTGCGGCGGCCGCCGATCCGTGTCGGTGATATTGAGCAACACCGATGTCCTGGCGGTCGAGAGCCGTAACGCGCCCCGTACGTACCGCTGGTGTCGTCCTCGTTGCATGGCGATGGCATGGACGGGGCCGAGGACCTGGAAAGGTCGTCACCACTCAGTTCGATCTTGTGGGCCGCGAGGAGGGACGCGATGGGCGTGGGCTGCCTACTTGCCCAAGCTCGCAGTCCGACGGTCTCATCGAGTTGTTCGGCCAGCCGATCCAGCCCGCCCTTGATGAGCCGTCCGTACTCGTCGTCGCCACGTGCGCCGATCCCGGCCCGCGCCTGCTGGAGGTGCTCGCGGGCGCGGCCGGGGTCGCCCGGCTTGCGATAGCAATCACTCAAGTTCAGGTGCAACGACGGATACAGGCCGACCACCGAGAGCAGCACTCCGGCTTGGGCCACCCGCTCATCGGTGACCTGGCCGACGGCGGCAAGCGCCCGCAGATCCCACATCAACTCCTGGTGCACGTCGTCCTGCACATCGGCCATCGAATGGGCAAGAACGCAGACATGCAGCGGGTCGCCTTGCTCGCCGCCGATGTCGTCCCAGATCTGCGCGAACAATCCCCGAGCGGCTTGACGCCGGCCTTGGTGGTGATGCAACTCCACACCCTCGCCGATCCGAGTCATCGTCAGATCGGCGATCATGGGCGGCTCCTTCAGCGTCGCAGACGAACGCGGCGAGCGTATCCAAGATCGTTTTAGCGATGATGCTGTTCCCGGTGGCCGCAACGCCCGCTTCAGGCTCCACGCCCCGGTACACAGCTGCTCCAGGCGGAGCCGGCGGCCGGATCCGGGACCAGCCGCAACCGCACCAGCGTCACCGCGCCATCATCGGGGCGCCGCCACACCGCACCTCCGTTCTTCTCTCGAAACCACCGCACCTCCGTTCTTCTCTCGAAACCGCCGCGCCCCGGCCGCGGGTCCGCCCAGAGGTTCGATCGCGATCTCCGCGGCGGACGGCGCGGCGCCGACGGCACCACCCAATGAGCGGTCGCGGACTGCAGCATGTCGAAGCAGGCGCGGAACACTAGGTGGGCACGGTGAACCGGGTTCAGGGCGCGCGGGACGCTCGGCTTGCCCGGCAGGCCGAGCGTCCCGCTTCGGACTGGTGCAGGACTCGCTCATCGGTGTGCCGACGGCCCATGACGGCCGTCGAGCAGGGTGACCGGTTCATCGACCGAGCCGCCCCGGTGCTGGCGCCCCCTCGCACGCGTCACGCTCGCCGACGCGACTTCCACTCAGCGAAGGTTTCTCCGGCGTCCTTGTGCACGGCCCGGACCTGGACGTGGCCGTCCTCGGCTGAGAACGTGCTCGCGCGACAGGGGAGGCGCGAGGCGTTGCGTCTTCACAGCTCCTCCAGAGCCTTGAGGATGGCGACCTGCGAGTCCTCGGTGTCCAATGCCTTGGATCTGATCAGGTCGAGCAAATGGTCGAGTTCGGCGACGTACGCCGCGTCGTCGACCAGTCGGCCGCGGTCGCCCGCCGACTCCGCGTACGCACTGCCTGGTTCGCCCGCCGAACTGAGGAGTGTGAAGGCTCCTCCGGGGGAGAGCCCGGCGTCCTCGGGCACCACATGGATGTGGACATTGGGCAACTCCGCCAGGGTCAGCAAGTGCTCGAACTGGGCACGCATGACCTCCCGTCCGCCGAACGGCCGCCTGAGCGTCGACGAATCGAGCAGCGCGATGACCATGGGTGGGGAGTCGCGCCACAGCATCTCTTGTCTTTCCACCCGCTCGGCCACGAGTCGATCCACCCTGTTCGGCGGACGGTCGGCTCGGAGTGCCGCGCGGGCGTATTCCTCCGTCTGGAAGAGATCGGTCATCACGAAGTTCTCGTAGATCTTGATGACGCCGGCCTCCGCCTCGGCTTCGATGAACTCGGCGAGCCCTGGCGGGAGACCGGTCTCCTCGATGACCCGGGGGTAGAGGGCCTCGAAGAACTGTTCCAGCCCGAAGGTCTCGTCCAGGATGCGAGAGAGTCTGCGCGTCGGACGACGGGAGCATGTTTCGATTCCGGCGACCAGATTGCCCGAAATGTGGGCCATGGTCGCAAGTTCCGGCCGAGACCAGCCTTTCTCTTCCCGGTTCCGCTTGAGGTGGAACGCGAAGAATGCACGAACGGACTCCGAGGGGATCGGGGCAGACATGAGCGACCTTCCCATCTGTACACGGCTCTGCGCTCGTCGGATGACGCACAGAGTTGGCCATGTAGCCGAGAGTAGCCGATGCGACCCGGGATTGAAGCGCCGGAACGGGAATTCTTTGAAGAAGATAGATGATCATGAAATGTCGTGTCCACTTTTGCCATTTGCCCCATACAAAGAGCCTGGCGGACTACAGAATTACCTCTGGGGCAACCCATAAAGAAACGCCCGCGCGCGCCCACAACGTTAGGGACGGCCCTACAGCCAGGCAGGCTCGTCACCTACTTGCTTAGGGTGCTTCCAGACGGTCTGGTGCTCGTCGGACGGTGGCGCAGACGGGATGCGTCCTGGCGGCGTAGGAGCGTGCGGCTGCAAGGAGGGCGAAGCCCAGGCCACCGAAAGCCGATCCGCCGAAAGCGGCCAACCAGAGAGTTCCCGAGAGGGTGGCGCCGAGGTCCGTGTCGAGTTCAGGGGCCGGCAACACTCCGAGGGCGGCGAGCGGAGCGTAGATCACCAGGAAGACCCCGTACACCGACAGGCCGAAGCCGGTGAGCCAGGCCGGGATCAAGGGCAGCAGGCGCGGTACACGGCGTCCTGAGAGGGCCGGTGTCCAGCGGGGAAACACCTGCCCCCACGGGTACATCAGCCCGATCACGAGAAAGAATCCGAGTCCCCCGGCGAGCACGGTGACGTCGATGCCTGCCACAGCGAGCGCCTTCGCCCCATCCGATCCGCCGGAGTTCGATTCCTTCCACTTCTCGGCGGTGATGCCGAGCGCGTCACCGCCCAGCGTCCAGATGGTCTTTACTCCGGCCCACGGCAGCATGCCGCACATCAACAGGTAGGCCAGCTTCCTGGTACGGGGAGAGGCGGTCGTTGCACCGGGATGGACGAGTGGGGCGTCGTGGCCGCCGGTGTGCTGGTGTCCGCAGCGGGGGCAAGCACCGGCCAGCCGTCGACGGTACGACAGGGCCACGAGAATCAGGACGGTGGTGAGGGCCGTGCTCAGCAGCACATGAGCCAGGCCGGTGGCGCTCTCCAGCCCCGAACCGGCCGCCAGGGTAACGAAGTAGGCGGGAAGGCCGGTCATCCCGATCGCGAACACGGGGGTGGTCAGCATGAGCGCACCACTCACGGCTGTTCGGCCAGGTCGGCCCGGCTGTCGTCTGGTGGCCAGGCAGGCGGTACCGGCAACGATGGCCAGCCGGCCAGGAGCAGTTGGACGATCGGCGAGTAGGGGGTGTGCCGGGTGAAGGGCACCGTGGTCCCCGTCATGGCCCAAGTGGCCTCGATAGTGGCGTACAAGGCGCCACAGGACACAGCGGCGGCAGGCACCCACTCGGGCCACCGCCGAGCCCACCCGGTCCAGCGAGGCGCCTGTCGACGACGCGTGAAAACTGACCCCCAGGCGACGGCGGAAATCTGACCCCCTCTGCTGCCACTGTGGAGGGTGATCAAGGTGGAGGACTGGGCGGAGATCCGCCGGTTGCACCGGGCCGAGGGCATGCCGATCAAGGCGGTCGCTCGTCGGATGGGCATCTCGAAGAACACCGTCAAGCGGGCGTTGGCGGCCGAGGAACCGCCGAAATACCGGCGTGTGAGCAGGGGGTCGATCGTGGACGCGGCGGAGCCGCAGATCCGGGCGCTGCTGGAGCAGTTCCCGGACATGCCGGCCACGGTCATCGCCGAACGGATCGGCTGGACGAACTCGCTCACGGTGCTCAAGGATCGGGTCCGGGTCCTGCGGCCGCACTATAAGCCGCTGGATCCGGCGTCACGGACGACCTATCAGCCCGGCGAGCTGGCCCAGTGTGACCTGTGGTTCCCGCCGGCCAAGCTTCCGCTGGGTGCCGGACAGGCGGGCAGCCCGCCGGTGCTGGTGATGGTCTCGGGCTATTCGCGCTGGCTGATGGCCCGGATGCTGCCGTCACGAGCGGCCGGGGACCTGTTCGCCGGGATGTGGACCCTGCTCACGGTGCTGGGCGCAGCACCCAAGACACTGGTGTGGGACAACGAGGGCGCGATCGGGCAGTGGAAGGGCGGCCGTCCGCAGCTGACCGCCGAGGCCAACGCCTTCCGCGGCATGCTGGGGATCGCGATCCGCCAGTGCAGGCCCGCCGATCCAGAGGCCAAGGGCCTGGTGGAGCGGGCGAACGGGTATCTGGAAACCTCTTTCATGCCCGGCCGCGCCTTCACCGGCCCCGGTGATTTCAACACCCAGCTCGGCCAGTGGCTGGAGCGGGCCAATGCCCGGCATCACCGGCGGATCGAGTGCCGCCCCGCGGACCGGGTCCAGGCCGATCGGGCGGCGATGGTGGGCCTGCCGCCGGTTGCTCCTCCGGTCGGCTGGCGGACCTCGACGCGGCTGGCCCGCGACCATTACGTCCGGGTCGCCTCCAACGACTACTCGGTCCACCCTTCGGCCATCGGCCGCCTGGTCGAGGTCGTCGCCGATCCCGAACAGGTCACCGTGAGCTGCGGCGGCCAGCTCGTCGCCCGGCATGAGCGGTGCTGGGCGGCCCATCAGACCATCACCGACCCGGCTCACGCCCACGCCGCCGCCGTCCTGCGCCGCACCAGGATCCAGTCAGTGGCCGCCCCGGCCGGCACCGAGGTCGAGCAACGCCGGCTGAGCGACTACGACGCCCTGCTGGGCATCGAGGGCGTGGTCGCCTGATGGCTCGCGCGAAGAGCACCGCGAACCGTGACGTGACCGCTGAACTGGCCTATCTGACCCGGGTGCTCAAGGCCCCGTCCCTGGCCGCGTCGGTCGAGCGGCTCGCCGAACGAGCACGGGCCGAGTCCTGGAGCCATGAGGAGTTCCTGGCCGCCTGCCTGCAACGCGAGGTCGCCGCCCGCGAATCCCACGGCGGAGAGGCCCGCATCCGCCACGCCCGCTTCCCGGCCCGCAAAGCCATCGAGGACTTCGACTTCGACCACCAGCGCTCACTCAAGCGAGAGGTCATCGCCCACCTGGGCACCCTGGACTTCGTGGCCGCCCGCGAGAACGTGGTGTTCCTCGGGCCGCCGGGCACCGGCAAGACCCACCTGTCGATCGGCCTGGGCATCCGGGCCTGCCAGGCCGGCCACCGCGTCGCGTTCGCCACCGCGGCCGAGTGGGTCGCTCGGCTCGCCGACGCCCACGCCGCCGGGAAACTGCAGCAGGAACTGGTCAAACTCGCGCGCATCCCGGTGCTGATCGTCGACGAGGTCGGCTACATCCCGTTCGAGCCCGAGGCGGCCAACCTGTTCTTCCAACTGGTCTCCAGCCGCTACGAACGCGCCTCTCTGCTGGTGACCAGCAACAAGCCGTTCGGACGCTGGGGAGAGGTGTTCGGCGACGACGTCGTGGCCGCAGCCATGATCGACCGCCTCGTTCACCACGCCGAAGTCATCAGCTTGAAGGGAGACAGCTACCGCCTGAAGAACCGCGACCTGGGCCGCGTCCCCGCCGCCCAGACCAACAACGACCATCAGTAACAACCCGCAGCAAACAACACCACCAGGGGGTCAACTTTCAGACGTCGACAGGGGGTCAGGATTCGCCCGTCGTTGACAGCGCCCGGGTGAGGCGCGGAGTCCTCTCGCGCGTCTGTGTCGTTTCGGGGACAGCCACTGTGACCTCCGACTTCCAGGATCCCGACGATTCATGCTCTGCCAGGTCCGTCCCGGTCGCATCGGCCCCACGGGCCATCCCCCTCCCCCGCAATGGGGAGGGTTGGGCGGCCCGGCCGGGACGCTCATGGCGGGCCTTGGCTCTGCGCCGCCGGTCTTGCCGAATGCCCTTGATCACGACTCGACGAGACAGCGCCTCGAAGCGTCTCCGTGTCTACGACTCCGGCAGGCGGCTGCTCAAGGGAGTCGATGCCCGGCCTGGGCGCACTCGGCGCGTCCCGGCCGACGCACCGCCGCCGCCCGGTCAAGAAAGAATCAAGCGTGCTTGATTGTTTTGACTTCTGGGCATTTGATTGACTGGAAGCCCCGCCGAGCCGAGGAAGAGATGACCACGCAGGCAGTTCCCCGGGAGCCACAGCAGGACCGCAGCCGCGCGACGCGGCAACGACTCCTGGAGGCCGCCGTCGACTGCCTCGCCTCGGTCGGCTGGGCCGGGACGACAGTGGCCGTGGTGGCCGAGCACGCCGGCGTCTCGCGTGGCGCCGCGCAGCATCATTTCCGCACGCGTGAGGAACTGGTGACGGCCGCGGTCGAGTACGGCTCGGACGTCCGGATAGCCCAGATGCGCGAACGTCTGGACGAGCTCGCCGACCGGCGCCCGAGCACGCTCGACGTCGTCACCTTGCTCGGTGAGATGTACACGACGCCGCTCTTCCGTGCGGCGCTCCAGCTTTGGGTGGCCGCGAGCTCCGACGAGCAACTGCGCGCACAGGTCGTCCCGCTGGAGACACGGGTCGGCCGCGAGGCTCATCGCCTGACGGTCGAGGCGCTGGGCGCGGACGAGTCGGTGCCGGGCGTCCGCGAGACCGTGCAGGCGACTCTCGACCTCGTGCGCGGTCTCGGCCTGGCCGACCTGCTCACCGACGACTCGCCCCGCCGCGGCAAGCTCCTCGGCCAATGGGCGGCGACCCTCGATACGACCCTCGGCCGCTGACCCGTCCGTCTCCCCCCGTGTCTCAGAGCCGCCAACCAGCGAACCTGTCGATTAGCGGACCAGTGAACTAGAGAACTCTGGAGACGGGAGTGGAGATGACTCGATTCGGTGTCACTCACCCCACAATGAGAAAGGGGCCCGCCAGTGTAAACGGCGGGGCCTTCCTGCAAAAAAAGTCCGGCGGCGTCCTACTCTCCCACACAGTCTCCCATGCAGTACCATCGGCGCTGAGAGGCTTAACTACCGGGTTCG
>NZ_MKJY01000136.1 GCF_001942465.1 Actinomadura sp. CNU-125
CCCGCGGCCGCCGCAGCCGCACGGCGGCCCGTCCGGATCGACGATGACATGCCCGATATGCCCCGCGTTGCCGCTGGCGCCGTCGACGAGCCGTCCGCCGAGGATCAGCCCGCCGCCGACGCCCGTCGACACCACCATGCCGAGGACGTTCGCGCGCTCGCGCCCCGCGCCCCGCCAGTGCTCCCCGATCGCGACGCAGATCGCGTCGTTGTGCACCCGGACGGGCAGTCCCGGATGCCGCTCGCGGAGCCGTTCGCGCAGCGGGAACCCGCGCCACGCCGGGATGTTCAGCGGCGACACCGCCGCCTCCGGCCACGTCATCGGCCCGCCGCACCCGACCCCGACGCCCGCGATCTCGGGACCGCCCGCCTCCGCGACGACCTTGTCGAGGAGCCCGTCGAGCGTCCGCCACAGGTCCTCGGCGTCGCGTCCGGGCTCGTTCGGCGTGGGGGTCCGGTCGTAGGCGACGATGCGGCCGCCGTCGTCGACGAGACCCGCGGCGAGCTTCGTCCCGCCGATATCGATCGCGAGCACAGGCCGTCCGGAAGAAGCGGGGGACGGGGCGCCGGGGGGAGTCGGGTCGGTCACTCGTGGTCTCCCGCCCGGCCGAACGCGAGGATCGAGGCCGTGAATCCGTGCACGTGGTTGCGTCCCGACACCGGGCCGATCTCCCCGGCGGCGAAGAACCCGCCGACGCCCGCCGGGCCGAACGCGCGGTCGAGCACCTTCGCGTCGTGGTCGGAGTCGGCGAACATCGCCTTCCCCCGTCCGTTGCAGGAGAACAGCAGCGCGCCCTCGACCGGCGCGATGTCGAACCGTTCGAGGAGCGCGGCGAGGTCCTCCTCGGCGCGCCCGCGTCCCGCACCTGGAACCGGACCGTGCGCCCCACGTCGATCACGTCGCCGACCGCGATGGCGCCGTTCTCGGTGTCGGCGCCCACCACCCCGCGCACGAGGAAGTCGCCGTGCTCGTGCTCGTCGGCGTACTCGTCCATCGCGACGCCGATCAGCAGCCCGCGCCCCGCCATCTCCTGCTCGTCCTCGGGCAGCCCGACGACGATCTCTTCGAGCTTCTCCAGCGCCGGGGTGCCCGCCAGCTCGTAGAGGACGTTCTCCTCCGCGCGCGTCACCACCATGTCGGGCCCGATCGGGCGCGCGCCCTGGCTGACCAGCGTCGCCGCCGCCACCGAGCCGCCGATCACGACGCCGACCGCGCCGTCGGAGTGGACCTCGCCGTCGACGAACAACCGCACCGTCCCCGGCCCGGTGCCCTCCGCGAGGCCCCCGACCAGCGCGAGCCCCGGCAACGCGTCGTCCGAACGCTCGACGAACGCGTCCACCGGGAAGCTGTACGGGTCGGTGAGCAGGACGCCCACCACGTCGTCGTCCTGCCCCTCGGGCATCCCGACGACGATCAGCCGGTCCTCCGACCGCAGCGTCTCCAGGCGGAACGGGTCGATCCGCGCGCCGGGCAGCACCGCCGCCCACGCGCTCACCGCCCCGGTCTCCTCCACTCCGCGCCCGGCGCCGATCACCCCGGCGCCGCTGCATCCGATCATCACCGCGGGCCCGGCCGCCAGGGCCGCTCCGTGCGCCGCGGCCTCGATCTCGTCCGGATCGTCCCCCGAGATGAACACGCAGACCAGGTCCGGCGCCGCGCTGAGCGGCGCCAACGCCTCCTCCACCGCCGAAACGGCGGCACCGGCCAGGTCCGGGCCGACAGCCAGCCCGTCACCGAATCGAGCCATCAGCGCCGCCTCCTCGTCATTCGGGCTCGGTTCACCCTTCCAGTCTCCCCCTCCACGGCCCGCTCACCCAACTCTGTGCCGGCCCGGCGGGACGACCGCCCGCGCCCCTCGCCGGCCGCCGAACGATCATCGCGCGCCGATGCGGGGCGTCGGGTCCCGTTCGCCACCCGCTGCGCGCGCGGTCGTCCGAGGATGTTGGCCCGTTGACCGTCGTGCAAGTCATCGGGGCGTCTCATCGGGGCGTCGTCCGGGCCATGTCGATCCGGAGGAATTCGGGGGGTCGCTCTCCGGGCAAATCGCGTACTGTCGATCTCGTGCGTGCATCCACACCTCGCGAGACCACGGTGGGCGAGCTGCGCAACGGCGGTCACGTCCAGCGTTCGGTCAAGGCTGAAATCCGGCACAACCTGCTCGACCGGCTGAGATCGGGGGAACCGCGGTTCCCCGGGATTCTCGGGTTCGACGAGACGGTGCTGCCCCATCTGGAGCGGGCGCTGCTCGCCGGGCACGATCTGGTGCTGCTGGGCGAGCGCGGGCAGGGCAAGACGCGCCTGATCCGCACCCTGGGCGGCCTGCTGGACGAGTGGACGCCGGTCGTCGCCGGGTGCGAGATCAACGACCACCCGTACGAGCCGGTGTGCGTGCGCTGCCGCAGGCTCGCCGAGGAGCTCGGCGACTCGCTGCCGGTGGCGTGGAAGCACCGGGACGAGCGGTACGGCGAGAAGCTCGCGACGCCCGACACCAGCGTCGGCGACCTCATCGGCGACGTCGACCCGATCAAGGTCGCGGAGGGCCGGACGCTCGGCGACCCGGAGACCGTGCACTTCGGGCTCGTCCCCCGGACCAACCGCGGGATCTTCTCCATCAACGAGCTGCCCGACCTGGCCGAGCGGATCCAGGTGGCGCTGCTGAACGTGCTGGAGGAACGCGACGTCCAGATCCGCGGCTACGCGCTCCGGCTGCCGCTCGACGTGCTGCTGGTCGCCAGCGCCAACCCCGAGGACTACACCAACCGCGGCCGGATCATCACCCCGCTGAAGGACCGCTTCGGCGCGGAGATCCGCACCCACTACCCGCTGGAGCTGGACGCCGAGCTGGAGCTCATCCGACAGGAGTCCGACTTCGCCGACCTGGGCGGCGTGCCCGCCGAGGTGCCCGACCACCTGGTCGAGATCATCGGACGGTTCACCCGGCTCGTCCGCGAGTCGACGGCGGTCGACGGACGGTCCGGGGTGTCGGCGCGGTTCGCGCTGGCGGGCGCCGAGACGGTCGCGGCGGGCGCGGTCCGGCGGGCGGCGCTGACCGGCGAGGACCACGCGGTCGCGCGGGTGTGCGACCTGCCCGCGGTGGTGCCCGCGCTGCTGGGCAAGGTGGAGTTCGAGGTCAGCGAGGAGGGCCGCGAGCAGGAGGTGCTGGAGCATCTGCTGCGGCGGGCCGTCGCCGAGACCTACCGGCGGACGCTCGGTGCCGCCGACCTGAGCGGGCTGCTCGACAAGTTCGACGCGGGCGACAGCGTGGAGTCGGGCGAGCTGGTGCCGTCGTCGGAGCTGCTGCGCCGCGTCGGGCAGGTCCCCGGCCTCGCCCGCATGATGGACCGGCTCGGGATGTCCGGGGAGTCGCCCGGGCAGGCGGCGGCCGCGCTGGAGTTCGCCCTGGAGGGGCTGTTCCTGACCCGGCGGCTGTCGAAGGACGCGGCCGACGGGACGTCCACCTACCGCACCTGAGGGCCACCGATTGGGGGCGCGACTGTGAGCCGATACCGGTACGGCGCGTACGAGGACGGGCCCGACCCGCTGGCCCCGCCGTACGACGTCCGCGCCGCCCTCGACGCCGTGGGCGATTCGGTGCTGGACGGGACGCGGCCGGGCGACGCGCTGCGCGACCTGCTGCGCCGCCGGCCCGGGCGCGGAGGGGCGGCGCGGGCTGGACGACATGCTCCGCGAAGTGCGGGAGCGGCGGCGCGCGCTGCGCGACCGGGGCCGCCTCGACGGCACCCTTGAGCAGGCGCGCGCGCTGCTCGACACCGCGATCGGGCAGGAGCGGGCAGAGCTGTTCCCCGACCCGTCCGACGACGCGCGGCTGCGCGAGGCCGAACTCGACACGCTGCCGGACGACACGTCGCAGGCCGTCCGGCGGCTGTCGGACTACCAGTGGAAGTCGGACGCGGCGCGCGAGACGTTCCAGAAGCTCAAGGACATGCTGCGCAGCGAGGTGCTCGACGCGCAGTTCCAGGGCATGAAGCAGGCCCTGCAGAGCCAGGATCCGGCGCAGATGCAGCGCGTCAAGGACATGATGTCCGCGCTGAACGGGATGCTGGAGAAGGACGCCCGCGGCGAGCACACCCAGGAGGACTTCGACCGGTTCATGGACGAGTACGGGGACTTCTTCCCCGACCGTCCGGAGAACCTCGAAGAGCTCGTGGACGCGCTCGCGCGGCGCGCCGCCGCGATGGACCGGCTGCTGGCGTCGCTCAGCCCGGAGCAGCGGGCGGAGCTGGCCGGGCTGATGGAAGAGGCCATGCAGGACGCGGGCCTGGCGATGGAGATGTCCCGGCTGGGCGACGCGCTGCGCACCCGCCGTCCCGACCTCGGCTGGGGCGGCGGCGAGCAGATGACCGGCGACGATCCGCTCGGCGTGGGCGACGCGACGACGGCGCTCGCGGAGCTGGCCGACCTCGCCGAGCTGGAGGCGGCGCTCGGGCAGGAGTACCCGGGCGCGCGGCTGGACGACATCGACGAGGACGCGGTGCGGCGGGCGCTCGGCCGCCGCGCGGTCGACGACCTGCAGGCGCTCCGCCGGATCGAGGCGGAACTGGAGAAACAGGGCTACCTCCGCCGGAACCGGGGCAAGCTGGAGCTGACGCCGAAGGCCGTGCGGCGGCTCGGCGAGACGGCGCTGCGCCGCGTGTTCTCGCAGCTCACCGGGGGCCGGCAGGGCGACCACGACCAGCGCGACGCCGGGCAGGCGGGCGAGCTGACCGGGTCGAGCCGGCCGTGGCGGTTCGGCGACGAGCAGCCCCTCGACGTCGTCCGGACGGTGAGCAACGCGGTGCGCCGCGGCGCGATGGCCGGACCGGTCGCGCGCGTCGTCGAACCCGCCCCCGCCGAGGTCGCCGACCTGGTCGAGGGCGCACGCGCGGACGTCCTGCCGGGCGACGTCGTGCCGGGGCCGCGGCCCGTCCGGCTGGGCGTGGACGACTTCGAGGTGCACGAGACCGAGCGGCGCACGGGCGCGGCCGTCTGCCTGCTGGTCGACCTGTCGTACTCGATGGTGCTGCGCGGGACGTGGGCGGCGGCCAAGCAGACGACGCTCGCCCTGCACACGCTCGTGACCAGCAAGTTCCCGCAGGACGCGATCGAGATCATCGGGTTCTCGAACTACGCGCGGACCCTGCACCCGACCGAGATGGCCGGGCTCGACTGGGACATGGTGCAGGGCACGAACCTGCACCACGCGCTGATGATCGCGGGCCGCCACCTCGACCGGCACCCCGACTTCGAACCGATCGTGCTCGTGGTGACCGACGGCGAACCGACCGCGCACCTGCGTCCGGACGGGCGTTCCCTGTTCGACTACCCGCCGTCGACCGAGACCCTCGTGCTGACGCTCGCCGAGGTCGACAAGATGACGCGGCGCGGCGCCGGGATGAACTTCTTCATGCTGGCCGACGACCGGCGGCTGGTGTCGTTCGTGGAGGAGGTCGCGCGCCGCAACGGCGGCCGGGTCTTCGCGCCGGACGCGCAGCGGCTCGGCGAATACGTCGTGAGCGACTACCTGCGGGTGCGCCGCGGCCGCAGGTAGCCCCGGCGGGGGCTAGGGTCGGCGTCATGTCGACTTCCGACCACCTGCTGCTGATCCTGCACATCGGCTTCGCGATCTTCACGCTGGGGCCGCTGACCGCCGCGACGATGTCCACGCCGCGCTACATCCGCAAGCGCAACACGGCGGTCGTGCGGTACCTGAACCGGACCACGCAGATCTACGGCGTGGCCTGCCTGGGGATCTTCCTGTTCGGGATGTTCCTGGCGAACGGCAAGCTCGACCAGATGTGGCTGTCGGCGTCGATGACGCTGTTCATCGTCGCGCTGGTGCTGCTGCTGCTCGTGGACCGCGACCAGCGGCGGGCGGTGCACCTGCTGGAGACGGCCGCGCCCGCGCCCGTCCCGTCCGGCGCCGCCGAGAAGTCCGGGAAGGCCGAGAAGTCCGGGAAGGCCGAGGCGGCCGACGGCGAGGAGAAGCCGGAGGACGGCAAGGCCGACCGGGACGGCACCGCGGCGAAGCCCGCGCCCGGCGCGGACGTCGCCCAGGTCGAGCGCGGCCGGATCGCGGCCCTGTCCGGCGTCATCGCGCTGATCTGGCTGGTGATCCTCGTGCTGATGGTGTGGAACGGCTGACCGGCGCCGGGAGCGCGTGGCGTGCTCGGCGGGGAGCGCGGGGGCTCCCCGCGGAAGGTCAGTCGTCGGTGCGTTCGTCGGAGCGCTGGGTCGGGAGGGCGCTCGGGAGGTCGGCGGGGGGTTCGTCCTCGCCGCCTTCGTCGTCCTCGCGGCCGGTGCCGCCGCCGGACGTCGCCGGGGTGAGGTGCTCGCCGAGCCACTCGGCGATCGTGGGGTAGGTGTCGGGGTGGTTGAGCAGCGCGGACGCGTGCGAGGAGCCTTCGATCGTTTTGATCGTCGCCTCGATTCCGGCGGCCCGCAGCGCGGTCGCGAGGGCGCGGCTCTCGGTGACCGGCACGAACTCGGTCGTCCCGTGCATGAACAGCATCGGCGCGTCCTCGGCACCGACGTGGCTCGCGGACTTGGCGTCGTCGAGCAGCTTCCAGCAGCGTGACCCGGCGGCGGCTTCGGCCGGGTCGCAGCCGAGCAGGTCGACGACCGCGCGGCGCAGCTTGCGCTGCTGGTGGTTCGCGGTGGGGGCGGCGCCGTCGGTGTAGGCGAGTTCGGGGTCGTTCGGCGGCGACAGGGCGATCACGCCGCGGACGCGTTCGCCGCCGTCGCCGTAGGTGCCGAGCTGGGTGGCGAGGTGCCCGCCGGAGGACGAGCCGACCACCACGACGCGTTCGGGGTCGGCGTTCCAGCGGGCGGCGTTGGTCTTGAGGAAGTTCAGCGCCCCGAGGACGTCGGTGCGCTGCGCGGGCCACTGCGCGGCGGGCGCGAGCCGGTAGTTCGTCGACAGGACGACGTAGCCGTCGGCGACGAGGCGGCGCGCGAAGTACTCCCAGGCGCTCTTGTCGCCCTGCAGCCAGTAGCCGCCGTGGACGACGAGGACGGCCGGGCGCGGCGCGGTGCCGCGCTCGGCCGTCGTCCAGTAGGCGTCGAGCTGCTGCAGGTCGCCGGGGCCGTAGGAGTACGTCTCGTTCTTCGGCAGTTCGGGCGTGACCATGACGGCGGTCGCGGTGACGGTCCCGTCGGCCGCGCCTGACGGCTCGGTCGGGGTGCCGGTCGGCGCGGCCGGCGTCGACGTCGACGGCGCCCCGGACGGTGTGCCCGCCGGGCGCCGGTGCCGGTGCCGGTGCCGGTGCCGGGTGGTCGGTGCGGGCGAGGCGGTCGGGCCGGGCGCGGCCGCCTGCGCCGTCATGGGGACGGCCACGGCCGACGCGCACGTCGCCGCGAGAGCCGCACTGAACACCGCTGCCTTGCGCACCCGGAACCCCTTCGCAGTGGGACAAACGGAAAACCTGGTGCGTTGATCATAGATGTTTTGATCAAGTTCGTCGCGGGAAGGGTGATTCGTTCAGCTCAGTGCCGTTTCGAGATCGCGGAGGAGGTCCGCGGCGTCCTCGATGCCGACGGAGAGCCGGACGAGGTCGGCGGGCACTTCCAGCGGCGAGCCGGCCGCGGACGCGTGCGTCATCCGGCCCGGGTGCTCGATCAGCGACTCGACGCCGCCGAGCGACTCGCCGAGGGTGAACAGCTTCGTCCGCTCGCAGACGCGGACGGCCGCCTCCTCCGACTCCATCCGGAAGGAGACCATGCCGCCGAAGCCCTTCATCTGCTTGGCGGCGGTCTCGTGGCCCGGGTGGTCGGGCAGCCCCGGGTACAGCACCCGCCGGACGGACGGGTGCCGCGTGAGCATGTCGACGATCCGTTCGGCGTTCGCGCAGTGCCGGTCCATGCGGACGCCGAGGGTCTTGATGCCGCGCAGGGTCAGCCACGCGTCGAACGGGCCCGCGACGGCGCCCATCGAGTTCTGGTTGAACGCGAGCCGCTCGCCGAGGGCGGGGTCGGACGCGATGAGCGCGCCGCCGACCACGTCGGAGTGCCCGCCGATGTACTTGGTGGTGGAGTGCACGACGATGTCGGCGCCGAGGTCGAGCGGGCGCTGCAGGTAGGGCGAGGCGAAGGTGTTGTCGACGACGAGGAGCGCGCCGGCGTCCCGGGCGATCGACGCGAGCACCGCGATGTCGGACACGCCGAGCAGCGGGTTCGTCGGCGTCTCCACCCAGATGATCTTCGTCTCGGGGCGGACGGCGGCGCGCACCGCGGCGACGTCGCCGAGCGGCACCGGGTCGAACGCGACGCCCCACGGCTCGGCGACCTTCGCGAACAGCCGGTAGGTGCCGCCGTAGGCGTCGTTCGGGATGATCACGTGGTCGCCGGGACGGCAGACCGTGCGGATCAGCGCGTCCTCGGCGGCGAGCCCGGACGCGAACGCCAGGCCGCGGGTGCCGCCCTCGATCTCGGCGAGGCATACCTCCAGCGACGTACGCGTCGGATTGGCCGATCGGGAGTACTCGTAGCCTCCGCGCAGCCCCCCGATGCCGTCCTGCTTATAGGTCGAGACCTGGTAGATCGGCGGCACGACCGCCCCGGTGACGGGGTCCGGCTCCTGACCGGCGTGGATGGCCACCGTCTCGAAACCCAGGTGAACGTCGTTGTCCATGGGAACGAGGCTATCCGCCGCCGTGCCCTCCTGGAGGAGGAGGCACTCCCCCCGAGGTATCACCTCCGATTTCGGCGCAGGGGGTGACCCCAATCGGGTGCCGGTTCTCTACCGTTTGATACGCATCCCGCACACAACCCTCTGAACCCGAAGGAAGACGCATGTTCGCTGGGCTCGCACGCTTCGTCGTGAGACACCCGTGGTGGACGATCGTGGCCTGGCTGGCGGCGGCAGTCGTCATCATCGCCTTCTCCCCCAAACTGACAACCGAATCCGACCAGGGCGAGTTCCTGCCCTCGGGATACGAGTCCGTCCAGGCCGCCGAGCTGTCGTCCAAGGCGTTTCCGCAGCAGGCGGAGGCCAGCTCGCTGATCGTGGTCCAGCGCAAGGACGGCGGCAAGATCACCCCGCAGGACAGCGCGAAGATCGGGGAGGCCGCCAAGACGCTGACGGCCGAGAAGTACCCGACCGTCCTGGGGTTCGTCACCGGCGCCGAGACCGTCGCGCCCAACAAGTCGATCCAGCTGATCACCGTGCCGATGGAACTGGCCACCGGGGCCGAGGCCACGGAGCAGAGCCAGGCCATCAAGGACCTCCGCGAGAAACTGCCCGAGGTACTGGGCAGTGACCTGGAGGCCAAGGTCGGCGGCGACGTCGCGATGTTCGTGGACAACGAGGACTCCTTCACCCAGTCCTTCGCGCTCATCACCATCGCCACATTCGCGCTGATCATCGGTCTGATCCTGCTGATCTTCCGGGCGCCGCTGGCCGCGCTGCTGCCGATCATCGTGATCATCGCCACCGAGCAGATGTCGATGGGCCTGATCGGAGCCGCGTCCAAGCTCCTCGACTTCTCCGGTGACGACAGCCTGCAGATCATCCTGACGATCGTGCTGTTCGGCGTCGGCGCCGACTACTACCTGTTCGTCCTGTTCCGCTACCGCGAGCTGCTGCGGGCCGGCATAGAGCGCAAGGAGGCGCTGATCCAGGCGGTGCAGCGGGTCGGCGAGGTCATCACCTCCGCGGCCGCCGCGATCGCCGCCACGTTCGTCGTGCTGATGCTGGCGTCCTTCGGGATCTTCGCCGCGTGGGGCCCGTCGCTGGCCATCGGCGTCCTCGTCATGGGCATCACGTCGCTGACGGTGTTCCCGGCGCTGCTGTCGCTGCTCGGCACCGCGGTGTTCTGGCCGTCCAAGGCGTGGAAGAAGCAGCCGAAGGGCAAGGTGTCGGCCGGGCTCGGCCGCATGGTCGGCAAGCGTCCGGCGATCGTCGCGCTCGCCGCGGCCGCCGTGATGATCGCGCTGGCCACCGGCGTCTTCGGCTTCAAGTCGAACTACGACTTCCAGTCCAGCTTCCCGCAGGACACCGAGTCCGCGCAGGCCATCAAGGACATGGAGAAGGGCTTCCCGGCGGGCCAGACCCGGCCGGTGGAGGTCATGGTCGAGTCCACCGACGGGCAGCCGCTCACCAAGGCCGAGCTGGACGCCTTCGGCCGGCAGGCCAAGTCGCTGCCCGGCGTCGGCGGGGTCGCGCCCGCCGAACTCGGCCAGGACCCGAAGGTCGGCCGCGTCAACCTGCTGCTCGACGGCAACCCGGTCAGCAACGAGTCGATCAACCTGGTCAAGAACGATCTGGGCCCGGCGGTGCACGACATCGCGCCGGAGGGCACCGAGGTGTACGTCGGCGGCGAGGCCGCGATCTACTCCGACATCAACAAGGTCGTCAACCGCGACCTGTCGGTCATCCTCCCGGTCGCGGGCGTCCTGATCGCGCTGATCCTGCTCCTGCTGCTGCGCTCGGTGGTCGCCCCGCTGTACCTGGTCCCGGCGGTGCTGCTGGGCTTCGCCGCGACCCTGGGCTCCGCGGTGTTCGTCTTCCAGGGCCTGCTGGGCGAACCCGGCGAGATCTTCCACCTGCCGATCATGCTCTATCTGTTCGTGCTGGCCATCGGGACCGACTACAACATCCTGATGACGGCACGGCTCCGCGAGGAGGCCAAGGCGGGCCACGAGCCGCGCAAGGCCGCGGCGCTGGCCGTCCAGCACGGCGGCCCGACGGTCGCCGCGGCGGGGCTGATCCTGGCCGGCACGTTCTCGGTGATGCTGCTGGCGAGCGTCTCGATGCTGCAGCAGATGGGCTTCTCGATCGCGCTGGGCATCGCGCTCTCCGCCTTCGTGATGGCGATCTTCCTGGTGCCGGGCATCACGGCCCTGCTGGGCCACCGCGCCTGGTGGCCGGGACGCGCGAAGCCGAAGGACGCCCCGGCCGGTCCGGTGGACCCGGTCGAGGACGCCTACGCCCCGTCCGGAACCCGCTCCTAGCGGGACCCACAGACGCCGGGTTGCGGGGCGGTCGGAAACGCCGCCCACAGACCGCCCCGCAACCCGGCACCCTCACGACACCGGCCCCCGGTCGCACCGCGCCGCGCCGCGTTCGTCAGTCCTGCCGGTCGGCGAGGAAGGCCAGGACGTCCTGGCGGGTGACGATGCCGGACGGCTTGCCGTCCACGAGGACGACCACCGCGTCCCGCTTCTCCAGCACCGACACCATCCGGGCCACCGGCTCGCCCGACCCGACGACCGGCAGCGCCGGGCTCATGTGCTTCTCCAGCGGGTCGTCCGACCCGGCCTGGTCGGCGTACAGGGCGTGCAGGAGCACCCGCTCCTCGACCGCCCCGACGACCTCGCCCGCCATCACGTCGGGGTGGCCCGCGCCCGGCGACACCACCGGCATCTGCGACACCCCGAACTCGCGCAGCACCTTCACCGCCTCCCCGACGGTCTCGGTGGGGTGCATGTGCACGAAGTTCGGGATGCCCTCCGACTCCGCGTCGGCCTTCTGCGCCAGGACGTCGCCGACGGTCGTCTCCGTCGTGGTGCGGTCCTCGCTGAACCCGTGCTGGTGCATCCACTCGTCGCTGAAGATCTTCGAGAGGTAGCCGCGGCCGCCGTCCGGGAGCAGGACGACGATCACCGCGTCGTCGGCGGCCTCGGCGGCGACGCGCAGCGCCGCGACGACCGCCATGCCGCAGGACCCGCCGACGAGCAGCGCCTCCTCGCGGGCGAGCCGCCGGGTCATGACGAACGAGTCCTTGTCGGACACGGCGATGACGCGATCGCAGATCTCGCGGTCGTAGGTGTCGGGCCAGATGTCCTCGCCGACGCCCTCGGTCAGGTAGGGGCGGCCGCTGCCGCCGGAGTACACCGAGCCCTCCGGGTCGGCGCCGATCACCTGCACGCGCCCGCCGGAGACCTCCTTGAGGTACTTCCCCGCGCCGCTGATCGTGCCGCCGGTGCGATGCCCGCGACGAAGTGCGTGATGCGGCCCTCGGTCTGCTCCCACAGTTCGGGCCCGGTCGTCTCGTAGTGCGACCGCGGGTTCTGCGGGTTCGAGTACTGGTTCGGCTTCCAGGCGCCCGGGATCTCGGTGGCGAGACGGTCCGACACCGAGTAGTACGAATCGGGGTGTTCGGGGTTGACCGCCGTCGGGCAGACGACCACCTCGGCGCCGTACGCGCGCAGGACGTCGATCTTGTCCTTGGCGACCTTGTCGGGGCAGACGAAGACGCAGCGGTAGCCGCGTTCCTGCGCGACGATGGCGAGGCCGACCCCCGTGTTGCCGGACGTCGGCTCGACGATCGTCCCGCCGGGCCCCAGCTCCCCGGACGCCTCCGCGGCGTCGATCATCCGGACCGCGATGCGGTCCTTCACCGAGCCGCCGGGGTTGAAGTACTCCACCTTGGCGAGCACCTGCGGCTCGCGCCCCCGGGTGAACCCCTCGGTCACCTTGCGCAGCCGAACGAGCGGGGTGTCGCCCATCAGCTCGACCAGCGAATCGTGTACGTGCACCGCGACTTCCTTGTCGTTCCGCGTGTCGATCCGGGTGTTCAGCCTGCCCGATCGCGCCGCGGTTCGCGCGGACGACCTGGTACGGCCCCGGTTAGATCTCCGTTTCCGACGTTAGCCCAGATCGCCCCGCGTGGGCATCAACAAGGTGGGCGGCGGGTATGCAGCGGGGATCACGGAGGGTAGTGGGTCATGCTGAGAGCGTTCACGGCGCGCCGGATCGCGGCGGCGGCCGCCTACGGCGGCGGGGGCATCACGGCCCTGGGCGGCGCCACCTTCGCGCTCGTCCTGGTGGAGGCGCGGCTGGCCAGGAAGATCATCCTGGCGACGCCGAACGGCGACCCGCCCGCGGCGGACGGCCTGTTCGGCGAGCGGTACGGCGGCGCCGGGGCGTCCGCGCCGCTGTCGCTGGTGGTGCTCGGCGACTCGACGGCGGCGGGCCTCGGGGTGCACACGCCCGCCGAGACGCCCGCCGCGGTGCTCGCGGGCGGGCTGGCGGAGATGTCCGGACGGCCGGTGCGGCTGACGAACGTGGCGCGGCCGGGCGCGCGCTCCGCGGCGCTCGGCGACCAGGTGGAGCGCGCCCTGCAGGTCCGCCCCGACCTCGCGGTGATCATGGTGGGGGCGAACGACGTGACGTCGCGGGTGCCCGCGGCGGAGTCCGTCCGGCATCTGGCGGAGGCGGTGGCGCGGCTGCGGGCGGCGGACGCGCAGGTGGTGGCGGGCACCTGCCCGGACCTCGGGTCGGTGAAGCCGCTGATGCAGCCGCTGCGGTGGATCGCGCGGCGGGCGAGCCGGCAGCTCGCGGCGGCGCAGACGATCGCGGTGGTGGAGCGGGGCGGACGGTCGGTGTCGATCGGCGACCTGCTCGGCCGGGAGTTCGCGGCGGAGCCGCACGTGATGTTCGGCGCGGACCGGTACCACCCGTCGGCGCGGGGCTACGCGGCCGCGGCGGCGGCGCTGCTGCCGTCGCTGGCGTCGGCGCTGGGGCTGGAGCCCGATCTGGAGACGTGGCCGCTGGAGACGCGGATCGGCGACGGGGTACTGCCGGTGTACCGGGCGGCGGCCGCGGCGGCGGAGCGGGCCGGGACCGAGGTGTCGGGCGCGTCCGTCGCGGGCCGCGAGCGGGGGCCGCGG
>NZ_MKJY01000137.1 GCF_001942465.1 Actinomadura sp. CNU-125
GGCCTGGAGTTCCTGGCCAAAGCCCGCCTGCGCGTCATCGAGGACACACCCGACCCCAAGATCGACCAGCGAGAACTCACCGCTTAACCTGCAGAAACAGGATCACGCGGAGATCAACTCTTACACCACTCCGCTGGACGTGACCGACGGCCGGCAGGCCGTCGTCCGGCAGAGCCGCGAAGCACCGCTCGAACCGCTTGCGTTTCGTAGCGCCTTCTTCACGCGCCAACACCGGCAACCCAAGGCGCTCGCACGCCGCATCAAGCTCGTCGTGGGGATGGCCCGCCACGTACGCCTCCGCGGGCCCTTGAAGATCCCGCCGCAGCTTCACCAGGTCCACTTCGCCCGCCATCCGACGAGTCTGACGCAGACATGCCGAACTGGCCGTAGAAATCGGCACACCTGCCTTGCTTACGGCCGTCGGGGCCGACGCCCTTGCAAGTAGCGCATCCCCGCCACGTCCGCGGGGATGATGCGCGGGGCGATCCGCTGAGACGGCTTCGGTCGACACCGAGGAGATCATCCGCTTCCGGGATTTGGCCGGATGCGGCCGATTCCCCACTGCGGAACGCCCGGATTCAGCCCGTGACGGGAGCCGCTCGGAGACCTTCTGAATGTACCCCTACTAAGTACCTGACCAGGAGATACGGGCGGGCGAGGCCGTGCCCGGTATGCAGGGACTACGGGGCCCGCCCCGGAAAATGATCTTGTAGGTTGGGAGTCTCCGAAACGAGCGCTCGTCCTTCCACGAGGAGCGATTCCCGGCGACCGCAGCGCGGTTCGCAGCGGGTTCGCACCGCCGTCTACACGTGTGGAAGCGCCGCGGGACCGTGCAGACTAGGTCGTGGCTCCGGGCCGCGAGACATGAGCGCGGCCCTCCCGATGATCTTTTGGCAGAGGCACGGGAGAGCCGCGGTACCCGAACCATGGAGGTCGAGTGTCTAGAAGTGTACGTCGAGTCCCCGAGGACGCGCAGCCTCCCGAACCCCCCGCGATCAGCCCGACGATGCTGCTCATCCTGCTCATCCTGATCCTGGTGGGGTACGCCGCTTACCGGGATCCGCAGCTAGCGGCCGCGCTCGGCGCGGTGGGGGTGATCGGCGCGCTCCTGTTCGTCATCGTCCGCGAGCGTTGACCTGTCGGACATCAGGACATCCGTGGTGTGCGGCCCGCCGCGCCTGTGCGGCGGGCCGCACACCACGGCCTGGCCGCGTCGGCTTCGGCGCGATGCGCCCCCGCGGCCGCGAGTAGCCCGCGCCGGTACGACGCCCGCGGCCCCGGTCAGCGTGTCGGCGCACGTCATCGCGAATGCCCGGATCTCTTCGACGGCGCGCTTGCGAGCTCCCGCTCGTACTGCTGCTCGTGCTCGGGCTCGGACGCGAGCCGGTACGCCTCGACGGCCCGCCGACCACAGCGTTCCGCTCAGACCATGGCCGGGGTGAGAGCCGGGATGGTGATGCTGTTCGTACGGCGGAGGCGCCGGCGAGGGCAGGGCTGCGGGCGCTTCGTGACGGATTGGCCGACCGGGTCACGGCCGTCGTGCCGCACGCGCTGCAGGTCTCCTCATACGCAGGCGATGAACCGACACGTTCACGCTACGAAGCGAAGAACCGCCCTGTAATCGTGCGGATACTGGCATCGCGCCGTACTGAAATCGCAGTACGAACTACCGGAATCGCGGCACCGCCGCGGACCGACCCCGTGCCCGCCCACCCGTCCGGCACCCCACGGTGTTCAGAGCTGGTCGTCGTCATGGCCGTGGGCGGGCACGGGGTCGGATGTGTCCGTCAACTCGACGTCGCCTCGCACGCCCGCGACGCTCTCGGCCAACAGCCCCAATCTGGAGGCCCGGCTCAGTGAGTCGTCCCCAGTTGACCGGCCAGCCGTGACCGGGCCGCAGCTACCGCCTCTTGGCCCCGGGCCGCCGAACGACAGGAAGATCGCCTGCCGATCCAGTGGCCTGGGTGAATGGCTCCGGCCTCTCCCGCAGGTAGGTGCGTGCAACCTCGCCGAGCTGCACACCGTCCATCGGAGCGCTGGCAACCAGTGCCGCAAGCAGCTGGGCGCGCGACACCTGCACGCCCTCCGCCGCCGCGAGCGCCACCAGGACCTGCAGGCGATCGTCCACAGCATCTGGCCACTGCACCGACGTCGTGCGTTTCGCTGAGTCCTTGAGGAGTTCCATACCCCCCTCTCCGAGAAGCCTAGGCATTCAATATCTAATGAATATATAATAAGTCCATGACGGCGACCTCGATCAGGAACCAGTGGCGGGACGACCATCCGCCCGCATCTGCGGTGACCGTCGCAGGGCGCCGTCTACGTCCGACTGCGGTCTTCGACACCTACTGGCGCTTCGCGGTTGAACGTCAGCGGGTCTATCTCTCGCGGCTGGCCGGTGAAGCCGACCCGTGGACCAGCGATCCGATCTTGAATCAGCATCGGTTCACCAACTGCTACCGGGCGGCCGACCGGGTCAGCCAGTACGTGATCACACAGGTGTCCTACCGCGGCCCCATGGACTGGCCGGAGGTGTTCTTCCGGACCCTGCTGTTCAAGCTGTTCAACCGGATCTCGACCTGGCGGCTACTGATCGGCGCGGTCGGTGAGATCAGCTGGCGCGCGTACTCCTACGAGACCTTTGACGCTGCCTTGAGCAGGGCGTTCGCGCGGGGAGTACGGCTGTATTCGCCCGCGTACGTGATCCCGCAGCCTCCGTTCGGGGAGGGCCGCAAGCACAGAAACCATCTCAGGCTGCTGGAGGCGATGATGGCCGCGGATGCTCCAGGTCGCCTGGCGGAGGCGGGCTCGATGGCCGAGGCGTTCGAGATCCTCAAGGCATATCCGGGATTGGGTGATTTCCTCGCCTACCAGTTCTTGATCGACTTGAACTACAGTCGGCCTCTGGACTTCAGCGAGATGGAGTTCGTCGTGGCCGGGCCGGGCGCGCGCGATGGAATCCGCAAGTGCTTCGGGCCTGCCGCAGGTGGCATCGAAGCCGAGGTGATCCGCTACATGGCCGACACCCAGAGCGAACATTTCGAACGCCTGGGCCTGGAGTTCCCCGGGCTGTCGGGTCGGCCACTACAGCTCATCGACTGCCAGAACCTCTTCTGCGAAGTCGACAAGTACGCGCGTGTCGCGCACCCCGATGTCGTCGGGATCAGCGGCCGCAGCCGGATCAAACAGACGTACCGGCACGACCCGGCCCCGATGACCGCGTGGTTCCCACCGAAGTGGAAGATCAATACGGCAAAGCTTCCCCCGGCGGATCCGGTGCGGGGATGATGCATCACCTGGTCCGGGTCCGGGTTCGGCCCGGGGCGGCGTCGGCGTGGACAGAGGAGGGCGACATGATCGATCAGCAAGGGGCGACGGTGACCGACGGTCAGGCGGCTGAGGCGTTGTGGCTGTTGGTGCACACGATGGAACGGCTCGGGGCCCGCATTCACCGTGACCTTGACGTGGAGGCCGCGGACGCGGCGCCGCCCGCCGATCCAGTCTGGGCGCAGACACTGAGTGACTTCAGCGCCTTCGCCGACGACTGCATGACCACGCTGGCCGACGACCGAGTCCGAGCCGTCCTTGCCGCCTGCCCGCCGCCCCCCGGCCTGCCCTAAAGGGCCAGGCCAGGAAGCGTCTCCGGCTGGGCCGCCACCAGCCCGGCCCGGCGGCGGAAGGGCTCTTCTATCTGAGCCTGCCCTGCGACGATCGTGAGTCGGCCAGTCTCCAGACCGGCCTGGCCGACGACATGGTCCAGCAGCCGCCCGAGCCCCAGGTAGTTGCCGTAAGCTCGCTGGACCATCGACTGGCTGCGGTAATAGGCCAACGCGTGCACCTTGCCGGCGGCGTCCAGCTGGAACGAGCAGTGGCTCATGCAGGGGAAGCTGCCCGGCGTGTTGTCCTTGCCCGGGACGTAGATCGGTGAAAAGGCCTCCACCGGAGCCGAGCCCGGGTCGACAAACTCCTTCCCCATCGCCTCGTTCTCGGTGGCCTTGTCCTTCATGGTCTCGGGCGTATGCGGCATGGGCTGATCGACCAGCGCCTCGTACCGGGTGAACCGCGCGCGGCCCCCCTTCTGCATCCGGGCGATGGCGGCGCCCAGTTGGTCGACGGGCCCCTTGGGGCCCGGGTAGTCGATTAGCCGGGCGAAGTAGGTGCCCAGGTGGTTTCCCTTGAACTTGAGAAGGCGAGGGAGGTACTTCAGGTATCGCTCGACCAGTTCGTCGTGGTCGGCGCAGGTCGCGGCGAGGGCGGCGGGGAAGATCGTGTTGGCGACAGTGTCGGCGGGCGGCAGGTCGAGGTCGCGCAGCAGCATGTCGACCGCCGCCCGGATCGGCTCCTCCTCGGTCGTGGGATCGTCGATGGACACCACCATGTGCAGCGCACGCGGGTCGCTGCCCTTGCGGTCCAGGGCGCGGACTGCCTCCAGCCACGCCTGCGACACATTCGGTGCTGAGATGCACGGAACTGGCATTGGATGGTTTCCGTTTCTCGCGGTGAACGGATCATGCTCTCCCGGCCGGGCCGGGCCGGGCCGGGGCTTGGTCGCGACGGGTTGTCGTGGCGGAGCTGGTAGGGGCACCAGCTCAGACCAGTTCGTTGAGTCCGTCGCGCAGAGCGGGGACGGGGGCCAGAGTGGCCTGCCATCCGGCTTTATCCTGCGGCTCCAAACGCAGCGGGCCGCCGGTGCAGAACGCGTCGGTGATGTCGAGCTCGATGGGCCCGCCGTTCTCGAACTCCAGCGCCAGCGCGCCCTGGTCGGCTGCTGAGGCCGGGTCCGCGCGGCTGACTCCGGGAGGCAGGACAGCAGGCGTGCTCGCGGGGCCCTGTACCAGCGGTGAGTCGATCACCAGCCGGTCACCCGGGCGGACGTGCAGGACGGCGCCGTCGCTGGCAGTGCCAAGGACCCAGACCGAGCCCGAGCCCGTCGGCGGCACCGCCAGGCCGGCGCCTGCCCGGTCGCGCAGCGTCGCCTTCGGCACGCGGGCCCAGCGGGCGGCCTCCCCCTGGGAGATCAGTTTGATGGCGGCCAGATGGCGCACCGTGCCCCGGTAGGAAGTGCCCAGGTGCAGCGCCACCTGATACGCCTCGTCGGGGCGGGTGATGCGGTCGATCCCCAGCAGCTCGATCACCTTGCGGGCCGCCGTCCGCGGCATCAAGAACGCCGCGGCGAACGCCTCGGCCTCCTTCTCCCGCGTCGGCCACGTCCCCGGGTCGGGGTCCTCGAACACCTGGGTGATGTCGGATGTGCACTGGCCATGACCGAAGACGTGATGGCCGAGTTCGTGAGCGGCGCTATGCCGCTGATCGATGGGGCTGCGGTGGGTGTTGAGGACGACGCCCGCCTTCCTACCGCCCTTGCCGGAGATGGCGGGCAGATAGGCCCCGAACAGGTCGGCCATCGGCTGGCCGAACACCAGCAGGCCCGCCCGCCCCAGCGCCTGGTACACATCGATGTAGGCGCGTGGATCCAGACCCAGGTCACGGTGGGTTTGCGTGGCTCGGATCATCGCCCGGCCGTGCGCCAGTCCCCACGTCACCGCTCGCGCTCCCCGGCCTGGTTCTGCTCGGCCTCGTCCTGCTGCTCCAGCTCGGCGGCGTGGGCGGATTGGAGGAACTGCGCGAAACTCACCACCTTCTCCCGGTCGCTCTCCGTCAGTGGAGTCAACGTACGCGCCAGCATCTTGGCGGCATGATCGGTCACCACGGCGTCGGGATCCTCGTCCAGGAAGTAGCCGATCGGGCGCTTGTAGAGCCGAGCGAGTTTCCGCAGCTCCAGAATGTCCACCTTGCGGGCACCCCGCTCCACGTCACTGACGGCCGTCCGCGGGATACCGGTGCGGTCGGCGACCAGCTGCTGGGAGAAGTTCAGGTACTCCCGGGCCATCCGCAGCCGTTCCCCGACCAGGTCCCATCCCGGGCTCCACTCCCGATCATGCGTCGTGTTCTCCTCGAAGCTCATGACGTCTCCTCACTGGCGGCGGCCTGGGCGGCAGCGACGATCGTGTCGGCGAAACTCATCACCGACCGCAGGGAACGGGCTGCCTCGTTGTCGGCCGGGATCCGGACCCCGTAACGGTCCTCGACCCGGGTCAGCACCTCGACGATCAGCAGAGAGTCGATCGGCAGCACGGCCCCCTTGCCCTCCAGTTCCGCTCGCAACTCTGCAGGGTCGCGGTGCTGCTCGGCGGCCATCAGATCGATGGTGATCTCGACGACCTCCGCACGTGTCACGTTCACGACGGTCATCCTCACCCCCCTTGTAGCGTTTTCCGGAATCTGTCGTCCGACAATGCCACACTGTGGTCTTGCCCGGCAATCGATGTCGGAAAACCAGACACAGGGGGACTGTGTGGATCTGAACGAGTACCAAGCCGCCGCCCGTAAGACCCTCCAGCACGGTAAGGAGCCGGCCGACGCCGTCGCCATCCCCTTGCTGGGGCTGCTCGGGGAGGCCGGCGCCATCGCCACCGCCTACAAGAAGCAGCTGCGCGACGGCCGCGCGAACCCGACCTTCAAGGCCCAACTCCGGGAGGAACTCGGCGATGCCCTGTGGTATCTGGCGATGCTCGCGGATCAGGCCGAGCTGGATCTGGCCGACGTCGCCGCCGCCAACCTGCACAAGGTCGCCGACCGCTGGCGTCCCACCGCGACCGACCAGATCCCCTTCGACCAGGACTATCCACCGCACGAGCAACTGCCCCGCACCGGCCGGTTCATACTGCGCCTGACCGAGACGAACGGCACTACCAAGTCAGTCCTCACCTGGGGCGGGCAGGCCGTCGGGGACCCGCTCACCAACGCCTCCCACATCGACGACGACTACCGCATGCACGACATCTTCCACCTGTCGTACGCCACGGTTCTCGGCTGGTCACCGGTGATGCGGTCGCTGCTGCGCCGCAAGCGCCGCTCCAACCCGCACATCGACGAGGCCGAAGACGGCGGGCGCGCCATCGCCATCGAGGAAGGCATCTCCGCGCTGGTGTTCTCCTACGCCAGCCGGCACAACTTCCTGGACGGCAAAGCCCACATCGATAACGAACTCCTGGACGTCATCGGATCCATGGTCGGCCATCTCGAGGTCGGCGCCCACCGCGCCGCCGACTGGGAGAAGGCCATCCTCACCAGCTACACCGCCTGGAGGCAGCTCCGAGCACAGGGCGGCGGGGTGATCGACATGGACATGTCCACCCAGTCCCTCACCGTGTCCGCGCTGCCCGCCATGGAGAACGACTGACTCCCCGGAGGCCGATCGTCAATTGCGCGCTTTGCTGACGCCAGCAGCCCGCCAGCGGGCCGAGGCCCGGACGCGCCCCGCCGCTGGGCGGGGCGTAGGAAGCCCAGGTGCCTAGTGCGGTGTCCAGGAACGTTCACCGGTTTGGTCATGCGGCTTTGGGTCGGGGGCGTCCCCAGCGTTGCCGGCGTTCGCTGCGGACACGGGCGCGTTCGCGGCGTTGGGCGGCCAGCACGTCGGGGTGGCGGGCGTTGGCGTTGCGCCAGCGCAGGTAGGCCTGTAGTTCCCGGGCCAGGACGGTGTGGTTGGGATGGTTGGAATTGCCCATCACGAAGGTGCGCAGCGGCCCGAAGTGCGCCTCGATCGGGTTGGCCCAGGAGGTGTAGGTCGGGGTGGGGCACAACTCCACGTTGTTGCGGTCCGCCCAGGCTCGATCTGCGGGGTCTTGTTCGCCGAGAGGTTGTCCAGGATGACGTAGACGGGTGCGCCGTCGGGGCGGGCTGCGCGGATGCTCTTGAGCGCGGCCAGGGTGTTGGCGCCGCTTTTGCGGCGTCGGGTGACGCCCCACAGGGTGTCGGTGCCCACCGAGTAGCAGCCGTGGAAGTAGCGGACGCCGTGGGTGCGGTGGTAGGTGCCCGGCAGCCGGTCGGGCCGGCCTCGCGGTGTCCAGGCGGTGCCGTGGCAGGGGCGGATCGACAGCGGGCCGAACTGGTCGAAGGCGAAGCACCGGTCGGGGAACTGGCCGGTGACGTGCTCGATGCGGTCGAGTTTGGTGTCGAAGTCGGGGTCGTTTGAGGTCTTCCAGGTTCGGGTGCGCTGGAAGGTGATGCCGCGGGAGTGCAGGATCTGTCGCAGCCGTTCCCGGCTGATCTTGATCGCGGGTTCGCGCTTTAATCCGTAGGTTGTGGGTTCGAGTCCCACGCGACCCACCACCCCTGACCAGGGCAAACACCATCCACGGCGACCTTGGTCGCTCCCACCTGGGGTCGTACTGAGGCCGTCCTGGGTCCCGGGCGTTCCGGACACAGCTGACGGCCGCCTGACCTCTCGCCCGGCCGACGCTTCACCTGTCCCCTGGGCATGACTGATCATCGCATCGACTCTCAACCGGTCGACACGCGAGGCGTATTCGGTTAGCCCTTCAAACGTCGACGACGAGGAACGAGGGAGCCAAAAGGCTCTAGAACTGCGCAGTCGCGGCCTGACGCCGGTGTTCAGCGTCGTTGCGGGCGACCTATCTGGCGTGCGGGATGGGCCGACGAGGCTACCGGTCGCGATGCCGTCTTCCGGCCGCGGCGGCGTTTCTTGCGGCTGGTTGCTCGGCGGCGGGTCCGGCTGGTGCCCGGGATTACGCCTCGCGCTTTCATGACGTGGGCGGCGGTCTTTTCCGCGGCGCGGTGGGCGACCTCGGGGAGGACGGAGGTGTAGGTGTCGGCGGTCAGCACGATGCTGGAATGCCCGAGCATGTCCTGTACCACTTTCAGCTCCACACCGGCTGCCAGGGCGAGGGTGGCGGCACCGTGCCGCAGGTCGTGCAGACGGATCGGCGGCAGCCCGTGCACGGCGATCAGCGTGCGGAAGATGCAGCTGAGTCGGTCCGGCCCCAGGAGATCGCCGCCGGGTCGGGTGAAGAGGTAACCGCTGTCCCGATAGGCCTCCCCCGCTTGCTGCTGTTCCTTCTGCTGGAGATCGCGGTGGGCGCGCAGGGCGGAGACTGTCGTGCGGTCCAGGGCGATGACGCGCTCGCTGGAGGCGGTCTTGAGCGGGCACGCCGTCACATGGCCTTGATGCTGCTGGATCTGCTGCGAGATGGCCGCGACGCCTTGCTCCAGGTCCACGTCGCACCAGCGCAGCCCGGCCGCCTCCCCGCGCCGCAACCCGCGCAGAGCGATCAGGTGATACGCGGCGTAGAGACGGTGGTCACCGAGGGCGTGGAGGAACTCGGCGGTCTGCGCCGCCGTCCACACCGCGACCGGCGGACGCTCCCCCGTCCGTTGCCAGTGTTCGACCCGCGCTGCGGTCCACACCACCGCGCGCGGACGCCGGGCGGGCGGCAACTCCACCCGTGCGGCTGGATTGTCGGACATCAGGCCTCGGCGGAGCGCGGCGTTGAGGGCGGTGCGCAGCGTCGCCCGGATCCGGTTCAGGGTGGCCGCCGTCAGTGGCCTTCCTTGACGCTCGTGGTCGCGGGCGATGCGCGCGAACATCGCCTGCAGGTGCGAGACCGACAGCTCGGCCAGCGCCACGGTGCCCAGGTACGGAGCGAGGTAGAGACGGACGTGGCTCGCGTAGCCACTGACCGTGGACGCCGCACCGTTGCGGGTGGCCAGCCAGTGGGAGAGCCACTCGCCCACCGTGACGAGCTCACCGCCTGAATCCGAGGGCGCCCGAAGCCGGGCCAGAGCTTCCTCGGCGGCTTTCCTGGTGGGGAAGCCGCCGCGGCGGATCCGCCGACGACGGCCATCAGGGCCGACCGGCAACTCGACCCGCAGGTACCAGCTGCCATGCCGTCGGCCGGCCGCCATGTTCGGGCAGCGGTCGCCCCACGCCCTCCCCGTTCGCGAATCCACGCACCCGCACCGTCGGTAGACGTCACCGGCACTCTTCGTAATCGCCATTCATGCTTCGTACACCGAAGACATAGATCGTTGTGAGTCTCTTGCCAACCCCTCGGCAGAACAGGCATGGCGCATCGAAAGGATCAGGATGTTTCTCCGCCTTGTCTGTGACAACCACGTCAGTGCGCAGGGGCTCACCGGTTCTCGCGGGCTGGTCGGCTGACTGCTGTGACACGTGTCAGAACGGGGGCTCGTGAGTGGGGTCGTCAACCTGCAGCAGCTTGGCCGGGCTGGGTTTGGGGTGTTGGAGGATCGCCACGGCCTCCTTGATGCGGCCGAGGTCGATGAGGTAGTCGGCCAGAATGCTGCCGCCATCGTCTTGTTCGAGGAGGGCGACGGCCTCCTCGGTGCGTCCGGCGTCGGCCAGCAGCTCGGCGATGGCCCAGGTGTCGCGCTCGGGATGTGTCATCGCCAGGTGGATCGCCTCCTCACGGCGGCCGCACGCGACCAGCAGCGGGAGCCGTATCCTGAAGAATTCCCATGCCTCTTCGCCGTCGCGCGCCTTGAGGGCGTCGAGATACGCCAGGCCGTCCTCGGGACGGCCCTGGTCGGCATAGTGGGTGCACAGCATATCGACGATCCAGTCCTCCTCCCCGCCGGGCGAGTCCGCGAGCGAGCGCAGCACCTCCGTAGCTTCCTCGCCCCGTCCGTGCCGCACCAACAGCTCCACGAGACGAACGGCCACGTGGTTCCTACCGAACCCTGAACGCCGCGGCTGCCGGTACACCGCGATCGCACCCTCCACGTCACCGCGCGCCTCCAGCACCTCCGCAAGGCACTGCGCGGCGGTCCCGAGGGACTTGGCCGCCGCGTACTCACGCAGTTCCTCGATCCGGTCGTGCCGGGCCAGCAGGTCGGCCAGTTGGTCTCGGCCGTTGACCGAGGTGGTTTCCCGGGTGTGCAGCAAGGCGATCGCCTCCTCGACGCGGCCTTGGCGTTCACGGATCGCCGCGAGCAGGTCGACGGCGTTGAAGGGTTCGATCCCGCGGCGGCTGCACGACGCGTCGTCGCAGCTCCGGGGCGCATCGATACAGGCGGTCAGCAGCGCGGCGGCGTCCTCGTCCCGTCCCGCGCCCTCGGCGACGTCGACCAGGACAGCGGCCAGCCACGCATCCTCGACATGCGGGCGCAGCAGAGTGAACGCCTCATCAGCCCGGCCATGCCGCGCGAGCAGACGCGCGACGAACCCCAGCGCCGAACGCTCTCCCGCCTCCGCATGCGGACGGGCCAGCACGATCGCCTCGTCGCCCCTGCCCCACTCCTCCAACATCGCCGCCATGGCCTCGACGGCCTTCCACCACCCCGTGGCGACATACGGGGCGAGTACTTCCGACGCTTCTGCTCGCCGACCCTGTTCGGCGAGCAGCCGTGCCTGCTCTCGAGCGCAGAACCACTCCCCACGACGGGCCTGGAACTCCACCTCATCGGTATGGCCGAGTTCGATGAGCCGCGAGACCAGGTGTGGAGGAATGCAAGCAGCGTAAGTCCTGGTCTTGTAGTCAAGATCAGCGGCATCCATGGACGTGCACCCTAGCCTCCGCCTCGGACGTGATTGAGGCCCTTTCAGCGCACCGACGTCGTCGCTGTGGTGCCTGCTAATCGAGGGGCTTCGGACAACGCCGATCTGCGGGTTTCGCCAGAGGCGGTAGCTTCACCCGCGGACCCTCACCCGTGGTCTACCGAGGCTCGGCAAGCGCATATCTGTCGCCGTCCTGACCCGGCTCCCGGGGGTCCAGCGGCACGGCGCGGTTGACGATGAGCATGTCGGCGACGAAGGCGGCCACCTCACCGTCCGGGCCGCGGCCACGATCCAGGTCGGATACGATCCGTCGCCCCACCGGCCGGGAACACGATGAGATTGGCGCCCGTCGCGGGGTCGGTGAATTCGGGGGTCTCGTCGTCCTCGTCAGGTCCGAACTTCTCCTCAAGGGCCTTGTCCGCGATGCTCGCCAGGGCCTCCACGGCTACGGCGTCCACGAAGCATCCGAGCCCGGAATCGACGCCGAAGCCGAAGAACTGTCCCTCGCCCAGCGTGCGGGGGTCCTGGCTTTCGAGCAGCGCGAGTTCCCAACTCGTCACGGGCACGTCGCGGACGGCGAGCCTGGCCGCGGCCATCCGCCGGCGTTCCGGCCAGGCGCCCGAACGGACCCAGGACAGCATCAGGTCGTACTCGCCCGGCAAGATCGCCGTTGTGAACGGTTCGGCGCCGCCCTCCAGCCAACCGGGGTCGGCGGCCGCGCCCCTGCCGGACGGCATCCGCAGCATCCTGGCCCGCCGCACCTCGACAGTGACCTCGCCGCCAAATTGGGGTGTGTCAACTTAACGGCTGATCTTGGTTGTTGAGGTGTTCAGTTGGCGGTCGGGGTGAGTCGGCCTTCGAACTCGATCTGGAAGGCGTTGAGAGGCGCCTTCCAGCGCATGGTCCACCGCTTGCGGCCCTTGCCGGTCGGGTCCAGGGACATCAGCGCCATGTAGACGCACTTCATCGCTGCGGCCTCGTTCGGGAAGTGCCCACGGGCGCGCACAGCCTTGCGTATCCGCGCGTTCACGCTCTGGGCCCAGCCGTGCGCGGCGGGGCCGCGGTTCAGCTCGGCCTCCAGCTGCGCGAAGGCCGCCCGGTCCAGCCGCGGCCGTCCGTGCGGGCCCTTGGATCGCAGCGCCTCGGCTCCGCCCTCGCGCCAGGCCCGCCGCCATTTCTCGACCTGCCGCAGTCCGACCCGCAGGTCGGCGGCGATCCGGGCGTTGGGCCGTCCTTCGGTGAACCACTGTGCGGCCTGCATGCGTACTTGTTCTCGTTTGTCACGGCCGGCGGCGGTCATTCCGCCGCCCTGGGGGTATCTGGTCATGTCACCGGCATACGCCTGCACCGACGGTCCGTCGACTTACCCGACCGCCATCACCCAATAACCCTGGTTAGGAGTCCGCGCCGCGCGGGCGGGCTCGCACCACGATCAGCAACCTGCCGTCACCAGCAACCAGGGACGGCAGGAACACGCCGCGACACCTCGATTCACTCGACCAACCGTCAGGGCTGCCGCTCTGCGCCGGCCTTGTTCGAGAGCTCACAGTCCAGAGATCCGCAGGCATCAGAACGGCGCCCCGCACGGCGAACGGCCAGGCCCGCTGGCATCAAGCACCGGCCGTTCTGCCTCTATTAGACCTCCGGCGGCGCACGGACGTGGTCGGGATCTTCCCGGACCGGGCCGCGATCGTTCGGCTGGTCGGGGCGGTGCTGATGGAGCAGACCGACGAGTGGGCCGAGGCTCGCCGCTACATGGGTCTGGAGTTTCTGGCCAAAGCCCGCCTGCGCGTCATCGAGGACACACCCGACCCCGGGATCGACCGGCGAGAACTCACCGCTTAACCTGCAGAAACAGGATCACGCGGAGATCAACTCTTACACCACTCCGCTGGAGGTGACCGGCGACCTTCGCCGGGTATCCAGGCTCATCGAGGAGGGTGAGCAGGATGCTGGTCGGGGTCGGTCATGGCCCTGTCGAGCCGGTTCATCACGTCGACCCGGGAAGCACTGGTTCGCTGACTTATCTGCCGCGCTCGCTATGAGGTGCCACGGATCTTCCGGACAGGGCCCCAACTAGAGTTGGGGAGAACCGGAAGGGAAGGTCGTTGGCACGACA
>NZ_MKJY01000138.1 GCF_001942465.1 Actinomadura sp. CNU-125
TGAACCCTCTACCGGAGACCTCGCTGTTTGACGATCACGACACACCGTCACACACCGGACTTCGAGACACGCCCTAGCCCGTCGCGGCGTCCGCCCCGTCCCGCTCGGGCGGCGGCAGCACGCGGCGCGGGCCGGGCGGCTCGCCCCGGTGGCGCCGCCACTCGCGCGGGTAGCCGACCGACACCTCGACGTGCGGGACGCCGTCCGCCCAGATCGTCCGGGGAATGTGCAGGTGCCCGTACACCACCGACACCGCGCCGAACCGGACGTGCCAGTCGGCGGTGCGCTCGCTGCCGCACCACTGGGCGAACTCGGGGTACCACAGGACGCGCGTGGGCTCGCGGATCAGCGGCCAGTGGTTGACCAGGACGGTGCGGGCGCCCGGCTCCAGCTCCGCCAGCCGCCGCTCGGTGTAGGCGACGCGGGCGTCGCACCAGGCGTCCCGCGTCGGATGCGGGTCGGGATGCAGGTAGACCTCGTCGGTGCACACCACGCCCGCCGCGTGCGCGATCTCCAGGGCCTCCTCCTTGGTGGAGGCCCCGTCCGGGCGGAACGTGTAGTCGTACAGGACGAACAGCGGCGCGATCGTCACGGGGCCGCCGTCGCCCGTCCACACCGGATAGGGGTCCTCGGGGGTCGCCACGCCGTGTTCGCGGCACATGTCCACCAGGCGGCGGTAGCGGGCCTCGCCGCGCAGCCGCACCGGGTCGTCCTTGATCGTCCATAGTTCGTGGTTGCCGGGCGTCCAGATCACCTTCTCGAACCGCCCGGCCAGGGTGCGCAGCGTCCGCTCGACGTCGTCGAAGCGCTCGGCGACGTCCCCGGCCACGATCAGCCAGTCGCCGCCGGACCCGGGGCGCAGCCCCTCCACGAACGCGCGGTTGTCGGGAAATCCCACATGCAGGTCGCTGATGGCGTAGAGACCGCTCATGCCGTGATCGTAGGCGGCCGTCAGGCGTCGCGGCCCCACAGGTACGCCCCGGCGGCCATCGCCAGCACGCTCGCCCAGCCCGCGACCGCCCGCACGTGGTTCCACGCCGTCCAGCGGCCGGAGTAGTCCGCCCAGACGCGCGCGGCCTCGCCGGCGTCCGCGGGGATCTCGGCCTTGTCCAGCTCGTTGTTCAACGGGATGTTCACGGCGAAGCTCGGGAACAGCGCCCCGACGACGTACACCCCGGCGGCGACGAAGAACAGGATCGCCGCCGCCTTCTGGTCGAGCGTCAGCAGCAGGATCCCGGCCGCGGCGGCGATGACCGGCGTCAACACGAACATGGCGATGAACAGCGGATTCTGGATCTTCTGGTTGATCCCCTGCATGGCGTCGATCGCCGAGGACGGCCGCGCGGCGTTCAGCCCCGGCATGACACCGGTGGAGAAGCCGAAGAAGGCGCCCGCCATGCCCGCCGCCGCGACGAAGGACATCGCGGCACAGATGATGGTGAACACGTTTTTCATGGTCGATCTCCGATCTGCCAGGTAAGGCTCGTGGGGGGTGGGGGTGAGCGCGGCCCGGCCCCGAACTCGTCGGGGCCGGGCCGCCGGCTAAGCGTTCCAGATGCCGCTGGCGGCGGTCTCGCGGGCGTAGTCGGCGAAGTCGCGGGGCTCGCGGCCGAGGGCGCGCCGCACGCCGTCGGCCGGGCGGCTGTTGCGGCCGTCCAGGACGGTGCCGAACAGGTACGTCAGCAGGTCGGCGACCTCGTCGGGCACGCCCTGCGCCTTCGCCGCGGCGGCGTAGTCCGCCACCGCGACCCGCACATAGGCGATCTCGCGTCCGGCGGCGCGGCCGATCTCGGCGACCGCCTCGGGGAAGGTCAGCGCGCGCGGCCCGGTCAACTCGTAGATCTCGCCCGCGTGCCCGTCCGCGGTGAGCGCCGCGACCGCCACGTCGGCGATGTCGTCGGCGTCCACGAACGGCTCGGGCACGTCGCCCGCCGGGAGGACGACCTCGCCCGCGCGGACCGGGTCGAGGAGGTAGTCCTCGCTGAAGTTCTGCGCGAACCAGCTCGCGCGGACGATCGTCCACCGCAGCCCCGACTCGCGCACGACCGCCTCGCAGTCGAGGGTCTCGTCCTCGCCGCGTCCCGAGAGCAGGACCACGCGCCGCACGCCCGCGTCCCGCGCCGCCGCCGTGAACGCGCGGATGACGTCCGGCGCGCCCGGAACGGAGAGGTCGGGGGCGAACGCGAGGTAGACGGCGTCGACGCCGCGCAGGACCCGCGGCCAGCCCGCCTCGTCCGTCCAGTCGAACGCGGGGTCGGCCGAGCGGGAGCCCATCCGGACGGGCACGTCCATGGCCTCCAGCCGCTCCACGACGCGCCGGCCGGTCTTGCCGGTGCCGCCCAGGACGAGCGCGAGGCCCTTCTCGGTCTTCGCTTCGGTGGTGTTCGCTTCGGTGGTGTTCGTCATGTCTTCGAGTCAATCGGCGGACGGCCCCGGCCACCATCGTCGAGAAGCTCGCCCGCATTCGCGAGCGTCCAATCGCCGGGGGACCCCGACGGGCGCGGGCGCTTAAGCTGGCGGCGTGGACGCGCTCACCGATCTCCTCGACGGCCCCCGGGCGCGCGGCGCGTTCCTGCTGCGCGCGATGCTGAACCCCCCGTGGTCGGTGCTGATCCGCGACGAGGCGCCGCTCACCCTCGTCGCGATGATCCGGGACGGCGCGTGGGTGCTGCCGGACGGCGGCGAGCCGCGGTCCGTCCGGGCCGGCGACGTGCTGCTGATCAAGGGCCCGGAGCCGTACACGATGGCGGACGATCCGGCGACCCCGCCGCAGGTCGTCATCCATCCCGGCCAGGTCTGCACGGCACCGGACGGCACGAGCACGGCGGACGCGATGGACCTCGGGGTGCGGGCCTGGGGCAACGACCCGGACGGGTCGGCGGTCATGCTGATCGGCACCTACCAGATGCGCGGGGCCGTCACCCGCCGGCTGCTGGCCGCGCTGCCGCAGCTGGCGATCGTCCGCGGCGACACCTGGGAGTCGCCGCTGGTCGGGCTGCTCGGCGAGGAGATCGGCAAGGACGAGCCCGGCCAGGACGTCGTCCTCGACCGGCTGCTGGACCTGCTGCTCATCGCGGCGCTGCGGGCCTGGTTCGCGCGCGCGGAGGCGGAGCGGCCGGGCTGGTACCGGGCGCACGGCGACCCGGTGGTCGGCCCGGCCCTGCGGCTGCTGCACGACGATCTCGCGCACCCCTGGACGGTCGCCGACCTCGCGGCCCGCGTCGGGGTGTCCCGCGCGGCGCTCGCGCAGCGGTTCGGCAAGCTGCTGGAGGAGCCGCCGATGTCGTATCTGACGGGCCTGCGTCTCGCGCAGGCCGCCGACCTGCTGCGGGAGAGCGACGCGACGCTCGAGACGGTGGCGCGGCGCGTCGGCTACGGCACCGCGTTCGCGCTGAGCACCGCGTTCAAGCGGGAGCACGGCGTCAGCCCGCAGGAGTACCGCGCGGGGCGCGCCCTCGCCGAGACGCCGTGACGCCCGCCTACCGGCCCTCGCGCAGGGTCGGCTCGGCCCGGACGACCGTGTTCTCCGCGAATTCCGGGACGAACGGGACCACGAACGCGTAGTCGGCCAGGACCGTCTCGGGCACCTCGCCCGACTCGCCGAACGCCGCGATCTCGCCCCAGCACGGCGAGCCGAGCGACCCGCTGCGGTGCCGGACCGACAGCCCCGCGCACAGGTCGCGAACCGCAGCCGCTCGCGAGCGGCAGCCCGGCGAGCGTCCCGAACACGAACCCGGCCGCGAACACGTCCCCCGCCCCGGTGGCGTCCAGCGCCCGGACGGGCAGGGCCGGGGCCTCGGCCCGCTCGCCCGTCGCACGGTCCAGCGCGATGGCGCCGTCCGCGCCGCACTTGACGACCACCAGCGGCGCGCGTTCGGCGAGCGCTTCGGCGGCGGACGGCGGGTCCCCGGTGCGGGTGTATGCCATCGCCTCGGCGGCGTTCGGCATGAACACGTCGACGTGCACGAGCCGGTCGAGCACCTCGGCCGACCAGGCGCCGGTGGGGTCCCAGCCGAGGTCGGCGAAGATCAGCGCGCCGCGCTCGCGCATCCCGGCCGCCCACGCCGGGACGGGCCGGTCGACGTCGACGAAGCAGGCGCGGGCGTCCGGCGGGGCGCCGTCCGGCGGTTCCTCGGCCTGCGGCGGGACGGGACGCGCGTACGTCACCATGCTGCGGTCGGAGTCGTAGGCCATCGAGACCGTGACCGGCGTCGACCAGCCGGGCAGGCGGCGGGAGGCGCGCAGGTCGACGCCCTCCTGCTCGGCGAGCGTCCGCCACAGGTAGGCGCCGAACATGTCGTCGCCGAACGGCGCGGCGAGGCCGACCCGCAGGCCGAGCCGGCTCATCGCGACCGCGATGTTGGCGACGCCGCCGGGCGCCGACCCGAGCCCGTCGGTGACGATCTCGGTGCCGGGCGGCGGCAGCCCGGGCAGCCCGGTGAAGATCATGTCCATGAAGACGCGGCCGGACAGGAACACGTCCAGGCCGGGGCCCGGCCCGCCGGTGTGCAGCCGCTCCCCCGCCGGTTCCCGCGCGTCGCAGGGGTCGGCGAGGGACGGCTCCGGCGGCCGGCCCGGCGCGTCCGGCTCGACGACCGGGCGGATCACGAGGCTCCCCGGCGCAGGGCCGCGGCGCCGTTTCGTTCGGTTTGGATTCCCGCGGTGCGCGGTCCCGCCGTCATGGGGCCCACGATATAGGCGATCCCGGGTCGCCGAGGTCCCGTCGGCCGGTCCCGCCGGGACGCTCGCGCCCCGGCGTTCCCGTCCCGTCGCCACGGTCGCGTCACCGCCGTTCCGGCACCGCCGCCCCGCGTGGACGACCGGTGTCAGCGCGGGACGTAGAGGCGGACGTCGTCCACCTTCGCGCGCCCCTCGTAAAAGTTCATGTGCGGATCCCCGATCATGAACCTGTCGGGATAGGCGGATCCGGCGGGCCAGGTGTCACGGTCGACGAGCGTGCCGCCGGGGCCCTCCCACGTCCAGTCCGCGTTGAACCGCCCGTCGTACTCCGCGGGCTTCTGGTTGTAGTGCCAGATGGGCTCCCCGTCCTCGACGAACTCGCGCGTGTAACGGAAGGTGGCCTGGCCGACGTGGGCGAAGACGCCCGACATCTCCATCGTGTACGCGCCGCCGCGCCGCTCGATCGCGAACGTGTAAGGCCGTTCGGGCAGCAGTTCGGGCCGCATGTCGACGGCCGAGACGATCGCGCCGCCCTTGGCGTACCCGCACTCGCTCTCCATCAGGTACTCGGTGCCGGGCATCGTGGCGTACCTGCGGTCGTCGGTCATGAACAGCGCGTTGACGCCGTTGCCGGTGCCCGCCTCGTAGGGCTCGTACCCGCCGGTCGCGGGGTTGCAGTACCGCAGCCCCGACCCCTCGTAGGCGTAGCGGTTGTAGCCGTCCATGGCGACCTTGCGGTGCGCGTGAACGAACACGTTGTTGTGCGGCGCGACCTGCCGGTAGTCCATGATCGACATGTAGTAGAAGCCGTTGGAGTCGGTGCGGACGTCCGCCCATTCGCACTCGGGCCGGGAGAAGTCCCCGCCGGACGCCCAGGGGAAGTTCGTCTTGCAGCCCTCGGGCGAGTAGCCGTTGATCCGCCCGTCCGGGTAGTTCCAGAGCCCGTCGCGTTCCCCGCCGAAGTCGAGGCCGCGCAGCGTCATCTCGACGCGGTACTCGGCGGGCAGGTCGCGGGTCGAGCGGATCACGACGCCCGCCTGGTGGCCGGGCTCCTCCAGCCGCGCGACGCCCGCACCGGACGTGAGCGTCGGCGGGGCGTCGGGACGGCCGTCGCCGTCGGCGTCGCGGGCGGCGAGCTCGGCGGTGAGCCAGCCGCGCTTCCCGAACGTGAACGACTGCCGGTAGGTCTCCGTCTTCGCGAGCTGCTCGCGGAACGCGGGGCCGCCGACGGTGTCGAAGTAGGCGCCGTCGTTGTCGTACATGTCGACGTCGTAGGGGCTCGACGGTCCGTCCCCGTCCCGGAACCAGGGGTACCGGCGGCTGTCGAGGTGCCGGTCGAACGATTCCTTCGCCAGCAGCCGCCACCCGTCCCGGTCGTGGGGCGGGCCGCCCGCCGCGGCCGGCGCGGCGCCCAGCGTCGCCGCCAGGACCAGCGGGGACGCGAGCGCCACCGCTCCCCACAGCACTCTTCTCATCTCGCCGCCTTCCTCGCCGCGCGCCCGGCGCGCGGACCTCCGTGGTCCCCCGACGATCCGGGGCGACCGTAAACCGGCGCCGCGCTCGTCCACCATGGCAAACATCGACAAAGTGGTATTGACCAATTCGGGCGAAGGGACATAACGTGTGCCGACACGACAGGGAACGGACGGGAGGTCGGACCGGATGACTACCGCCGGTGCGGCCCGCAACGGGCACACGAAGCGGCAGGCCGTGCGACAGCGGCTGCTGGAGATGCTGGACGGGCTGGACGTCGGCGAGGCGCTGCCGTCCGAGCGCCGGCTGGCGACCGAACTCGGCGTGTCCCGTCCCACGTTGCGGCAGGCCATCGCCGGGCTGGTCGCCGAGGGACGGCTGGACCGGCGGCACGGCAGCGGCACCTACGTCGCCGAGCCCCGGATCGCCGTGCCGCTGACCATGACCTCGTTCAGCGAGGACATGATCCGGCGCGGGATGCGGCCGGGGGGCCGGGTGCTGTCGTTCCGCACGGCGACCGCGGGGGCGCGGATCGGCCGCCGCCTGGCCCTCTCCCCCGTCGAAGAGGTATTTACCATTAGGCGGCTACGGCTCGCGGACGACGCGACCATGGCCATCGAGACCCTGTACCTGCCGCGGGCGCTGCTGCCGGACCTGCGGCGCCAGGACCTCGAAGGCGGGTCGTTCTACGACCTGCTGCGCGCCGACGGCGTCGTCATCGCCTCTGGCACCGAGACGATCGAGCCGACCGTCACCACCGAGGAGGAGGCCGCCGAACTGGACGTGCCGGTGCACACGCCGGCGTTCCTGTTCGAGCGGGTCACCCGCGACGCCGACGGGAGACCGCTGGAGTACGTCCGGTCGGTCTACCGCGGCGACCGCTACCGGCTGGAGATCGACCTGCGGCCGCCCGCCCGCTGACCGCCCCGACGACCCACCGACCCACCGATTCACCGACCCGACGACCCACCGACCGTTCACGAGACGCGACGCACCCACCACGACCGACCGGCGTCCCCCGGGTCCGCCCGGGACCGGCCACCCGCGCTGACGGGGGCGACAGCGCACCACCCACCCCCGAGAAGTGAGGCGATCTCACCCATGGACGTCATCAAGGACATCCTCACGTTCCTGGCGGACAACGTGTTCGGCCAGGTGCCCATCCTCATCGGGCTCATCACGCTCGCCGGGCTGATCCTGCAGCGCAAGCGGTTCGAGGACGTGTTCGCGGCGCGCTGCGCGCGACGATCGGCGTGGTGATCCTCTTCATCGGCATCGAGATCTTCAGCGGCGGGCTCACCAGCTTCCAGACGGTGCTGGCGAGCGCGATGAACACCGATCCGCCGAAGGCCGAGCGGACCCTGGACGGGTTCCTCCAGGATCAGGGCGGCACGATCGCCCTGGTGATCACGGTGGCGTTCCTGCTGCACGTGGTGATCGTGCGGGTGTTCCCGGCGGCCCGGTACCTCTACCTCACCGGCCACCTGATGTTCTGGATCAGCACGGTCACGGTCGCCACGATGGTGACGGTCGCGCCCGGCTCGAACCAGCTCACGCTCGTCCTGTGCGGGGCGGGGTTCGTCGCCGCCTACTGGACGCTGCAGCCGCTGTGGATGCGGCCGCTGATGCGCCGCGTCATGCCGGACGACCGGTTCGGGTTCGCGCACACCAGCTCGCTGGCCGCGCTGATCACCGGCTACGCCGCGCGCCCGCTGGGCAGCCGGGAGAAGCACGACACCGAGAAGCTCAAGCTGCCGCGGCAGCTGTCGTTCTTCAAGGACGTCAACGTCAGCACCGCGCTGATCATCTGCGTGATCATGCTGATCGGCGTCGCGCTGGCCGACGACAAGGTCGTCGGCGAGGCCGCCGCCGCCATGGACGCCAAGCTGTCGCCGTGGGTGTGGGCGCTGCTCGTCGGCCTGCGGTTCGCGGGCGGCATCGCGATCCTGCTGTTCGGCGTGCGGATGTTCCTCGGCGAGATCGTCCCGGCGTTCAAGGGCTTCAGCGACCGGGTCATCCCGGGCACCCGGCCCGCGCTGGACGCGCCGACCGTCTTCCCGGTGGCGCCGACCGCGGTGATGCTCGGCTTCGTCGCGTCCACCGTGGTGTTCCTGGCCTGCCTCGGCGTCTTCGCCGCGGCCGGGTGGTTCACGCTCGTCCCGCCCATGATCATGCTGTTCTTCGTGGGCGGCGCGGCCGGGCTGTTCGGCAACGTCGTCGCGGGCTGGCGCGGCGCCGTCCTCGGCGGCGTGGTCAGCGGCCTGATCCTGGCGATCGGGCAGGCCGTCACCTGGGGGCTGTTCGAGAAGACCGCGCCGGAGCTGGCCACCCTGGCCGACCCCGACTGGTACGCGATCGCGTGGCTGCTGAAGGCCGCCGACCCGGTCCTCGGCACCGGCACGCTGTGGCTGGTGCCGGTCGTGGCCCTCGCCGCGACCGTCGTGACGCTGCTGCTCGTCCACCGCGGGGAGAAGCGCCGCGGGGACGACGGCCCGGAGGAGAAGGGCGACGCCGTCGCGGCCGGGAAGGCATGACGGAAACCGGAACCGGAACCGTAACGAACGAGAAGCAGAAGGAGACAGCGACATGGCACTGGACCGGCAACTGGAGATCCTCGCGGTGTGCGGGGTCGGCATGGGGTCGAGCCTGATGCTGAAGATGACCGCCGAGGACGCGCTGCGCTCGCTCGGCGTGGACGCCCGGGTGGAGAACACCGACGTGTCCACGGCGCGCGGGATGAGCCCGGACGTGGTCATCGGGCAGGGCATGCACACCGAGGAGATCACCGACCTCGCCCCGGTCGTGATCACGATCAGCGACTTCCTCGACAAGGACGGCCTGGAGGCGCAGCTCCGCGACCGGCTGGGCGAGCAGGGGTGGCTGGCGTGACCGTCTCCGCGCCCATCGTCGTCGCGACCGACGGGACCGCCGCGGCCGGCTGGCCGGAGGCCGTCCGCGCGGCGGCGTCCGCGCTGGTCGAAGCGGGCGCCGCCGGTCCGGGCTACCCGGACGCGTGCGTGCGGGTGGTCGAGGAGAACGGCCCGTACATCGTGCTGACCAAGGGCCTCGCGCTGGTGCACGCCCGTCCCGAGGAAGGCGGGCTGGCCGTCGGCGTCGGGGCGACCCGGCTCGCGTCGCCGGTCGAGTTCGGCCACCCCGACAACGATCCCGTGGATCTGCTGCTCGCGTTCTGCACGCCCGACCCCGACGTGCACGTCGGCACCCTGTCCGCGCTGGCGCGCGCGCTGTCGGGCGGCCTGGCCGACCGGCTCCGCGCGGCGTCCGGCCGGGACGAGCTGGCGCGCACCCTGAAGGAGGCCGTACCCGATGCCTGACCCGTCCGTCCCGGCAGCATCCCCCGGACCATCCCCCGGACGGTCTCCCGGGGGGCTCCCCGACCGGGTGCGGGCGCTGCTCGACGATCTGGACGGCGCCGCCGGTGCCGCGATCGGGGACGCCGCCGCGCTGCTGCTGGCGGCGATCGAGGCCGACGGCATCGTGCACGTCGCCGGGGCGGGGCACTCGCTGGCGATGGTGTGCGAGACGTTCTACCGGGCGGGCGGGCTCGCGGCCGTCCGCCCGGTGTTCGATCCCGGCGTGTTCCCCCTCGACGACGCGGTCCGCAGCACCCGCGTCGAGCGGGAGCGCGGGGTGGGCCGGGCCGTCGCGGCGGAGGCGGCGCGCGCGCGCCGGACGTGGCGGTGGTGTTCTCCACCAGCGGCCGCAACCCGTACCCGGTGGAGGTGGCCCGGGAGTGCGCGGCACGGGACGTCCCGGTGATCGCGGTCACATCGGCGCGGGCGTCGCGCGGCGCGGCGGCGCGGACGGACACGACCCTCGCCGACCACGCGACGCTCGTCCTGGACACGCGGGTGCCGCCCGGCGACGTCCTGCACCCGGCGGAGCGGCCGCGGACGGCCGCGGTGTCGACGGTGCTCGCGGCGTACGCGTGGGCGCGCGTCCTGGCCGACCTGGACGATCTCGCGGCGCGGCGGGGCGTGGACCTGCCGCGCTGGACGAGCGCGAACGTCCCCGGCGGCGACGAGGTCAACGCGGCGCTGCTGGCCCGGTACCGGCACCGCGTCCCGGAGCTGACCGGCGGCGCGTGAGGCGGGAGAACGGGGCGGAAACCGGGGCCGGGCATTGTGGCGGTCCGGAACGGGCCGGACGGTCGTCCGCCTCCGCGCGCCGTGGAACCCGCTCCTCCCCGTCGGCGTTTCTCATGGGGACCGGCTCGCGTCTGTGGCATGATGCGGGCACATCGGACCAGACGAGGAGCGAGATGACGACAAAGCCGACCGAGGACGATCTGCACGCCGCGTTCGCGCGGGCGGACCTCGGCGGCGACGACAAGCTCGATCTGATGGAGTTCACGCTCGTCCTGGAGCACCTCGGGCTCGCCTGGACGCGGGCCGAGACGCAGCACCGGTTCGAGCAGGCCGACACCAACTTCGACGGCTTCATCTCCTACTCCGAGCTTCGCGCCGTCCTGGACTCGGAGGGCTGGACCGGGGGCCTGGCCCCCGCGCCCGGGCCTGACCGCACGACGACACGGGAGCGGGCCCGCCGGAAATCCGGCGGGCCCGCTCCCCTTCGCACGCGCGGAGGTTCAGACCGCGCTCCGCGCAGCTCCCGGTAGCGGCGGACGAGCGCCGCCGTCGACGCGTCGGCGCGCCGGCCGGCGGCTCCGCGGACGTCAGCGCGGGCGCGAGGTCCTGCGCCATGACCTTGCCGAGCTCGACGCCCCACTGGTCGAAGGAGTCGATGCCCCAGATCGTCCCCTCGACGAACACGATGTGCTCGTAGAGCGCGACGAGCTCCCCGAGGGTCTTGGGGGTCAGCTTCGGCACCAGGATCGTGCTGGTGGGCCGGTTCCCCGGCATGACCTTGTGCGGGACGATCGCGGCGGGCGTCCCCTCGGCGGCGATCTCCTCCGCGGTCTTGCCGAACGCGAGCGCGGACGTCTGGGCGAGCATGTTCGCGGTGAGCAGGTCGTGCATGCCCCCGGCCCCGCCGTCGACGGCGCGGTCCTCGAACGGTTCGGCGAGGCCGATGAAGTCGGCGGGCACGAGCCGGGTGCCCTGGTGCAGCAGCTGGTAGAAGGCGTGCTGCCCGTTCGTCCCGGGCTCGCCCCAGAAGATCGCGCCGGTCTGCGCGACGACCGGGGCGCCGTCGGCCCGCACGGACTTGCCGTTGGATTCCATCGTCAGCTGCTGCAGGTACGCGGGGAACCGCGACAGCCGCTGGCTGTAGGGCAGGACGGCGCGGGTCTGGGCGCCGAAGAAGTCGGTGTACCAGACGCCGAGCAGGCCCATCAGGACGGGCATGTTCGCCTCTAGGGGCGCGGTGCGGAAGTGCTCGTCGATCTCGCGGAACCCGGCGAGCATCTCGCGGAACGCCTCGCTCCCGATCGCGATCATCAGCGACAGGCCGATCGCGGAGTCGAGGGAGTAGCGGCCGCCCACCCAGTCCCAGAAGCCGAACATGTTGGCGGTGTCGATGCCGAACTCGGCGACCCGCTCGGCATTGGTGGACACCGCGACGAAGTGCCGCGACACGGCCGCCTCGTCGCCGAGCCGCTCGACGAGCCAGCTCCGCGCGACCCTGGCGTTGGTGAGGGTCTCCAGCGTCCCGAACGTCTTGGAGCTGATCACGAACAGCGTCGTCGCGGGGTCGAGGCCGGCGAGGGCCGCGGTGACGTCCGCCGGGTCGATGTTCGACACGAACCTGCACGCGATGCCCGCGTCCACGTAGTCGCGGAGGGCCTCGTAGGCCATCGCGGGGCCGAGGTCGGACCCGCCGATGCCGATGTTGACGACCGTCCGGATCGGCTCGCCGGTGAACCCCGTCCACTCCCCCGCGCGGACCCGCCCGGCGAAGTCGGCCGCCTTCTCCAGGACCGCGTGCACGTCCGCCGCGGCGTCCTGCCCGTCCACCACCAGCTCCGCGCCGGGCGGCAGCCGCAGCGCGGTGTGCAGGACGGCCCGGTCCTCGCTGACGTTGATGTGCTCGCCCGCGAACATCGCGTCGATCCGCTCGCGCAGCCCGGAGCGCGCGGCGAGCGCGGTCAGCAGCCCGATCGTCTCGCCGGTGACCCGGTGCTTGGAGTAGTCCAGGAACAGGTCCCCCGCGGTCACCGTCATGCGGTCGGCGCGCCCCGGGTCGTCGGCGAACAGGTCGCGCAGGTGCCGCCCGGCCAGCGCCGCCTGATGCTCGGCCAGCGCCGACCATTCGGGCGCCTCGGTGATGTCTGCCATTGCCTCTCTCATTCCCTCGGCGGGCCGGGCGCCGTACCCCCGGGCGCTCCCCCGTGCCCGACGGCGATCATAGGGCGGCCGTACGTCACCGCATGAAGGCCGGGCCCGAACCCGTGGGGGTTCGAGCCCGGATGACCGATTCGTTCCGGGCGCGGATAGGGTCGCGCCATCCGGTCGGGCGCCGCCCGCCACGACAGGCCCCGGAGCAGGAGGACGCATCAGATGAGCGACGAGGTCCCGCACGACATCACGCGGCTGTTCGAGCTGACGGCGCTCGGCGAGGACTCCTTCCTGGCGACCGCGCCGTCGGTGGGACGGCCGCGGCTGTTCGGCGGCCAGGTCGCCGGGCAGAGCCTGCGCGCGGCGTGCCTGACCGCGGGCGGGCGCCCGCCGCACTCCCTGCACGCCTACTTCATCCGCCCGGGGATGCCGGACGAGCCGCTGACCCTCGACGTCGCCCGGACCCGGGACGGGCGCTCGTTCTCGACCCGGCACGTGACGGCGAGCCAGGGCGGCAAGCCGATCCTGGAGCTGATCGCGTCCTTCCACGAACCGGAGGACGGTTTCGACTGGCAGCCCGAGCCGCCGTCCGGGACGCCCGCCCCCGAGACGCTGCCGCCCGCTGAACTGCCCGCGTTCTTCAAGCATCCGGTCGGGTTCGACATCCGCGCGGTGAACCCGCCCGCCGAGGGCGAGTTCCGGATCCCGCACCCGTTCTGGATCCGCGCGTCCCGGCCCGTCGGGGACGATCCGGCGCTGCACGCCTGCCTCGTCGCCTACCTGACGGACATGGGGATGGTGAGCAGCGCACGCGCGCCCGGTTCCCCGCGCGAGCTCGTGACGGCCGTCACGCTCGACCACGCGGTGTGGTTCCACCGGCCGCCGCGCGTCGACCAGTGGCTGCTGTACTCGGCGGACCCGGTGACGAACCATGCCGCCCGCGGCCTGGCGCGGGGGACGCTCCACACGGCGGACGGGACGCTCCTGGCGTCTATCGCCCAGGAGGCGCTGCTGCGTCCGGCACCGGGTTCCTGACCGCGAGACCGGCCGGAACCGT
>NZ_MKJY01000139.1 GCF_001942465.1 Actinomadura sp. CNU-125
CGGGTGTTCCGCGGCGTCCCGTACACGGCGCCGCTCGTCGGGCCGCTGCGCTGGAAGCCGCCGCGGCCCGCCGCCGGGTGGGACGGCGTCCGGCCCGCCGCCGAGCACGGCGGCGCCTGCGCGCAGAACGCGTCGCCGTTCATGGGACGCGACCAGGTGACCAACGAGGACTGCCTCTACCTGGACGTCTACACGCCCGCCCAGGCGTCCGGGAACCTCCCGGTGATCGTGTGGTTCCACGGCGGCGCGTTCGCGTACGGGTCGGGTTCCACCTACGACGCGCAGCGGCTCGCCGCCGCCGGGAACGTCGTCGTGTCGGTCAACTACCGGCTGGGCGTGTTCGGGTTCCTCGCGACCCCCGAACTCTCCGCCGAGGACGCGTCCGGGTCCGGGAACTACGGGATCATGGACCAGCAGGCCGCGCTGCGCTGGGTGCGGGCGAACGCCGCCGCGTTCGGCGGGAACGCCGGCAACGTGACGATCTCGGGCCAGTCGGCGGGCAGCGGCAGCGTCTGCTCGCACGTGCTGTCGCCCGCGTCGCGGGGCCTGTTCCACCGCGCGGTCATGCAGAGCGGCCCGTGCCAGCTCGTCGCCCGCGCCCTACCGGACGCCGAGGCCGCGGGCACCGGGCTCGCGCAGGAGGTCGGCTGCACCACCGCCGAGTGCCTGCGCGGCAAGCCCGCCGCCGAGCTGCTCGACGCGACCGTCCCGGCGGACGGCGAGACGGACCTGTCGCTCACCCTCGCGCCGACCACGGGCACGCCCGTCCTGCCGAAGGCGGCCGCGGACGCCTTCCCGGCCGGGGAGTACGCGAAGGTCCCGATGCTGATCGGCACGACGAAGCACGAGGCCAGCACGCTGCTCGCGACGTCCGACGTCGAGGGCGGCCCGGACTCGGCGATCGTCTCGGCCCTGACGCACGCCGCGTTCTCGTGTCCCGCCCGCCGCGACGCGAAGGCGCTGCAGGACGACGTCCCGGTGCACATGTACGAGTTCACCGAGCCGAACGTCCCGAGCGTCTACGCGACCCCGCCCGAACTCGAACTCGGCGCGTACCACGGGGCCGAACTGCCGCTGCTGTTCGACTTCCCGGCCCGTCCGATCGAGCTGAACACCGCGCAGCGGGAACTCGCCGCGACCATGATCGGCTACTGGAGCCGGTTCGCCGCCACCGGCGACCCGAACGGCGCGGGACTGCCCGCGTGGCCCGCGTACCGCCCGGTCATCGGGAAGGTGCAGAACCTGCACGCCGACGGCGTGACGAACGTGTCGGACGCCCGCTACTACGCCGAGCACACCTGCGTCGTCTGGGACAACACCGAAGGGCTCCCGGACATCCCCGGCACCGAGTGACCTCCCCGGACGTGTGAGCCGCGCGCGATCCGACCCGTGCGCCGCTCGCACCCGGGTCCGGGCGGGCCGAAATCCGTGGCGGCCCGCCCGGACCCCCGAGGGATCCCTCGGAGCGTTGAAGCGGTCAGGGGGCCTTCGCGACGGTCTCCGGCACGCTCTCCGGGACGGTGAACGGGCGCTGCCCGCCGGGGACGCCCGTGTGCGTCTCCCCGTCGGCTTCGTAGGGGAACGTGAACGGGAGCCCGGCGGCCGTTCCCGGGCGGCGGCGGTCCATCAGGTGGAAGTGCAGGTGCGGTTCGGACGAGTTGCCCGAGTTGCCGCAGTCGGCGAGGACCTGCCCGGCCGTCACGCGGTCCCCCTTACGGACCCGCACCGTTCCCCGCTTCAGGTGCGCGAACACCCCGTACACGCCGTCGCCGAGGTCGAGGATGACGTGGTTGCCGAGGACGAACCGTCCGCTGGACAACGTCAGCAGCGACAGCAGGCTCCGCGCGACCCCCTCCGCGATCAGGTACGGCAACGCGATCGCGGAGTTCCGGCTCCAGTGGTCGCGCTGCCACCGGCCCGTCGCGACGACGACGCCGTCGGCCGGGGCGAGCACGGGCTCGCCGAACGCCGGGAACGCGGACGGCCGGCGCATCGGCGGCCACGCGTGCAGGGCCGTCCAGGCGTCCTTCTCGTCGGGCCGGTGCACGAGGTCGATGGCGTACGCCTGGCCGAGTTCGCGCGTCCCGTGGCTCGGCACCTTGTCGGACGGGCTGTTCACCGGCAGCCAGCGGCCCCGGACGGCGCTCGCAGCGGCACGGCCCCGCGGGCCGGTTCGTCCGGTTTGACCACCAGCCCCAGGACGAAGAGCACCAGCCCGGCGACGCACAGCACCATGCCCGCCGTGTCCAGCGCCCCCACACCGTGCAGCGGCTCGGTGAAGACCAGGACCAGGCCGACCACGATCACCGGCAACTGGTATCTGCTCAGCTGCGTGACCAACGTGCCCATCATCATCTCCCCTATCTGCGCACGGCGGCGAGGACGGCCAGCAGCGGGACGACGCGTTCCCCCGGGACCGCGTACGATCCGCGCGCTCCGGCGCGCAGCCATCCGGCGGTGACCAGCGCGCGCAGGTGGTGGTAGAGCTGCCCGGTCGTTCCGAGCCGCTCGTGTTTGCCCAGCTCGGCCGTCGTCCGCGCGCCGCGCAGGATCTCCTGCAGCAACAGCAGCCGGACGGGATGGCTCAGTGCGGACAGCGCGGGGGCCAGCTCGCCCCAGTCGGTGCCGAGCAGGTCGTCGGCCGTCCGCCCCTCCTGCCACTCGTAGTGCTCGCCGGTCGGCAGGTCGACGGTGCCGGTGAACAGCACCGCGCCCGGTTCGGCGGCCCGCACCTTGAGTTCGTTCAGCGCCCAGAAGACGTCGCCGGCGGGCGGTTCGGACGCCGGCGACGGTTCGTCGCCGCCGTCCAGGCGGTCGACGCGCCGCTCCAGCCGCGCGAGCCGCTCCTCCAGTCCGTCCTCCATGACTCCAGAATAACGTAATTCCGTAAAACTGGAAGAGGTGCCGGGATCGCCCGAGTGGGGGAGGCGCCCCGCCCGCACGGGTGAGGCGGCGCGCCGGGGTGCGGCGGCAGTCTCGACGGAGATCGACAGACCCGGAGGAACCCATGCCGAACACGCGCAACATCGCCGCCCTGACCACCACCACCGCCGCCGTCGCCGCTCTCGCCGTGACCGCCGCCGTCGCCCCGGCCGCGTCCGCCCGTCCCGAGAAGAAGGAACCGAAGGTCGCGAGCGTCACCGGATGGGGGGAGATGCGCCGGACGTACCACCAGGACCGGGACGTCCGCGCGTTCGCCTTCGACGCCCGCGCGACCCCCTACGCGAGCGCCGGGGAGAACTTCCCCGGATCGCCCAGCGACGCGACCGGCACGGTGCGGATCTCGCACTACTCGCCCGTCCTGAACAAGACGATCACCGCGTCGGGGCGCGTCGACTCGCTGACGACGGCGCCCGGCTACGCCGTCCTGACCGCCGTCATCGACCGCGTGAGCGAGGGCGGCCCGGAGCACTGGACCGGGCGCGACTCGGGTTCAGCGTCTACGACGGCGGCAAGGACAAGCCCGGCCGCACCCGCGACCGCGTCGGCTACGGGTGGGAGTTCATGAACCTGATCCAGGACGAGGACGGCGAATGGATCGAGAACCCCCGGACCGGCAAGGGGATGGCGCCCGCCCCGTTCGGCCCCGTAACCCGGGGCGGCTTCACGGTCGTCCACAAGGACCTGCCGCCCGTCCCGCAGAGCTGACCGGAACCCGCGCCGCCCTGGGGGCGCCTTGTCGCCGTCGCGCCACCTAGATCAACTTGTCGGTGACGTGCACTAAAGTCTCGTGGCAGCCGACATGGAGGTGCCGATGCGCGGACCAGCGGCCGGGCGGCCCCGCTCCAACCGGTTCGTGCGGCTGATGTCCAAGGTGGCCGCCTACTGGCGCCGGTTCGTCCGGGTCCTGTTTCGGCCGTCCGCCGAGAGCGCCGAACGGACGGCCCGCGCCGAGCGCAAGCGCGCCTACCGGGAACGGCGGCACGAGGCCGAGCGGGACGAGTGGGGCGGCCGGTCGCCGACCGACGCGCTGCGCGCCGCGCCGAGCGCACTGGGCCTCGCCCGTTACGACGTCGACCTGGTGCACGCGCTGGACGCCCGACGGGGCCCGGCGTGCAGCGCCGGGTGGCCGTGTTCGCCGCCCGCCGCGCCGCGCGGCGGCGGTCTCGCCGACCTCGACTGGGTCGCCCCGGCCCTGGCGGCGCTCGCGGAGGGACGTGCGCTCCCCGCCCCCTTCGACGACCGGGAGAGCATGCGGCGGTCCCTGCGCGCCGACCCGAACGTCCCGGACCGCACGGTCGGGGAGGCGACACCGCCCCCGGTGCCCGATTCCCCTCCGGGGCCGCGGCGGATCTCGCAACCTCACATGGCGCTGCCCGCGGTGTTCCATGCGGCGCGGCCCGACGCGCTTGAGGCGGCCGTCAGCGCCGTGTCGGACGCCGTGCACACGTTCGGGGAGGACTATCCGGCGTTCCTGCAAGAGGTCCGGAACGTCTGCGCCTCCCTCGTGGAGAGCGACGTTCCCGCGGAGGACCCGTACGACGCGCCGGCGACCGTCCAGAGCCCCGACGAGTCCGGCACCCTGCCCGCACCCGAGGTCCCGGAGGCAGTCGACGGGCTCGTCGACACCGAGCTCATCGACGGTTTCACCGTCCGGGTCCCGGCCCGTCCCGAGCTGGCGGCGGGCGCCGTGGTCCAGGTGGAGTGGGTCGTCGACCGGCACACCACCGTCAGATGGGACCCGGTTTCACGGCCGGACGCGCCGATGGAGTTCGCGTTCTCCATCGAGAGCGCCTACGCCGCCGCCGAACGGGGCGGCGCGGAGGTCTTCTACCGGGTGTTCGAGGACGAGGACACCGTCATCGCCAGGTCGAAGACGCTCAGGTTGCGCGTCCGCTAGCGACCGGGGCGCCGGGGAAGGCGACCCCGGTCAGTGTTTCGGACAGGTCCCACAGGCGGCGCGCCGCCTCGGCGTCCCGCGCCTTCGCCGCGCGCGTCCGGGCCGCCATGACGGCCTACATCCGGTTCGCCACCGAGAACGCCGCGCTCCTCGAACTGATGTACGCCGGTAAGCACCGGCCGGGGGCGACGCGGCTCGTCGAGGCGGCCCGGGCGCCGTTCGGGCTGATGTCCGGCCTGATCGCCGAGGGGCAGGAGCAGGGGACGCTCCGGGCGGGCGACCCCGAACGGGTCGGGCTCGTCCTCTTCGCGACCGTCCAGGGCATCGCCTCGCTCATCAACGGCGACCTCGTCGACCCGGCCCTGCTGGACGAACTCGTGGAGACCGCGGCCGACCAGTTCGTCCGCGGCGCCCGCCCCGCGGCCTGACGCGTGCCGCCGCGCCGCGGCGTCCGTCAGGGACGCTCGGCGGGGAAGGCGCGGACCCAGCGGCGCTGCCACGGGGTCTCGACGGCCCGCTTGTCGTGGTGCTCGCGCGCCCAGGCGACGGCGTCCGCCGGGGCGATGCCCGCCAGGACGGCCAGGCAGGCGACGACCGTCCCGGTGCGGCCGACGCCGCCCCCGCAGGCGACCTCCACCGCGGCCCCCGACCCGGCCCGCTCGTGCAGCGCGCGGATCTCCCGGACCGCCAGGTCGCGGTCGCGGGGGAGGCGGAAGTCGGGCCAGTCGATCCACGTGTGCGGCCACCGCAGCGCGTCCTCGTGGCGCCGCCGCAGCTTCGCGGTGCCGAGGTAGAGGCCGAACTCGGGCTCGGGCCCCGCGGGGGACGGGTTGCGCAGGCCGCGGCCCCGCACCCACGAGCCGTCCGGGAGCCGGATCGCGCCCACGAGCGGCGCGCCGGTGCCGGTGCCGCCGTCCCGCCCGTCCGTCGCTTCGTCCATCGCAGACCTCCTTGAGCATTCGCGGACGCGCCGGTGGTGACGCCGCCGCCCGGATCGTGAGGAGCCAAGCTACGGGCCCGCGCCGGCGCCCGCCATGGGGCGGACCGCACGGCTCGCTGCGGTCGACCGCAGTACCTCGGGGCCCGGAAGCGATGAGTCTCGCCGCGGCGGCCGGTCTGTATCTCCGACACGCCATCGACCGCGCTCGGGGAGAGAACATGACCGTCACCTACACGTTCGACGTCTTTTCCAGCCTCGACGGCTTCGGCGCCGCCGGTGGCGACTGGACCGGATACTGGGGCAAGCAGGGCCCCGAGCTCCTCGCCCGGCGCCTCGATCTGTACAGCGAGGAGCAGCGGATGGTCTTCGGGGCGAACACCTACCGGGCGTTCGCGCGGATGCTGGCTTCGAGCACCGAGGACTCCGACGTCCGCGACCCGTGGGTCACGCGGATGCGGGAACTGCCCGCGACGGTGGTGTCGACCACCCTGGACGGGCCCCTCGACTGGCCCGACGCGGACGTCGCGAGGGGCGACGCGGTCGACGTCGTCGCCCGGCTCAAGGAGGAGTCCGGGGTGCCGTTGCGCTCGCACGGCAGCCTGTCGATGAACCGGGCGCTGATGGCCGCCGGTCTGGTCGACCGCGTCCAGGTGACGCTCTTTCCCGTGATCACCGGCCGGACCGGGCTCGACCCGGTCTTCGCGGGGGCCGCGGACTTCGACCTCGACCTGATCGGGCAGCGGACGCTCGACGGCCGCGTCCAGGAGCTCGTCTACCGGCCCGCCCTGCACGGCTGAGCCCGGCTCATCCGGGAGACTCGGTAGATGGAATTCTTCTGCTATCACCGAGATCGTCCCGGGTCCGTGCCGCTGCGCGAGCAGATGGTGGAGGCGCACTGGTCCTATATGGACCGGTTCGACAAGGAGCTGATCGCGCGCGGGCCGACGTTCACCGACGACGACACGCTCACCGGGAGCGTGCACATCGTCGATCTGCCGGATCCGGCGGCGGCCCGCGCGTTCGCGTTCGAGGAGCCCTGCTACCAGGCGGGGGCCTACCGGGACGTGCTGGTGCGCCGCTGGCGGAACCTGCTGGGGCGCACGATGTGGGACTTCCCCGGCGGGCGGACCGGGGACGACCGGTACCTCGTCCTCGGGTTCGGTTCGGGGCCGGGCGTCGATCTCGACGTGCCGTCCGGACGGGACGGCGACCTGATCGCCTTCGGCCCGCTGCTCTCCGACGACGGGGGCACCTGGGTGGGGACGGCCGCGCTGGTGCGGGCGGCCGGGCCGGACGCGGCGCGGGGCGTCCTGTCCGCGGAGGCTACGCCGGTGCCGAGGTGCACAAGTGGGAATTCGGCGGTCGGCGATGATCATGGGTGTCGGCGCGTGGACGACCGGGTATCCGCTGGTCACCGAGGGTGTTCGCCGTCGCCGTGCCGTTTCGCCGCCCGGCGCGTTTGGAGGATTCCAACAAACTTGGCCGCGTAGCGTGCGATGTCCGCGACATGGAACTACCGGCCGATAGGCGAAAGGCTGACGCCGCCGGTCTGTCACGCGTCTTCAGGGGGTTCGGTCAGGTGTTCAGTCGTGTCGCCATCGTCAACCGGGGTGAGGCCGCGATGCGGCTCGTCCACGCCGTGCGGGACATCGCCGCGGAGACCGGGACACGGATCGAGACCGTCGCCCTGCACACCGACGTCGACCGTGCCGCCGGGTTCGTCCGGGAAGCGGACCATTCGTACGACCTCGGGCCCGCATCGGCGCGTCCGTACCTCGACCTGGAGGTGCTGGAGCGCGCGCTGGTGGAGTCCGGCGCGACGCCGCGTGGGTCGGCTGGGGGTTCGTCGCGGAGGACCCGGCGTTCGCGGAGCTGTGCGAGCGGATCGGCGTGACGTTCGTCGGGCCGAGCGCGGAGGCGATGCGGCGGCTCGGCGACAAGATCGGCGCGAAGCTGATCGCCGAGGAGGTCGGGGTGCCGGTGGCGCCCTGGAGCCGCGGGGCGGTGGAGAGCCTGGACGCGGCGGTCGCCGCGGCCACCGAGATCGGCTACCCGCTGATGCTGAAGGCGACGGCCGGCGGCGGCGGCCGCGGGATCCGCATGATCGCGAGCGAGGCGGAGCTCGTGGACGCCTACGAGCGCACCGGCCAGGAGGCCGCGCGGGCGTTCGGCAGCGGGGTCGTGTTCCTGGAGCGCCTGGTGACCGGCGCCCGGCACGTCGAGGTGCAGGTCATCGCGGACGGCGAGACGGCGTGGGCGCTCGGGGTGCGGGACTGCTCGGTGCAGCGGCGCAACCAGAAGGTCATCGAGGAGTCGGCGTCGCCGGTGCTGAGCGCGGCGCAGGCGGCGGAGCTGAAGGCGTCCGCCGAGCGGCTCGCGGTCGCGGTCGGGTACCGCGGGGCGGCGACCGTCGAGTTCCTGTACCACCCGGGCGACGAGCTGTTCGCGTTCCTGGAGGTCAACACCCGCCTGCAGGTCGAGCACCCGATCACCGAGTCCACGACCGGGTTCGACCTGGTGAAGGCGCAGCTGCACGTGGCGTCCGGCGGGAAGCTGGAGGGCGAGCCGCCGGTGGAGCGCGGGCACGCGATCGAGGCCCGGCTGAACGCCGAGGACCCGGACCGCGACTTCGCCCCGTCGCCCGGACGGATCGCGCGGCTGGAGCTGCCCGCGGGTCCGGGCGTCCGGGTGGACACCGGCGTCGGCGAGGGCGACACGATCCCCGCCGACTTCGACTCGATGATCGCGAAGATCATCGCCTACGGCCGGGACCGGGACGAGGCGCTGGGCCGGCTGCGCCGGGCGATGGCGCGGACCAGCGTGATCATCGAGGGCGGCGCGACGAACAAGGGGTTCGTCCTCGACCTGCTGCACCGGCCCGAGGTGATCGACGGCAGCGCCGACACCGGCTGGATCGACCGGGTGCGGGAGGCGGGCGGGCTCGTCTCGGACCGGCACTCCGGCGTCGCGCTGGTGGCCGCCGCGATCGAGGTGTACGAGGAGGAGGAGCGCGCCGAGCGGGGACGGCTGCTGTCGACGGCGTCCGGCGGGCGCCCGCAGGTGCGGCACGAGAGCGGCCGGCCGCTGGACCTGAAGCTGCGCGGCGCGGCCCACCGGCTGCGGGTGGCGCGGGTCGGCGCGCACCGGTTCCGGGTCGGCGTCGAGTCGGGCGAGGACGTCCGCGCCGCCGACGTCGAGGTGGAGCGGTTCGACCGGCACAGCGGCCGGATCACCGTCAACGGCACCCGGTACCGGCTGGTCACGGGCACGCACGGGCCCGTCCACCTGGTCGAGGTGGACGGTGTGACGCACCGGGTCAGCCGGGACGAGGGCGGCGTCGTCCGCTCGCCCGCGCCCGCGCTGGTCGTCGCGACGCCGCTGGAGGCGGGCGCCGAGGTCGAGGCGGGCGCGCCGGTGCTGGTGCTGGAGAGCATGAAGATGGAGACGGTGCTGCGGGCGCCGTTCAAGGCGCGGCTGAAGGAATGCGTCGTGTCGGTCGGCAGCCAGGTGGAGGCCGGTGCGCCGCTGCTGCGGCTGGAGCAGCTCGCGGACGACGACGAGGCGGAGGCCGCCGTGGTCGGCGGGACCGTCGAGCTGGAGCTGCCCGCGGCGCCGGGCACGGTCCCGGTGCGCGAGCGCGCGGCCCGCGGCCTGGAGGACCTGCGCAGCCTGCTGCTGGGCTTCGACGTCGACCCGCACGACGAGCGCCGGGTCCTGGCGGACTACCTCGCCGCGCGGGCGGCGGACGGGCACCGGCCGCTCGCGGCGGAACTCGCGCTCGTCGAGGTGTTCGCCGACCTCGCCGAGCTGGGCCGCAACCGCCCGGCGGGCGGCGACGAGGGCCACGTGCACAGCGCGCGCGAGCACTTCCACACGTACCTGCAGAGCCTGGACGTCGAGCGGGCCGGGCTGCCGGACGCGTTCCGGGAGCGGCTCGCGAAGGCGCTCGCGCACTACGGCGTCACCGACCTGGAGCGCACGCCGGAACTCGAAGCGGCGGTGTTCCGGATCTTCCTCGCCCAGCAGCGCGCGTCCGCCGACGCGACGGTCGTCGCGACGCTGCTGCGCACGTGGCTGCAGGAGCCGCCGCCGGACGAGCGGATGCGCGAGACCGTCGGCCTCGCGGTGGAGCGGCTGGTGGCGGCGACGCAGGTGCGCTTCCCCGTCGTGTACGACCTCGCGTGCGGTGTCGTGTTCGCGTGGTTCGCGCAGCCGCTGCTGCGCCGCAACCGCGCCCGCGTCTACGCCGACGTCCGCAGGCACCTGCGGCACCTGGACGCGTCCCCGGACGCGCCGGACCGCGCGGACCGCGTCGCCGAGATGGTGCGCAGCACCGAGCCGCTCGTCCGGTTGCTCGGGCGCCGGCTCGTCCGCGGCGAGCCGGACAACACGGTCATGCTGGAGGTGCTGACCCGCCGGTACTACGGCAACAAGGGGCTCATCGGCGTCCGCACGCGGGACGCCGCGGGCTGCACGTTCGTGGTCGCCGAGCGGGCGGGCTCGCACCTGGTGTCGGCGGCGGTGCGGTTCGAGTCGCTGGGCGGCGCGCTGCGCGGCCTCGCCGAACTGCCCGGCGACGAGGACGTCGACGCCGACATCTACCTCGCCTGGGAGGGGCAGCCGGACGACTTCGACGCGATGGCGGCCGCGCTGCACGACGTCATCGCCGCGCAGTCGCTGCCGGGCCGCGTCCGCCGGCTCACCGCCACCGTCGCGGGCAGCCGCGGCGCGGTGATGCACCACCACTTCACGTTCCGCCCGTCCGCCGACGGGATGGCCGAGGAGCGGCTGATCCGCGGCCTGCACCCGTACATCGCGCAGCGGATGCAGATGGAGCGGCTCGGCGAGTTCGACCTGACCCGGCTGCCGTCGTCGGACGAGGAGGTCTACCTCTACCGGGCGGTCGCGCGGGAGAACGCGGCCGACGACCGGCTCGTCGCGTTCGCGCAGGTGCGGGACCTGACCGAGCTGCGCGACCACGACGGCCGGCTGGTCACCCTGCCGATGGCCGAGTACACCATCGCGACGTGCCTCGACTCGATCCGCCGCGCGCAGGAGCGGCGGCCGTCGAAGAAGCGCCTCAGCACCAACCGGATCGTCGTCTACGTCTGGCCGCCGATCGGCCTCACCCAGGCGGAACTGGAGATGATCGTCGGGCGGGTGCTGCCGACGGCGGCGGGCGCCGGGCTGGAGGAGATCCAGCTGATCGGACGGCGCCGCGACGCGGAGACCGGCGAGCTGAGCAAGATGTCGGTGCGCATCGCGTTCGAGGCCGGCGGCCCGCGGGTGACGGTCGGGGAGCCGTCCGGCGACCCGGTCGAGCCGGTCGACGGCTACCGGCAGAAGGTGCTGCGCGCGGCCGCCCGCAACACCGTGTACCCGTACGAGCTGACGGGCCTGCTCGGCGACTTCGTCGAGCACGACCTCGCCGCGGACGAGACGGGGGCGCACGCGCTGGTGCCCGTCGACCGTCCGGCCGGGCGCAACACGGCGGCGATGGTCGCGGGCGTCGTCACCACGCCGACCCCGCGGCATCCGGAGGGCGTCACCCGGGTCGTCCTGCTCGGCGACCCGACGAAGTCGCTCGGCGCGCTGTCGGAGCCGGAGTGCCGCCGCGTGATCGCCGCGCTCGACCTGGCCGAGCGGATGCGGGTGCCGCTGGAGTGGTACGCGCTGTCGTCGGGGCCCGGGCTCCATGGACTCCGGCACCGAGAACATGGACTGGGTGGCCGCGGCGCTCAAGCGGATCGTCGAGTTCACCCAGGACGGCGGCGAGATCAACATCGTGGTCGCGGGCATCAACGTCGGCGCGCAGCCGTACTGGAACGCCGAGGCGACGATGCTGATGCACACCAAGGGCGTCCTCGTGATGACGCCCGACTCGGCGATGGTGCTCACCGGCAAGCAGGCGCTCGACTTCTCCGGCGGCGTGTCGGCCGAGGACAACTTCGGCATCGGCGGCCACGACCGGGTGATGGGCCCGAACGGGCAGGCGCAGTACTGGGCGCCGGACCTGCCGGCCGCGCGGGACGTCCTCATGGCGCACTACGACCACACCTACGTCGTGCCGGGCGAGGACGCGCCGCGGCGGGCGGCGACGGCCGACCCCGCCGACCGCGACGTCTCCGACTTCCCGCACGCCGTGGAGGGCAGCGACTTCACCACCGTCGGCGAGATCTTCTCCGCCGCGGCCAACCCGGACCGCAAGAAGCCGTTCGACATCCGCACCGTGATGCGCGCCCTCTCCGACCAGGACCACCCCGTCCTGGAACGCTGGGCGGGCATGGCCGACGCGGAGACCGCGGCGGTCCAGGACGTCCATCTCGGCGGCATCCCGGTGTGCCTGCTCGGCATCGAGTCGCGGTCGGTGCCGCGGCGCGGGTTCCCGCCCACCGACGGCCCGGACGCCTACACCGCGGGCACGCTGTTCCCGCGGTCGTCGAAGAAGGCGGCGCGGGCGATCAACGCGGCCAGCGGCAACCGTCCGCTGGTGGTGCTGGCGAACCTGTCGGGCTTCGACGGTTCCCCGGAGTCGCTGCGCAAGCTGCAGCTGGAGTACGGCGCGGAGATCGGACGCGCGATCGTGAACTTCCGCGGCCCCATCGTGTTCTGCGTGATCTCGCGGTACCACGGCGGCGCGTTCGTGGTGTTCTCGAAGGCGCTGAACCCGAACATGACCGTGTTCGCGCTGGAGGGATCGTTCGCGTCGGTGCTCGGCGGCGCCCCCGCCGCCGCGGCCGTGTTCGCGGGCGACGTCGACGCGCGCACCGCCGCCGACCCGCGCGTCCGCGACCTGGAGGCCCGCGCGGCGGCCGCCGCCGGTCCCGAGCGCGCCGCGCTGACCGCGGAACTCGCCGAGCTCCAACGCGTCCGTCCGGGCGGAGAAGCTCGGCGAGGTGGCGGCGGAGTTCGACAAGGTGCACGACATCCGCCGCGCGGTCGAGGTCGGCTCGGTCGACGCCGTCATCGGCGCCGCCGAAATGCGCCCGCGCATCATCGAGGCCCTGGAGGCCCGCCTGCCGTAGGGGTCCGTCGGGACGACGCCGCAGCCGCGCCCGTCCGGGCTACTCCGGACGGGCGCAGTCGGGGAGGAGCGCGTCGCGGAGGGCCGCGAGGGCCTTCGACTCCGCCGCCGCGGCCTCGACGCGGCGGGCGAGCGGCGCGACCGTCTCGCCGAAGCGGCGGGCGGCCGCCTCGCCCGGCCAGGGGACCTCGTGGCGGGCCAGGTCGGGCCAGGCGGCGCGGGGCATCCGGGTGCGTCGCTGACGGCGACGGCGTGCGCGACGGCGTCGTCGCTGGACAGCGCCGCGAGGAGCCAGCCGCGGTACGCGTCCTCGCCCGGACGGACGACGAGGATGTCGGTGGACGCGACGCCGTCCACGAACGCGAGGCCGACCTTGTGGAAGTTCGGGCGGAGCTTGCCGAACAGGACGTCGCCCGCCGCGAAGCGCGTCTTGCCGCTGCGGACGTCGGCGGCGTCCGTCCAGGCGGTGAGCCACATGTGGCGGCGGGGGACGTGCTCCAGCGCGATGTACGGCTCGGTCCCGGCGATGCGGGCGGCGGGGACGCGCTCGCGGTTCAGCGTTCCGAGGGCCGTGAGTCCGGACGCGGCCCGCGCCGCCGCGGCCGCCT
>NZ_MKJY01000140.1 GCF_001942465.1 Actinomadura sp. CNU-125
GACGAAGAGCGCGACTACATGTACGCCGAGTACGCGAAAGACCCGCGCATGAAGGCGAACATCGGCATCCGCCGCCGGCTCGCGCCGCTCCTCGACAACGACCGCAACCAGCTCGAACTGTTCACCGCGCTCCTCCTGTCCCTGCCGGGCTCGCCCGTCCTGTACTACGGGGACGAGATCGGCATGGGCGACAACATCTGGCTCGGCGACCGCGACGCCGTCCGGACGCCGATGCAGTGGACGTCCGACCGCAACGGCGGGTTCTCCCAGTGCGATCCGGCGCGGCTCTACCTGCCGGTGATCATGGACCCGATCTACGGCTACCAGGCCGTCAACGTCGAGGCGCAGCACGACAACCCCGGATCGCTGCTGCACTGGACGCGCAAGATGATCGAGATCCGGCAGCGGCACCCGGTGTTCGGCGTCGGTTCCTACGTCGAGCTGTCGTCGTCCAACCCGTCCGTGCTCGCCTTCACGCGGGAGATCACCGAGGACGAGAGCCCGTGGGGCGAGATGGACACCGTCCTGTGCGTCGGCAACCTGTCGCGCTTCCCGCAGCCGGTCGAGCTCGACATGCGCCGGTTCGAGGGCTACTCCCCCGTCGAGTGCATGGGCGGCGTGCAGTTCCCGGCCATCGGCGAGCTGCCGTACCTGCTGACCCTGCCCGGCCACGGCTTCTACTGGTTCCAGCTCGACCCGCCGGAGAACGCGGAGACGGAGCGTGGCCGGTGACCGTGCTGCCGCCCGATTCGGGTCCTCCGTCCGGAGCATCGCGGCGTGGCTGCCGCGGCAGCGGTGGTTCGGCGGCAAGGACGGCCGCCGCATCGACGACCTGTCGATCGGCTCCGCCATCGAGCTGCGGTCCGGCGATCCGGGCCTGCACCACCTCACCCTCGACGTCGTCCAGGACGGCGTCACCGACCGCTACCAGGTGCTGCTCGGCGTCCGCCGCGACCTGCCGGGACGGCTGCGGCACGCCGAGATCGCCGTCCTCGCCGACGGGCGGGACGAGCCGAAGGCGCGGCTGTACGACGCCGCGTTCGACCCCGACCTGACCCGCACGCTGCTGGCCGGGCTGGCCGACGGCGCGGCGGCCGGGCCGCTGCGGTTCCACCGCATGCCCGGCGCGCGCATCCGCACGGACCTGGCGAGCCTGCCCATCACCGGCGAGCAGAGCAACACCTCGCTGCTGTTCGGGGACGCCTACATCTGCAAGCTGTTCCGGCGGCTCAGCCGCGGCGTCAACCTCGACCTGGAGGTCAACCTCGCGCTGACCCGCGACGGCTGCGCGCACGTCCCGGCCGTCCTCGGCTGGATCGAGCTGGCGCCGGGGCCGCGGGACGGCGACGCGGAACCGGTCACGCTCGGGCTGCTGTCGGACTACCTGCACACCGGCGCGGACGGGTGGAGCCTCGCGATCGCGAGCGTCCGCGACTGGTACGCGCACACGCCCGCGCCCGGGGAGGACGAGTGGGCGGAGCTGGACGCGAGCGCCGCCGGGGGCGACTTCGCGGCGGAGGCCGAGCGGCTCGGCGCCGCGACCGCGCAGGTGCACGGGGCGCTGGCGGACGCGTTCGGGGCGGAGACCGTCCCGGCCCGCGAGGTGCGGGCGATGGCGGCGCGGATGAACGACGAGCTGACGGCCACGTGCCGTGCCGTCCCGGCCCTCGCCCCGCACGCGAAGGCGCTCACCGCCGCGTTCGTCGAGCTGGCCGCGCTGGCCGATCCGCTGGCCGTCCAGCGGGTGCACGGCGACTACCACCTGGGGCAGGTGCTGCGCACCGAGTCGGGCTGGACGCTGCTGGACTTCGAGGGCGAGCCGGCCCGCTCGCCGGACGAGCGCCGCGCGCTCGCGCACCCGCTGCGGGACGTCGCGGGGATGCTGCGCTCGTTCGAGTACGCGGCGCGGTTCCTCATCACCAAGCCCGGGAGCGTGCCGCCGGAGGCGCGCCCGCGGCTGGAGACGCGCGCGCAGGCGTGGGCGGCGCGCAACCGGGCGGCGTTCTGCCGCGGGTACGCGGCGGCGGGCGGCAGCGACCCGGCCGCGCACGGGGCGCTGCTGCGCGCGTTCGAGTTCGAGAAGGCGGTCTACGAAGTGCGGTACGAGGCTCGGCACCGGCCCGCGTGGCTGCCGGTACCGCTGGGTTCGCTCGCCCATCTGACCGCTTGATCAAAAGACACCGATCGGGCGCATTAATTCGCCGCCATGATCATGCAAAATCGGCCTGCTCTCCCAATTCGAGCGCGATCAACGGGTATCCGAACCGTCGCAGGCAAGATCAGCCGGTCAGCCGGACCGGCGGCGAACGAAATCGGAGAGCACGAATGTCCAAGGCACCTCACACCACCGATCGGACCGGCCGGAACCGGTCCCGTTCCGGCCGGATCCGCCCGAGCCGTATCCGGCACGCCGGGTCGGCCATTCGAAAACAGGGCGGCCGGACCGCCGTCACGATGACCGCCGCCGGACTGGCCCTCACCGTCCCGTTCGGCGGCGTCGCGGCGGCGGAACTGAACCAGGGCGTCCTGAACCGGCTGAACCTCGACGCGAAGACCGTCTCGCGGGTCAAGGCGTACGACGAGTACCGGACGAAGCAGGAGAAGCAGGAGAAGAAGGCGCGCAAGGCCGTCCGGTTCGCGAAGAAGCAGCTCGGCAAGCCGTACCGGTGGGGCGCCGAGGGCCCGAACGCCTACGACTGCTCCGGCCTGGTGATGGCCGCCTGGCGCAAGGCCGGCGTGAAGCTCCCGCGGGTCACCCACGCGCAGTACCGCAAGGTCGACCGCAAGGTGAAGCTGAAGGATCTGAAACCCGGGGACCTCGTCTTCTTCCGAAATCGCGGCCACGTCGGGATGTACGTCGGAAATGACCGATTCCTACATGCCCCGAACTCCAACTCGCGAGTACGGATCAACAAGCTCACCAAGCGGCGGGAGAAACAGTTCGCCGGAGCGGTGAGACCCGGGGCCCCGGAAAAGCGGGAATGGTCGCTGGAGATCCGGGAACTCGCCGCCAAGATCGACCGGCTGAGCGAGAAACCGGCCGAGGCCCCGCCCGATAAATCCCGGACCCCCGACACTCCGGAACCCGCGCAGAACACGCCCCACGACCCCCCGAAGCCCCCGATCGGCCCGCCCGCCGGCGACGCGCATCCAGCGGAACCGCCCGCGCGGCCAGGAAAGCCGAACCAGCAGGCTCCGGCGAAGAACCCGCCGTCCGAGCACCACTCCGGCAAGATGGCCGCGAAGCCCGCCGACACCGCGTACTGGCCGATCCGGCCCGCCGGCTTCGACTCCTGGAACGACTTCGCGTATCCCGACATGCCGATGACCGCGCCGGGCCACCGGCCGCACTAGACCACCGGCAGACCACCGACCCGCGGACACCCCGCGGGACCACCGACGCGCGAACGCCGCCATGGACCGTCCATGGCGGCGTTCGCGCGTCCGCACGGCTTCGCGGACGAGCCCGTGGAGGCGTCCGGGCATCACCGCCGGGAGGCGATCTCTTGGGACGGGCCCGGAACTGCGGAACGCGCGGAACCGGCCCGGCGGTCGGCGATTCGGACATGCCGGATCCGCACGCGCCATGACCTTGCCATTCGCTTACTTCTCCCTGGGCATCGGCGGAGAAGGCGCGGGCATCAACGGAACTCATGCGACTGACTACAGGGAGATGGGGAGGGACGCGGATGTGGGACTTCGCGGGCCGTGACACCGCTATCGACCTGGGCAGCGCGACCGTGCGGATGCACGTCGAGAAAAACGGCGTGGTCTGCCGCGAGCCGTCGCTGCTCGCCCGTTCGCGGCAAACGGGCCGGATCCTGGCGCTGGGGACCCCGGCGCGGGAGATGGCGGGCCGCAACCCCGACGTCACCCTCGTGCGCCCGATCCGGGAAGGGGCGCCGACGGAGACCGACGAGGCCGAATGGCTGATGCGCCGCCTCGTGCGGCACCACCACCGAAAGCACTACATGGCGCGGCCACGCGTGGTCGCGACCGTCCCGAGCGGCATGACCTCGGTGCACTACCGGGCCCTGCAGTTCGCCGCCTACCAGGCGGGCGCGCGGCGGCTCACGCTGGTGCCGACGCCGATCGCCGCGGCCATCGGGATGGGCATGACCTCCGCCGGACGTCCCGAGGTGGCCGTCATCGCCGACATCGGCGCGGACCTCACCGACGTGGGCGTCATCGCGTTCGGCGGACTGGTCACCTCGCACACCGCGACGGTCGGCGGGACCGCGATGGACCGCGCGATCATCCGGCTGGTCCGGCGGGAGCAGGGCGTGACACTGTCCCTGGCCGCCGCCGAGGAGGCCAAGCTCGAAGTCGGGGCGGTGCCGCCGCTGGGCCGCCGGCCCGCCAAGCAGACCGTGGTGACCGGACGGGACGTCTCCAGCGGCCTGCCGCGCCAGGTCGTGCTGACCACCGCGGACGTGCAGCGCGCGATCGAGCTGCCGCTCGCCCGGATCATCGACGCGATCCGCGCCGGGCTCGCCGGCTGCGGACCCGAGGTGTCGGGCGACCTGCTGAGCGTCGGCGTCACGCTGACCGGCGGCTGCGCCAAGCTGCCCGGCCTGGACCGGCTGATCCGCGAGCGGGTCGGGCTGTGCGCGCGGGTCGGCGACGACACCGGGGACGCCGCGGTGCTGGGCGCCGCCGCGGTGCTGCGCTCGGCCGGCGGCGAGGAGCCGTCCGCCCGCGACAGCTCGCCGCGCCCGCAGGTGCTCACGACCGTCCCGGACTACCTGCCCGAATACCAGCCCGAATACTGACCTACCGCGCATTCCGCGGGGCGGGACCTGACCGGCGCCCTGAGCCGGAGTCATCCGGGGACTGACCGGGTGGCCGTTTCCGCCCCGCGAAAGCGCGCGCGGCGCCACGATGGACGCATGTCCTTCGAGGAGATGGCCGGGCACGATCTGATCAACGTCGTCCGGGACCTGGGTCCGGTGGAGGCGGTCCGCGACCGGGAGGCCGCCGAGCGGATGCTCGCCTACCCCAAGATCATCGCCGCGGGCCCGCCCGAGTTCGGGCTCGCCGAGCAGGCGGAAGGCGTCTGGCGCATCCTGTCGCTCGACTCCATGGACCCCTACGCGGCCCGCATCGACCTCGCGATCCGGCTCCGGGACGGTGCGGCGAAGGCGGACCCGGCGGTGGCCGCGGAGATGCGGGCCCTCGCCGACCTCTTCGACCCCGAGGACCTCGGCGCGCCCGTCCCCGGCGAGTGCGCGGTGGACGGGCGGCGGTACCGGATCGTCCGGGTGCCGCCGTTCGCCCGGCTCGGCACCGACGGCCCGGAACCGGTCCGCGCCACCGACGTCGAGGGCGGCCCGGTCGACGGCTTCCGGCTCGACCCCGCCGCGCCGGTCGGCCCGGCCGACGCCACGCTCCGCCTCGAACTGCTCGGCCTCGTCCCGGACCCGGGCAGCGTCCCGGACGACGAGCGGGCGGAGGCGCTCGCGGCAGTCCGGGCGTACCCGGGCGTCGTGCTGCTGCCGCCGCTGTTCGCCGTGGTCGAGGACCGCGACGACCACTGGCGTCCCATCACCGGCGGCACCGGCCCGCAGGACGCGCGCCGCGCGCTCTCGCACTACTTCCGCCGCACGCTGCCGCGCTTCCCGCCGCCCGAGACGCCCCCGCCGAGCCCCGGCGAACTCGCCGAGTACGCCCGCGCCGCCGACCGCATCGACGCCGAACGCGGCGTCGAGTTCGTCGCCTGCGGCCGCCGCTTCCGCATCGCCCGCGTCGCCCGGATGATCCGCGTGGGCCCCGACGGCCCCGAACCCGCCCGCGAGTCCGACGAGGTCCCCCTCGACTGAGGGCGATCGTCCCGCGACCGGAACGTCCGGCGGATCCGCTGCGTCGGTTAACGAAAATGCCGAGGCTCGGCCGTCCGGGCTTCGGCCGAAGGACCACCGACCCGTGGAGTGGTGATGGACCCGACGCCCGCCGAGGATCTGCCGGTGCGGCCGCAGTGGGAGAAGGAGCTTGCGGTGTGGCGGCGGATCCGCCGGTACGCCGTTCCCCGCCGGATGATCGAAGAGGCGACGGAGCGGCGGCTGGCGGGCGACTGGCGGGGCGCGTGCGCGGCGGCGGACGTGGACGTCGAGTTCGACCTCGACCGGGTCGCGGAACGGTTCGGGGCGACCGGCGTGGAGCGGCTCGCCGAGGATCTGCGGCACTTCGTCCCCGACCTGCTGCGCTGGCACCTGCCGCGGGCGGACCGCGGCCGGACGACGCTCCTCGACCGGCAGGTGATCGCGCTCGGCCGGTACGGCGACGACGACTCGCCCGTCTTCGTCACGCTGCACCTGGTCACGCCGCTGTACACGAACGGGTCGCAGCGGCTCAGGCTGACGCTCGGCCACGACGACGAGCACGAACTCGATTACGGCCCGTCCATGGACTGGACGCGCGAGCGGCACCTGTTCGACGACCGGTTCTGCGGCGGGCTGCTGCGGCAAGCGGGCGGCGGCCCGGACCGGGCGCCGTTCCTCCACCCGGACGGGACACCGCTCGCGGACGGCGAACTGCCCGCGTCCGACCCGGGGCCGGACGCCGACGCGACCACGCGGGCGGAATGGTCGATGCTGCTGTTCGAACGCGGCGACATCGACGCGGCCTTCCGGGCGGCGGGGTTGGAGCCGCGGCTCGACAGTGAGCGTGCCGACGCCGACTTCCTCCCGGTGATCATGGGCCCGGGGCTCCATGTCGACCACGAGCCGAGCATGGAGTTCGATTTCCCCGACCGCTCCTCCGGCCAATGGGGCGGCGAGCCGCGGGACTCGATCGGGCGGCTGCCGATGTCACCGCCGCTGATCGCGCGCGCCGCCGTCCGGGCCGCCGAGCGGAACGGGGAGGCTCCGCTGTTCGATCTGGGCGGGCACCGGGGGCTGGTCGTGCACACGACGAGCGGGCCCGGACGTCCGGTCGTGCGCCTGGAGGGCGCCTACCTGCCGAGGGTGAGGAGGGGGAGGCACCACATGGCCGACCACCACTGGCGGCGGTCGACGGACGTCGAACTCGTCCGGCGCGGGCTGGTGTCACCGGACGAGCTGCACCCGCTCGTCCGGTCGGCGCTGTTCCCCGCGCGGCCGGACGCGGACGGCCCGGTCGGCCCGCCCGTCCCGGTGCCGCCGGAGCCGGTGCGCGTCCGGTGCGGGGACGAGCGGCACGAGGTGCGGCCGCGCGGCTTGGAGCTGGAGATCCCGCACTCGGCGGAGGAGCAGCAACGCGAGGACGCGCTGCTGGCGTTCGGCGGCGCGATGTCCGGGTGCTTCGCCGCCCGGCGGGCGTGGCGGACGGGCGAGGGGCCGTTCCCCCCGGAGCTGGAGGAGCAGCGGCGGGAGCTGTTCCTGCGGATCCAGCACGGCGACCTCGACGGGCTCCCGCTGAAGGCGGGCCCCGCCCCGGAGGGCGACCGGCACGACGGCACCCTGCCGCCCCTCGCGATCCGCGACACGGGGTCGGGCGATCTGGTCCGTGCCCTGGTGCGCGCGGGCGCACGCACCGACGCGGACGGCGTCGACCCGGCCCGCCTCATCGAGTGGCACGAACGCGCGGACCTGGACTACCTCGATGACTGACCTCCCCTCCCTGATCCGCTCCCCGGCGAGCGCGGACGCCCGCACAGACGGCATCGCCCCGACCCGCCCCGTCAAGCGGCACGAACGCGCGCACCCGGACCACCTCGATGACTGACCTCCTCTCCCCCGCCGACGACCTGAACCGGCGGGCGGGCGCGCGGCGCACCGAACCGGCGCGCAGCACACGGTTCGAGGCGCTCTCGCTGGCCGTGTCGGCGAACATCCCCGTCCTGCTGTGGGGCGAGCCGGGCATCGGCAAGTCGGCGGCCCTGGAGCGGCTCGCGGCCGGGCTCGGTGTGCCGCTGGAGACGGTGATCGCGAGCGTGCACGAGCCGTCCGACTTCGCGGGGCTGCCGATCATCGGGGACGATCCGGCGGCGACCGGGGTGCCGATGGCGCCGCCGGACTGGGCCGTCCGGCTCGCGACCGCCGGACGGGGCGTGGTGTTCTTCGACGAGCTGTCGTCGGCGCCGCCCGCCGTGCAGGCCGCGCTGCTGCGGGTGGTGCTGGAGCGCCGGGTGGGGAGCCTGGCGCTGCCGGAGCGGGTGCGGGTCGTCGCGGCGGCGAACCCGCCGGCGAGCGCGGCCGACGGCTGGCAGCTGAGCGCGCCGCTGGCGAACCGGTTCGTGCATCTGCGGTGGACGCACGAGCCGGCGACGGTCGCGCGGGGCATGGCGGGCACGTGGCCCGAGCCGTCCATGCCCGTCGTGGACCCGGGGAAGGCGGCCGCGGCGGTGGCGCGGGCGCGGGGCGCGGTGTCGGGGTTCCTCAGCGGCCCGTCCCGGCCTGGCGCACCGGCTGCCGGACGACGCCGAGGGGCGCGGCGGGGCGTGGCCGTCGCCGCGCACGTGGGACCTGGCGCTGCGGCTGCTGGCGACCGGGTACGCGGCGGCCGCGCGGCAGGAGGCGGTGGCGGCGGCCGTCGTGGGGGCGGTCGGCTACGGCGCCGGGCTCGAACTGCTCGCCTACCTGGACGCGCTGGACCTGCCGGACCCGAACCGGGTGCTGGCGGACCCGTCGGCGTTCGCGCTGCCCGAGCGCGGCGACCGGCAGCTCGCGTTCCTGACGGCCGTGGTGTCGGCGGTGCAGGACGATCCGACGCGGCCGCGCTGGGAGGCGGGCTGGGACGTCCTGGCGAAGGCCGTCGAGGCGGGCGTCCCGGACATCGCCGCGCGGGCGGCGGGCGATCTGGCGGCGCTCCGCGAACCCGGCTGGCCCGTGCCGTCCGGTATCGACGGATTCGTGGAGCTGCTGCGGCTGTCCGGCGCGCTGTGACCGGACTCGACCGGACGAAGCTGCTCGCGGCCCGGTACCGGGCCGCGACCGACCGGCCGTACCTGGCGTCCGCGCTGTACTCGCTGACGGTCGTCGCGTCGGAGCGGGTGCCGACGATGGCAGTGGACCGGCACTGGCGCTGCTACGCGTCGCCGGCGTTCGTCGCCGCGACGCCCGTCCCGGAACTCGCCGGGGTGTGGATCCACGAGGTGTCGCACCTGCTGCGCGACCACCACGGACGGGCCGCGCGGCTCCCCGCCGCCGAGCAGCGCGACCATTTCCGGGTCAACGCGGCACAGGACTGCGAGATCAACGACGACCTGGTCGCCGACGGGCTGCCGCTCCCCGCCGGACGCGTCGTCCCCGGTGACTTCGGGCTGCCCGACGGCCGGACGTTCGAGGAGTACCTGCCGGGCGTCCCGCCGGGACCGGCGCACGACTGCGGGTCGGGCGCGCACGCGTCCGGTGCCGTGGGACCTGGACGGGACGGACGGTCCGTGCGTCGGCCCGGTCGAGGCGGGCGCGCTGAACGCCGCGCGACGGCCGAGGTGATCCGCGCGCACCGGCGCGCGCGGGGCGACGTGCCGGGCGGGTGGCTGCGGTGGGCCGAAGGGGTCCTGGAACCGGTCGTGGACTGGCGGCGGGTGCTGGCGGGCGCGGTCCGGGAGGCGTCGCGTGGGCGGGCGCGCGCGGTCGACTACACCTACCGGCGCCCGTCCGCCGCACCCCGGCGCTGCGCGGCGCGGTGCTGCCGAGCCTGCGCCGCCCCCTGCCCCGCGTCGCGATCGTGATCGACACGTCCGGGTCGATGGGCGAGGACGACCTGGCGGCGGCGCTCGCCGAGGTCACCGGCGTGCTGCGGGAGGTCGGGGTGCGCGGGAACCGGGTGGCGGTGCTGGCCTGCGACGCGGACGTGCGGGCGGTGCGGCGGGTGTCGTCGGCGGAGCAGGTCGAACTCGGCGGGGGCGGCGGCACCGACATGCGCGTCGGGATCGAGCGGGCCCTCGCCGGGCGGGACCGCCCGCAGGTGGTGATCGTCCTCACCGACGGCTACACTCCGTGGCCGCACGAGGCGCCGTCGTGCCGGGTGATCGCCGCGCTCGTCGGGACGGACCCGCCCGCGCCGCCGTCCTGGATCGAAACCGTTCACCTAGGGAGTCCGACATGAGCGACGCACCCGATCGTGAAGGGCCGGGCGCGCCCCGGCTGCAGGAGGTCTCCGACGGGATCTTCGCGTACGTCCAGCCGGACGGCACGTGGTGGATCAACAACACCGGTTTCGTCGTCGGGTCCCGGGGTGTGACGAGCGTGGACGCGTGCTCGACCGTGCGCCGCACCCGCGCGTACCTGGAGGCGATCGCGTCGGTGACGCCGCGTCCCGTCCGGACGCTGGTGAACACGCACCACCACGGCGACCACACGTTCGGCAACCACCTGTTCGCGGGCGCGACCGTCGTCGGGCACGAGCGGGCGCGCGACGGCGTGCTGGCGTGGGGGAAGCCGTTCGACGAGCCGTTCTGGACGAAGGTCGACTGGGGCGACGTCGAACTGGAGCCGCCGTTCCTCACGTTCACCGACGGCGTGACGCTGTGGGCGGACGAGCTGCGCTGCGAAGTGCGGCACGTGGGGACGGCCGCGCACACGACGAACGACTCGATCGTGTGGATCCCGGAGCGCCGGGTGCTGTTCTGCGGCGACCTGCTGTTCAACGGCGGCACCCCGTTCGTCCTCCAGGGGTCGGTCGCGGGGCTGATCGAGGTGCTGGAGGAGTCGTGGCGCCGCTGGGCGCGGAGACGATCGTCCCCGGGCACGGTCCCGTCGCGGGACCGGAGCTGATCGGCGGCGTCGTCGGGTATCTGCGGTTCCTGCAGGGGGTCGCGGCGGAGGCCAAGCCCGCCGGGCTGACGCCGCTGGAGGCCGCGCGGGAGACCGACCTCGGCCCGTACGCGGGCCTCACCGACCCCGAGCGCATCGTCGGCAACCTGTACCGGGCCTACGCCGAACTCGACGGTGTCGAACCCGGCGGCGACATCGACGCGGTGTCGGCGCTCACCGACATGGTCGCCTACAACGGCGGCCGTCCGTTGACCTGCTCCGCCTGACCGCGCCTCCCGACGCGCCAGTCGGAGACGACGCCGAGGAGCAGCAGCAGGGCGACGCACCCCAGGAATGTCCAGAACACGAGGGGGATTTACCCGGCAGGGCGGGATTTGGAACCGGAGGAACCGGCCGGATCGGGCCGGTTCGGGCCGTCCCCGAGGACGGCCCGATCCGCGGCGGCGGTCGGCGGACCCGGCCGGTCAGAGCTGGCCGGTGGACTCGCGCCAGGCCCGCTCCCGCTGGATCCACTCGTTGTCCTGCGGGAACTCGTCGATCGTGGTGACGCGGCGGATCTCGGTCTTGATGCCGGGGCCGGCCATCGGCGCCCGCCGGGCCCACTCGACGGCCTCCTCCTTGGAGGCCACGTTCAGGATGTAGAACCCGCCGAACAGCTCCTTCGTCTCCCCGTACGGCCCGTCGGTCACGACGGGGGGCTCGGACGCGTAGTCGACGACGACGCCCTCGGCGGCGTCGGCGAGCCCCTCGGCGGCCAGCAGCACCCCGGCCTTGATCAGCTCGTCGTTGAACCGGCCCATCGTCTCGAGGATCTCGTTGAAGTCGACGTCCGCGAAGTTCGCGAAGCCCTCGTCGGTGGCGCGCATGATCAGCATGTACTTCATCGTTCTCGTCTCCCTCGGTCTGCGGGCCCGGTCCGGGCCCTTACCTCCCTAGGTCGAACGGGGACGCCGCGGATCAACACGGCCGCCAAATTTTCTTCAGGATTCCTCAGCGGAGTTCGGCGGTGGCCAGCAGCCGGATCTGGGCGGTGGCCCAGGCCCGCGCGGTGGCGTGCCCGTCGTCGCCGCCGAGCGGCTTCGGCGAGGTCGCGACGGTGCCGGCGGCGGCGCGCAGCCCGGCGCGGCGCAGGTCCCCGGCGGTGCGGGCCGACGCGGACGCGGAAGGTGGGCGGGGCGTGCGCGAGGCCGCGGTGGGCCGCTTAGGCGGTGACCTCCAGCGCGGCGTCGATCGTGGCGGCCAGCGCGTCGGGGACTGCGCGGCGCGGGCGCGTCGAGGGCGCCCGAGCCGTCGCCGGGTTCGAGGTCGGGGACGACGGTGGCGCCGTCGGCGGTGCGCACCGCGAACGGGTCGACGACGAGGCCGCCGCGGTCGCGGCGGACGGACCCGGCGATCATCGCGGCGTCCGGGAGGGCCGCGGCGAGGGCGTCCAGGGCCGCGGGACGGTGCGGGCTGTAGTCGGCGGAGACGGTCGCCGTGCAGCCGGACGCGTCGGCGACCTCGGCCACGAGCCGCTGCGCGCCCGGCTGGTAGCCGACGTCGAGGACCTCGGCGATCTCCAGCACGCGGACGAACTCGGCCTCGACGCGCGGCCGGACGAGCCGCGGCGGCAGCGCTTCGAGGGCCTGCCTGCACGACTTGAGGTCGGTGACGCGCAGCCCCGCGGGCAGGCTGTCCCACGAGCCGCCGAGGGGGGTGACGGTCGTCTTGGCGATGCGTCCGGCGGTGACGCGGACGACCCGCCCGGCGCTGCGGGTGGCGCTCTCGGAGACGACGTTGGCGGCGGCGAGGGCCCGCAGGGACGCGCCGATGATGCGGCGTCCGCCCAGGTCGCGCCCGTGAGCCGGTCCCCTTCGGGGACGTCCCAGCGCCGTTTCAGGACGAGCACGATGCCGGTGGCGGCGTGCGCGAGGTAGACGTCGGCGGCGCGGACGGCGTCGGAGCCGCCGACGCGGCAGCCGAGGGCGGCGAGCCGGACGCGGCGCAGCGGGGTCTCGGCGGCTCGTCGGTGCCGAGGACGGCCGAGCGCGGCACGGCGGGCTCGCGGCGGCGCGGGACGCGCGGCGGCGCGCGCGTGCAGTTCGGCGAGGAGCGCGGCGAACCGGGCGGGATCGTGGTCGGCGCGGCGCTCGTGGTAGGCGGCGAGCTGGTCGGCGAGGTCGTCGACGGCGGCTCCGGGCCAGCGTGGGCCGTGAGGCGATCGTGCGTCGGCTCGCGGACGCCGGAGACCGCCGA